>JBHEMD010000022.1:0-28309 GCA_046262735.1 Chthoniobacterales bacterium | reverse complement strand
TGCGCGTACAATTATCACACGACCCGACAATCGTGGCGCCCACGTTGTGACATCAAAGATTCGATGAGATCATTCGAGAATCTCGAGCAGTTCGCGATCGAGGTCATCCTTGAACAGCGCCGCGGATTTCGCGCCGTGATCCTGCGCGAATTCCTTTACACGCTTTCACTGATCTACAAGCGCCTGGTGCAACTTCGTCTTTTTCTGTATCGGAAACGAATTTTTCGTGAACGCGCGCTCGGTTGTCTCGTTATCAGCATCGGCAATCTGACTGTCGGCGGCACGGGTAAAACGCCCATCGTGGAAAAATTTGCGCGCGCGCTGCAGTCCGGCGGCCGCCGAATCGCGATCCTGAGCCGCGGTTATAAAAGTATGCCGCGAAAACGCAGCCTGCTCGATCGAGTGCTGAAAAGAAATGTCCATCCGCCGCGCGTGGTCTCCGATGGACAATCGCTTCTCCTGGACTCGCGCACCGCGGGCGACGAACCTTACATGCTCGCGCATAATTTGCGCGATGTGATCGTGCTCGTGGACAAAGATCGCGTCAAAAGCGGCCGCTTCGCCATCGATAAATGGAAAGTTGATACGCTGCTGCTCGATGACGGTCTGCAGTATCTCCACCTCAAACACCGGCTCGACATGGTGTTGGTGGATCGGCAGGCGCCCTTTGGAAACGAGTTTCTGCTGCCCCGCGGCACGTTGCGCGAGCCGCCACGGAATCTGCGCCGTGCCAGTTACATTTTCATCACCAAGAACACCGGCGAACGGAACGACGCGCTCGTTGAGCGGATCCGCCGCTACAATCGGACCGCCGAGATCATCGAATGCGCGCACAAACCGCTTTACCTGCAGGACGTTTATACCGGCGAACGATTGCCGCTCGAACGCCTGCGGGACGCCTTTATCGGCTCAATCAGCGCGATCGCGGCGCCGGAAAGTTTCGAAGGCGCGCTCAAGAAATTGGGCGCACATGTCGATCTTGCCAACCGCTACATCGACCACCACTACTTTTCCGAAGCCGAGCTCAAAAGCTTCATCGCGCGTTGCATTCGCCGCGATCTCTCCATGATCGTCACGACGGAGAAAGATGCCGTGCGCATGCCGCGCCTGGCTGAAGCCGAGATCAAAGTGCCGATTTGTTTTCTGCGGGTCGAAATTGAGATCCTCACCGGCCACGAAAGTTGGGAACATTGCGTCGGCCGCATCTGTAAGCCCCAGCCGATGCTCCCCCCGGAACGCTTCTTCGCCTGAAGATCGCGGCCACAGATGAACACAACGAAACACAGGTTCAGAAGCGCCTCGGATTTAATCTGTGAAAATCTGTGTCAATCTGTGGGAGAGAAATTTTGAGTGATGTCGGAAAAAGCGCAGCTCATCGTCGAGGGCAAAAAGCTCGCCGTTTCAAACCTGGATAAGGTGCTGTATCCGAAAGTCGGATTCACCAAGGGCCAGGTGATCGATTACTACATCCGGATCGCGCCGGTGCTTTTGCCGCATCTGCGCGATCGGCCGCTGACGATGAAACGCTACCCGAACGGCGTGGAAGCGGAATTTTTTTACGAGAAGAATTGCCCGTCGCACCGGCCCAGTTGGGTGAAGACGGCGAAAGTTTGGAGCGAAGGCAACAATCGGATCATGGATTATTGCCTGGCGCAGGACCTGCCCACGCTCGTCTGGGCGGCGAACCTGGCCGACCTCGAATTACACACATCGCTCTCGCGCAAGAAAGACGTCGCCCGTCCGACGATGATGGTATTCGATCTCGATCCCGGCCCGCCCGCCAACATCGTGCAATGCTGCCAGGTCGGTCTCTGGTTGCGCGATCTCCTGGCGAAAATGAAACTGAAAAGCTGGGCCAAAACGAGCGGCTCAAAAGGTCTGCAGGTCTACGTACCGCTCAACACACCGGCGACCTACGACGGCACCAAAGGCCTCTCCCGCGCCCTGGCCGAGCATCTCGAGCGCGAACATGTCGATCTTGTCGTCTCGAAAATGTTGAAGTCCCTGCGCACCGGCAAGGTATTGGTCGATTGGAGCCAGAACGACGAACACAAAACCACCGTCTGCGTCTATTCCCTGCGCGCCAAGGACGAGCCCACCGTCTCCACGCCGGTGAGCTGGGAAGAAGTCGCGACCTGCCTAAAAAAGAAAAAAGCCGATCTCCTCAAATTCCGCTGCGAGAAAGCGCTCCAACGCGTCGAAAAACTGGGCGACCTCTTTGCCCCCGTCGAAAAACTCAAACAAAAGCTGCCGAAAAAGTGGGAGCTGTGAATTCCCTGTGATATGCGCAAAGTGAACCTGAGCGACATTGAAGAGCGGGTGCGGCAATCGCCGAAGGGAAAGTTTGGGCGGAGATCGAAAGACATTTCGGTCGCGCTCGGGCGGGATCCGGAGTCGCTCGATTTAGCAAAACGGCATCCGTTCGATCTTGCGCTGGTCACAATTCCCAAAGGCAAATTCCTTTGCCCATACCATTCGCACTCGAGCGAGTCGGAATTGTATCTGGTCGTGTCCGGCCGCGGGAAGGTGCGCGACAAGGATGGCTGGACGGAAGTGACAGCGGGCGACGCGTTTTTCTTCGGGCCAGGCGAAGCGCACCAGCTCAGTAACGACGGCGACGAAGATTTCGTTTACTACGTCATCGCCGATAATCCGCGCGGCGATTCCTGTCATTACCCCGACAGTGGGAAATTCGCGGTGTGGAAGGAAGGCAATGAGGAAGTAATCGTAAAAGGACAGGAAGCCGATTATTTCGAGGGCGAAGAATAAAAAAATGCGACGGTCATAGACCGCCGCTACAGGAACGTGCGCAAGGTAAACGTCAGCGACATTCAAGAAAAACCGTGGCAATCGCCCAAGGGTAAATACGCGGTCTCGTTCAAGGGCATCTCGGAAGCTCTTGGTCGCGATGCGAGGTCGCCGGATTCAAGAAAGCGGTGGCCCTTCGATTTGGAATGGAATCGTATGCCGTCGGGCAAAATAAATTTCCCATATCACGCCCATTCCGCAGAATGGGAGCTCTACCTGGTCGTAAGCGGTGGCGGCACTGTTCGTCACAAGGACGGCTCAACCGAAATTTCCGCGGGCGACGCCTTCATCTTCGCGCCGAATGAGCCGCACCAGATCAGTAACACCGGCAACGAGGATTTGATTTACTACGTCATCGCCGACAACGCAGTCGGCGAATCGGGTTATTTTCCAGACAGCGCAAAGTGGAAGGTCAACAAACTGTCCAATCAGCGGATCGACATCAAAGGATCTGAGACCGACTACTTCGACGGCGAAGAGTAGCTTCCTGTCATGTCGAGCCCTTCAACTCCGCTCAGGACAAGCTCCGTCAAGATATCTCTAACCGTTCGCGAGCGGGAGCGAGAAGGGCAAAAACAGTAAGAGGTTCCCCTACTCCCCTCGGAATGACAAAATAAGCAATCGACAGGATGGGCTCGAAAAAATTGACGGAAGATTTCCCCTACAAGACCTGTCTGAACATCCTGCACGGACCGCTGGAGGTGATCGATGTGCAGAAGCTGGTCGATGCCTGCACGGACAAATGGTGGAACCAGACGCTGTGCAAAGTGAATGATGCCGTCGTGCGGCTCGGAATTGTCGAGGGCGAATATCATTGGCATTCGCACAAAGAGCTCGATGAATTTTTCTATGTCGTCGACGGTCATTTGCTGATCGATCTCGAAGATTGCGTTGTCGATCTTGCGCCCAAGCAAGGGTTCGTCGTGCTCAAAGGCGTCAAGCATCGCACTCGGGCGCCGCAACGCACCGTTATCCTAATGGTCGAGCGCGAGGACATTGTCCCAACCGGCGATTGAACCAAGCCAGGCGATTAAGAGTGTTTCGACGTCAGCTCGACATGACAAAGGAATGATCCAGCGCCTCACAGCGCGCGACGCGCGGCTGACCAGCTTTCGGTTTTACGATCTGCTCGTCCACATTTTCGTGGTCGTGCTGCTGATCTCCAATTTGGTCGGCCAGAAGATGTGCATCATCCCGATCAATATCTTCGGCTGGGTGCCGCACGTGAGCGGAGCGCAATTACTGTTCCCAATCACTTACATTTTCGGCGACATTTTTACGGAAGTTTACGGCTACGGCGCGTCGCGGCGGGCGATCTGGATCGGGTTCGGCGCGAACGTTCTCATGACAATCATCGCCGCCATCGTCGTCTGGTTTCCCTCGGCGCCGGAGTGGAAACACCAGGATGCATTCGAAATTGTCTTCTACACCGTGCCGCGGTTCGTTCTTGCCAGCCTCATCGCGTTCTGGGCCGGCGAATTCACCAATTCCTACGTGCTGGCAAAGATGAAAATCTGGACCGAAGGCAAATGGCTCTGGACACGCACGATTGGATCGACCGTCGCCGGCCAGCTTGTTGACACCATCCTCGTAATCACGATCGCGTTCGCCGGTAACGCGCCCGGGCTGACGATGCTCAACATGATCTTGTCGGGCTATCTCGCCAAAACGCTTTACGAAGCGGCCGCCACGCCAATCACCTACTGGGTCGTGAACAATCTCAAGCGCGCTGAAGGGATCGATGTTTATGATCGAGGCACAAACTTCAGCCCTTTCGCGCGGAGTCGCGAGATCGTTTCCGAAGCTGGATAATGCGACGGTCATAGAGCGCCGCTACAAGCGAAGTGAAAATTATTTCCGGTGCTCAGACGGGTGTCGATCGCGCGGCGCTCGACGTGGCCCTGAAACATGGAATCGAGTGCGGCGGCTGGTGTCCGACCGGCCGGCTCGATGAGTTTGGCCGAATTCCCGATCACTACCCGGTGCGCGAATTGGATCGTGGCAGCTTTGCCGAGCGCACGCTGCAAAACGTGAAGGACTCCGATGCCACCGTGATCATTTGTTTTGGGGAGCCGCGCGGCGGCACGCAATTCACAATCGAGTGCTGTGGTCGACTCGACCGGCCGCACAATATCATCGATGCAGGGAAAACTTCACCGGAAGAGGCTGCGCGGGTGATTGGCAATTTCATGCGCCAGCACACGATCGACATCTTGAACGTGGCCGGCCCGCGGCAAAGCGAATGGCCGGGCGGCTACGATTTTGCGGTCGCAGCGCTCAATATCTTTTTGAATTCGATCATGAGCACGAGGACGAGCATGAGTAAGAATAAGAATCGAATCACTCGTAGCGCAGAGCTTTCACCGGGTCGAGACGCGCGGCGAAGTAGGCGGGTATCAAGGCGGCGAGCGAACAAATCAAAAACGCGCTGATGCAAATAATGGCGACGTCCTGCGGCACGACTTGCGCCGGGATTTCGGAGAACTGATAGACCTGGCGCGGGAAAATCTCGATGTGCAACGTCCGCGCGAGCCAGTGGCTGAACTCATTGCGATAGCGGATCAACGTCATTCCGAGTCCGAGACCCGTAAGAGTGCCGAAGAGGCCGACGACGGTGCCCTGCCCCAGAAATATCCAGATGATTTGCGAGATGTTCGCGCCGAGCGCTTTCACAATTCCGATTTCGCGCCGCTTTTGCACCGTGACAGTGATGAGCGTGCTCATGATCCCGAAGGCGGCGACGACGACGATAAAGAAGAGCAAAAAGAACATGACCGTGCGCTCGAGCCGCACCGCTTCAAAATACTGGCGGTTCATGTCGATCCAGGTTTGGGCGTATTCCGGCGGCTCGAGAAATCGCTGGATGGACTCTTTGACCCGCTCGGCGCCGTACGGGTTATCAGTCTTAACGGTAATGCCGTGGAGCGCGTCCCCCAGCCCATAGAGTTCCTGGCCGACGTAAAGCGGCACAATCAGAAACTCCGAGTCGTGCACATAATGGCCGGTCTCGAAAATCCCGGTGACGGTGAGTTCCTTCGGCAAAATAACGTCGCGCAGTTCATCGATCGCCTGTTTTTCTTCGGGACCTTTCGCGTTTTCGAGTTTTTTTATCTCGTCGAGAACCTGACCAAGATTACCCGGCGAATAGACGGTGAGTTTGTCACCGATACTAATTTGCAGTTGCCGCGCGAGCTCGCTCCCAAGGATGACCGATTCGCCCTCGAGATCGAGCTTGCCCAGTTTCACGAATTTGCGGAGCGAAACGACTTTCTCTTCCTCAGCCGGATCAATCCCGCGGATCATCGGCGCGAGCCGACGGTTTTGGAACTCGGCGATCACGGGTCCCTGCACAAAGGGCGCCGTAGCGACTACACCCGGCGTATTGTCGATCTTGGCTTTAAGGGCGCGCCAGTCGTGCAGCACATCTTCGGTGGTGACCAGGATATGCGCATCGAAATCGATCACTTTTTGCCGCAGCTCGCGATCAAACCCCGTCATGACTGAGATGACCAGGATGAGCACGGTGACGCCCAGCATCACGCCAATGATCGAAATCAACGTGATGATAGAGAGAAAAGTGCGCTTCGGCTTGAGATAGCGCAGGGCGAGGAAAAAACTGAACGGCAGCTTCAAATCGGCGGTAGCGTGGCGGCAAACTGAATTCAGTTCAACCGTCATTCATCCGGCCGTGGAACGTCCCGCTAGCACACGCTATTTGAGTGCATGCCCTTGCAGTTGTTCGAGCGTGACAAATTCCAGCGCGCTAGAGTGCGTCGCTTCGAGATCGACCGGCGCGGCGCGGCCGTGCTCGAGCGCGTCTTTCCAGCGGGTGATGCAGACGCACCATTTGTCGCCGGGTTTCAATCCCGGAAACCCCCACTCTGGGATTGGTGTCACGAGATCGTTGCCATCAAGAACCGAAAAATCGAGGAATTCCCGAGTGACTTGCACGCAGACGGTGTGCTGGCCGGCGTCTTCCGCACCAGTGCGACAATACCCGTCCCGATAGAAACCCGTTAGTGGATTGCGGCAGCAACATTTCAGCTCGGTTCCCACGACATTTGTTGGCATGAGCCAAGGTTTGCCGCAAAGATGTGCCGCGCAACATCGACATCGTGATAATGTGATCCTTACAGCGCGCCGATACAGGAATGAAAAAAGCCGTCATCGTTTACTGGCTTATTCCGGCCCGGCCGGAGCGCGAATTGTTTCGCGTTCTGATCAACATTTTGGGGAAACAATTCAAAGCGCCAACTTTCGAGCCGCATCTCACGCTCTGCTTCGCAAAAGATCGACAATCACCGGCAAAACTTCTGCGTCAGCTCAAAGCGTCACCGGTTCGAGTGGAGGTTCGCGAGGTGGACTGGTCAGCGAAATTCACGAAAACGCTTTTCGTTCGCATGAAACCAAACCCGACGCTCGAACGACTGGCTGCTGCTCTAAACAGCATCGCCCTGAAGGATCCGCACATCAGTTTGCTCTACAAGAAATTGCCGGCACGAATAAAGCAGGAGCTTGCTGCGGCGATTAAGCTTCCATTGCGCAACATAGCTTTTGATTCAATCAAAGCCGTGCGCTGCACCTCGCCCATGACAACCGCCGCCGAGGTCCAGTCATGGCGCGTAATCGCGACCAGGCGACTGCTTGGGTAGCGCACGCGTCTCGTCGTGCTGGTTTCGGCGTCTCGCCGAAACACTCTTGCCTTGCGTCTATCGTTCCAAAGGAAAGGTCGCGATTGCGAGATGCAATCGCCAACACGTAAGACGCGCGCGCTACCCAGACATGCGGGAACCGCGTTTCGGCCTAAGTTGCCGTGATGGAAGAAGCTCTGACACGAACGAAAATCTTCGGTCAGCATGACGAAGCGACGATCAAGCAGATCGAAACATGCGTTGCAGCGGGAGGCGAACGCGGCGTTCTTTGCGCCGACGGGCACAAGGGCTACGCGCAGCCGATCGGCGGGGTCGTGGCTTACAAGGACAAGATATCGCTGAGCGGCGTCGGGTTCGACATCGCGTGCGGCAATCTCGCGATTCTGACGGACGCGAAGGGCGAAGAAGTCGCGCCGAAGATCGACAAGATCATGGACGACGTGGTGCGCGAAATTTCCTTCGGGATCGGGCGCAAAAGTAAAACGCGGGTCGAGCATCCGCTGTTTGAGGATGATCCGGCGTGGGAACTGAAGCCGATGCGCGACTTGAAGTCGATGGCGGCCGAACAGCTCGGTACCGTCGGCGGCGGCAATCATTACGTCGATATTTTTGCCGACGAGCAGGAGCGCATCTGGGTGGGCGTGCATTTTGGGTCGCGCGGGCTCGGGCACAGGACGGCGACGCATTTTTTGAAAGCGGCCGGGGGGAAAGACGGGATGGATGTGCCGCCGACGGTGGTCGATGAAAGATCGGCGATCGGCCATGATTATCTGACTGGGATGCATCTGGCGGGACGGTACGCGTATGCCGGACGTGAAGCAGTCGCGCGGCACGTGGCGCGAAATATTCTCGGCGCGAAGATCCTCGAAGAAGTGCACAACCATCACAACTTCGCCTGGCGCGAGGAGCATGACGGCGAGGGATACTGGGTGGTGTGCAAAGGGGCGACGCCAGCGTTTCCGGGACAGAGAGGATTCGTCGGCGGCAGCATGGGCGACGAGGCTGTCATTATCGAAGGAGTCGATTCGCCGGTTTCGCATGAAGCGTTGTTTTCGACTATTCACGGAGCTGGGCGGATCATGTCGCGCACACAGGCGAAAGGAAAATTCGTGAAGGTCGGGAACAAACGCCTCCGGCAGGATGGCCTCGTCCGTCATGACGAAATGATGAAGTGGCTGCAGGATCGACATATCGTTTTGCGCGGTGGCGATCTGGACGAAGCGCCACAGGCCTACCGGCGCCTGCCGGATGTGCTTGCCGCGCACGCCGGGACGATTCGCGTTTTGCACACATTGCGTCCACTCGGCGTCGCCATGGCGGGGCGCGATATTGTCGATCCTTACAAGGACTGAACACAAAACGCCGAACTCAAACCTCGATGATCCGGAAAGGCGGATCGTTCGGCGCGTATTTTTGCGCGGCCTGCATCGACACGTTGTAAACCGGTATGCCGCTGGCCGTCTTGCCGCTCAGCGCGCCGTTATGAGCGTGACCATGAAAAACTACGTTCACCCGAAAGCGATTAATGGGCTCTTCCAGCCGGGTTGAGCCGAGGAAGGGAAATATTTCCGGCGATTCGCCTTCGCAGGTCTCGCGGATGGGTGAGTAATGCAGCAGCACGACGCGGCGCTCGGTTTGCAATTTGGTGAGCGCCTGTTCCAGCCGCACGCCGTGATCGATTGCTTCCTGCACGAATTTTTTGACGAGCGGTTCGCCCCAGGCATTGAGCATCCGGCGGCCGAATCCGCCACCGAAACCGCAGACACCGGCAAAGCCGACTCCCTGGATTTCAGCGCATTCGCCATCGAGCATGGTCACTCCGGCTTGTTCGAGAACTTTGCGGACCAGCTCGGGTTGGCCGGATTCAAAGTCGTGATTGCCGAGGACGCCTAGCATCGGCACATGCACGGCGGAACGAAGATCGACAACCAACTCTTCGGCTTCCTCGGCCAAGCCGTAATCGGTCAGGTCGCCACAAAGAAGGAGGACGTCGGCCTGTTCGGAGCACGCGGCGAAGACATCCTGCAACGCGCCGCGGGAATGTTTGCCATAATGGATGTCGGCGATGGCCGCGACACGCAATTTGGGCTCGTTCATTCCGAGAAAGAAAACGGCTGTGCACGGCATAGTGGCCGTGATGCACGCAAGTTATGAATCATGCGCGTTTTTCAATGAGATGAAGCGAATTTGGACCGATGCGGCGCCGCTCGGCGAAGCGGCAAAATTTTATCGCGAGAGCATGGAATTACTGCAACGCGAGGGTGTCCCATTTCTCGTGGGTGGCGCGTTTGCGATGGCGCTCTACACCGGCATCGCAAGGAACACGAAAGATTTCGATTTGTTCGTCCGAGCGATCGACGTTGATCGACTGCTGGAGATTTTTCGCCGACACGGTCATCGCACGGAAGACACGCATCCGCACTGGCTGGCAAAGGTTTTTCACGGCGACGATTTAATCGACATCATCTATCGCGGCGGCAACGGCCTCTGCGAAGTGGACGACTCCTGGTTTACGCGCGCGCCGACCCGTGAGGTGGTCGGGATCACGGCGCGGATTTGCGCGCCGGAAGAAATTATCTGGATGAAGGCTTACATCATGGAACGGGAGCGCTATGACGGCGCAGACGTTGCGCATCTGCTGTTGAAATGCGCCGAACGGATCGATTGGCCGCATCTCCTCCAGCGGTTTGGACCTGATTGGCGGGTGCTGCTCAGTCACCTCGTGCTTTTCGGATTCATTTATCCCAGTGAACGGTATCGGGTCCCGACCACGATGCTCGATGAGCTGGTGGAAAAAATGCGCGCTGAACGAAAAAGCGCAGCCATTGAACGCGTCTGTCAGGGCACGCTGCTCTCGCGCGGCCAATACCTGCACGATGTGCGCGAAGAAGGTTTTCGCGATGCGCGCCTGGAAGAGCGTTGCCGAATGACTAAGGCCGAGATGGAGGAGTGGACAGCGCAGCGCCCCCGGGAGTAATTTGTGGTGTAGTTGTGACGCGCGGTGGGGGCGAAGATGTCGATCCCGGCTCTACGCCCGAAGCGGGAGTGGGAGTCACCGCCGCCACCAGCGACGCCAATCTTAGTTTGGTTTCGTCGAGCAGTCTTTTCTCTTCGAGATAGATAGCCCCGCGCTCGGCGGCTTCGACAAAATTCCGGGCGGCGTCGGATTGATTTTCATCCACGAGAAGAGCCGCGACGTAGACGGCGGCGTGTGAATCGTGCAATCGGTCCGGTGGCAATTTCTTAAGGATTTCCAAGCCTTCATTAGTGCGGCCGAGGCCGTAGAGTGAAAACGCATAGGTGACCGCGCAGTTTACGTCTTCGGGTGCGCGGTCGAAGGCTTCTTTGGCGAGGCGGTGAGCTTCGGCGGCGTTTTGGTCGAGGACGAGGCCGAGACGCGTGAGGTTTGCGGTGATGGCCGCGTCAGTCAGCGCGCTCTCGTGTAACTGCTGGAGAACTTCATAAAGCCTGCGCAGGTCGTTCTTATCGCGATAAAGCCGGTAGAGCGCATCGAGGGCCTCACGCCTGGTGGCGGGATTTTTGGCGACACGCGACCAAAGTGCATCCGCTTCGATGGAGAAGTTCCATTTGGTCGCGAGGCGGGCGAGCTTGACCTGGCGATCGGGCTGTTCGTCAGTCGCGCGTTCAGCCATGCGCCAAAGGGATGTGAACTCCGCATCGGCGCTGGCCTGCCGCGATTCGCGCGCGCCCAGTGCCTGGTAGGCGAGCCGCAGGTAATCCGTATCTTTCCATGAATCGGCCCGCGTCCAGCGTTTCAGCCGCGACCAGTTTTTGAGATTGGCAAGGGCGTCAGCGATCGCAATCGCCACGGGAGGTTGCGTGGTCAATTCGGACGGCAATTTGTCGTTCCATTTGAGCACTTCGGCGGCGAGGCCGTTTGTATTGAGCCAGTCCATCAACAGTGCTGCGTCCGCGGCATTGTGCGCGGCGACCGGTTTCACCTTCTCAAGGAGCACGCCAAATTTCTTTTGGTCGAGTTTTCGATAAAAGTTCAAGCAAAGCAGATAATCACTGAAGGTCACCTGTGGCGACATCTGCAGGGCTTGGGCGAGATTATCGGCCGCGCTGAAGTCGTCCCGCGCGACCGCATCGTTGAGCAATGCGCGCACGGCGCCGGTGCGAAAAGCAGAGGTCTTGCTCAGGCGCTCAAGAGTCGCGCGCGCGTTTGCATTTTTTTGCGCGTCCGGCGAGCGGATTTGGAGGGCGGCGAGATTAAACTGATAGAGATCGTTCTCTGGCTCCTTTTCTACAGCGGCGGCAAACTGCTGCTCCTGCTCGGCGTAGTTTCCTTCCGCGCGCGCCAACCAACCTGCCACGACGTGAAAGGCGGCGCGGTCGAGTTGACTGGCTGGAACATTGTCGAGCGCCCGCCGCGCGAGATCGAGCTTGCCGAAACGCAAAGCCGCGGAAGCGAGGTTGAGCTGGCTGTCCAGATCGTGCGGCAAGAGTCGGGCGATTTGTGCGCGCCAGGAGACGGCCTCTTCGAGGTTGCGCTTTTCCGCCGCCTCGGCCAGCACGTAATAGGCCGGCAGTGAATTGGGCTGGATCCGCAAGATCTCTTTCGCGATTTTCATCGATTCGTTCAAAGTGCGTTCCCGAGCCGCCGTCGGCATCGCATTGTCATCGGCCTGGCTCAGGAAGAGATTGGCGCGTTGTAGCAATCGCTTTTGTCGCCAACTGTTGTAGGCCTCCGAAGTATAGCGGGAGAAGATGGTGCCGAGAATGAAGGCGAGTGCGGTGATTGCGATCAGCAGCGCGACTTGAGACGGCGCCGATCGAGGAATCAAATCGCGCAGAGATTTGGCGCGCCGCGAGTGAGTCCTTCTTTTGCGCCGGACGCGCCTGATTTCTGCCGCCATCCTCCTGTCTTATCCGCGCAGCGGCAGAAGAATGCAACTGATCCAGCTGCAACCGCGCCGCGCGCAGCTAAGCCCGCGAATGCTCGTCTTTTGCGACCACCGGTACGTGTTCGATGGCGGCCATCTCCTCATTGCGCAAACGCCGGCTCCAGACATAGCGCATCAGCAAGACCTTAATCGTCGCCGTCAATGGCACGGCCAGGATTGGGCCGAGCAGCCCGCCGATGAGCAAACCCCAGACGAAAATCGACACAATCACCGTCATGGGATGGAGACCGACCGAATCGCCCACGATGCGCGGCGCGTAGAACATGCCTTCGAGATTTTGAATAACGACGAAAAGCATGGTGACGATGAGCGGATGCGTCCAATCACCAAATTGAAACGCCGCGATAATCACGGCTGGAATCCAGCAGAGAATAATGCCGATGTATGGGATCATCGTCAGGACGACGACGAGACAGCCGATCAACGGCGCAAAGTTGAGGCCGGGGTAGATGGTCAGCACGCTGCCAATCAACACGCCGTCGATGAGGCAGACGAGCAGTTGCCCGCGAAAATAAGCGATGACGTAATGGTTAATTTCTGAGAGCACTTCCGCGACTTCCTCCTTCAACGGCGAGTCACGCAGGGGCAGATAATCTTTCCATCGTCGTTCGATGCTCGGGCGCTCTTTGAGCAGGAAAAACAAATAAACCGGCACCAGCACCAGGCTAAAGAGGAAACCGGTAAAGCCGAGAAATCCCCCAATACTTTTTTTCGAGATGTCCCAAAGTTTTTCGAGGAAGGTTGGAATGTATCGCTGCAGATTTGGCATCAGTTTGTCGACCTGAGCTTGGAAACGCTGTCGGTCCGCCGGGGTAATCTTTGGCGGGGCTGGCCCGATCGCTTCCGGTGGCGGTGTTGTTTGCTCTGCTGTGGCAGAAGGCGCGCTGGCGGGCGGTGGCGGGCTCGCGACCGGTGGCATCGATGGTTGATGGTCAGGGACCGGTGGTGGGAGAAGCAAATTCACCAGGCCGGAAGAGGCCGACGGCGATTTGCTCCGAGCGCCGCTCGTGCTGACGAACGTGCGATTGTAGCGCACGACAAGATCTACAATCCGATCGCGCGCACGCTGCGTGTATTCCGGAAGTTCCCTGGCAAAACTGGCGCTCTGCATCGAGATCGTCGGCACAAGCCAGGACATCAGTCCGCCAAACGCAACGACGGCGACGGCAAAGATGAGCAGGACCGCTTTGGTCCGGCTGAACCCGCGGCGGGACATCTTTGTCACCAGTGGATCGAGCAAATAAGCGAGGATCACCGCGATGGTCACAGGCATCAAAATTGGTTGGAGAAAGCTGATGAGCTTGGCCGCCAGCCAGACAGCGGACGCCGCGATCACGATCAGAAAAACGATGAAAAGGGCAGACAGCGCCGCCCACATAATCTTGCGCTGCCAGGAGGTGGGATATCTGCTCATCTTCCGACCAACCAGCGCGTCTGCCGCGATCTCAACTGCTTAAAGCAGTCGAATTTCCGGCGCCACTCGCGCCGGCAATCCACGGAGCGAACCGAGATCGACATCTGGTCTCCTAAAGCGGCGGGCCGCTCTTCGGCGGCTCGCCTTTGCTCATCGTTGTCCGGGTACTTTCAATCTTGTCCACGAGCTTTTTGTTCTGTGGGTCCATCGCCAGCGCCTTCTGCCATGCTTCGAGTGCTTGGGGGACGCGTTGCAATTTGAGATAGGTGTCGCCGATGTGTTCGAAAACCACCGGATCGTCGCGTGTCATGTTTTTGGTGGCACGAAGCAGATCGGTGAGGGACTGCTCGAATTTTCCCTGGCGAAACTCGAGCCAACCGAGGCTGTCGAGGAAGGCGCCGTTGTTCGGCTCGCTTTGCAACGCGCGTTTGATCATCGACTCGGCTTCGTCCAGGTGCAGGTTCTGTTCTACCCACATGTAACCGAGGTAATTGCAGGCATCGGCCGCATTGGCCGGATCCATCGCGATGGCCTTGCGAAACAGGTCGGCGGCTTTGTCATACAGGCCGGCCTGTTCGGCAGTGGCGCCGTAGTTAAAATAGAAGCGAGCATTTACGATCTCGCTGTCCTCCATTTCCGCTTCGTGGCGCGCTTCTTCAAACGTGGCGACCGCTTGCTGAGGATGCTTGGCTTCACGTTGCGCAAGCGCGAGATAGTAAACGATCTCCGGCGCATTCGGGAAGCGCTGCCGCGCTTCGCCCAGGACCGTCACTGCGCGTTCAGGATTTTTGACCGGCCCGAGGAGCAGCTCGGCCAACCGGAGGTAGGTCGTAGCGTGAGTGGGACTAATGAGCAGGCTCTGCTCGTAATTGGCGGCGGCTTTGCCAAAGACTGCCTTGGCCTGCTCGATTTGGTTTGCGCGCTCGAGCGAGCGCGCTTCGTCATCCAATACCTGGGCGAGCAGATCGTATGGCTGATATTTGTCCGGGTGCTCACGAATGAGCGCTTCGAGCATCTCGATCGCTTTGGCGCGTTGGTTGGTAACGACGAAACCGGCGGCCAATCTTTCACGAGCGTTCGCGTCGTCTGGTTGTACCTCAAGCACGCGAAGATAAAGCGGAATCGCCTTTTTGATCTGCTGCGAGGAAGCGTAGTAATCGGCGACGTCCTTGAGCACGGCGGCGTCATCGCCTGCATGCTCGGCCGCCTTGTCGAAGAAGTCGTTCACCCGCGCGACGTCGGCTGGTTTCGGCTCGACATCCGGTTTGAAGACGAGCGCGGCGTAGAGTTTTCCCAATCGAACCCAGAAATTTGGATCGTCGCTGCGGACCTTGCCGGCGCGCTCGAGCGCTTGAAGGGCTTTTTTTTCCTCGCCAGCCGCAATCTCAATTTCGTAGAGACGTTGGTAGGCCTCGATTTTGCGGGGGTCGATTGCGATGGCGCGGTTGACCTGCGCAACTGCCTGGTCCGTTCTCTTCAGGTATTTGGCGTAGATGAAACCGAGCTGGAGATAAGGCTCCGGTGCGTTGGGGTTGGCGGCAATCGCGTCTTTCAAAACGTCGATCGCCTGAGGGAAATCATCCTGGCGGGCAAGCAGACCGGCGACATGAGAGGCGAGGTCGGATTGCCCGGGATCGACATTGAGCACTTTGCGGTAAGCCTCCAACGCCTTGTCGACCTCGCCATTTTCCTCAAATGCTATCGCTTCGACGAAATGAGCAAGGGCATCGGCCTTATGCTCGCCGTCGCTCTGCAGGAGCAGGTCTTTTGCCGGCCTTGAATTGATGGAATCGTCCTGCCGGGCGTTCTGGTACGCTACCGAAGGAGCGAGCGACGCTCGCCGCGTCCGCGCCGGCGCGCTTGCTCCAAAACAGCTGAGCAGTAGCACGCAGAAAAGAATCCGAAGCGCGGGCGGACACCACTGCTTCGGCTCTGTCATGTTGCCACACCTTAATTGGCGGCGACGCCGGCCGCAAACGAGCAGGCTGGCCTAACGAACCGCTGAAGAGCGCGAAGCCCGCTCAAGCCCTGTAGCGAAGCCGTTTCTTGTGACGACTCGCTTTCATTCGCTTGCGCCGTTTATGTTTCGATATTTTCGCTTTGCGGCGTTTCTTGAGCGAACCCATAAGCAGATTGTCGATCTTAGATCAGCGGCTTCATCCAATCATCTCGACTGCTGATCTGCAACTTCATTTCTCTGATCGTCGAAAAGCATTTTGTTTCAGGGAAAGTCTTACACCCATGGCGGCCAGCATTTTGCATGGAGGCGCGGAGTGTCGGGCTGGTGGGATTTGAACCCACGGCCTCTGCGTCCCGAACGCAGCGCTCTACCAAGCTGAGCCACAGCCCGAGTGATCCGCGCGGCGGCGTCGATCCGCGGCAGTGACGCTATTATGCGTCGAATACGCTTTTGGACAAAGGAAATCTATTCATCCCCGCAATTGTAAACGACTCGAACGGATTCGACTTCTCGCGGCCGCCAAATGTGCGCTCAATCGATTGATGCCACGGCGCGGACGCTAGTGACCGCGAGGCCGCGACGTGACTTGGCGGACGCGAAAATGCGCTTATCGATGATGAGTTAACGGCAACTTGGTTCGCCCCCTGCTATTAGGAGGAAATTGCCTGAGTCAGATTGGCGTCGACAAACTGCCTAGATTCTCGATTTTGCGAATTTTTGCCATTTTTCTCATCTACGTCCCTGGTCTTCGCTATGGTGAGAAAAGACGGTATAAAAGGTGCTGACTAATTATACACACGATAAAAACCAGCATGAAGAGCAACCGCCCAAACGCCCAGGCCGGCACCACAATGCCCGAGGTGCTCATGGCCGCCCTGCTCTTAGCCGTGTTTTTCGCCTCCATTTTTGAGTTAAATGCTGTTTGCCTCCGCTACATCGACGCGAGCAAGGAATCGGTCGCCGCTTTGCAGCTGGGGCAAGATCGCAGCGAGACGCTGCGCAATCTTGCCTTCAGTGATCTGACGAACACCTCGTATGTGCAAAGTTTGCTGGCTTCACCTGCTAACGCGTCGGAATTTACAAAAAAAGCCACCGAAGTGGTTCAAATCAGTGCCTACCCGACGCCGAACGGACTGACGCAGTTCACGCGCTCACCCAGCGGCAGCGTTACCGTCAACTCCACCGCCACCAGCCTTGGATCGACGCTTGTCCAGGTGAATGTCACTACGTCGTGGACCATGACTTTGGGCAGTCGCGCCCGAAACGAACAAGTAACTTCCATTATATCCAACGGAACCAAAAAATGAAAATCGCACACTCCACCAAGGCCTCTCAGGGCTTCACCATCGTTGAAACAACCACCGCGCTCGGCATCAGCGTGATCGTTTTTGCCGCCGCAATCACGGCGTCTGTCGGTCTGCAGAAAAGTTTTAATGCGGTCGACAACTTTTTCGCCACGCACATGCAGCAAATCCGCATCATCGATTATCTCAATCGCGATGTGAAACGCGGCCTCATCGTCACGACGTCGACGGATTTGCAAAGCGTCTCGATCACCCTGCCCAACTACATCATTCAGGCTGGCGACGCGGAAGCATTAGCCGACCCCTCGCTGATTGGGACTCCGCGCACCCCGACGGTCACCTATTCGCGCAGCGGCAATCAGGTGAATTACGGTTCCAACACCACTTCGGTGGTTTATTCGATCAGCAGCCTATCGATTTTGCGGACCGAAAACGGTGTGGTCACGATGATCGCTTCGAGCACCGATCAACTCGTGCCGCAAACAACAAACATCGAGCTGGCGAACACCGAATACACCAACACCAGCGTGACGTTCCTGCCGATCTTCACCACCGGCAACGTGGTTGCCGAGCGCAGCGGTACCACCGTCTGCGCCACCTCGTATCTCAGAAACAAGCGCCGCGGTTAATTGCGCAGCTGTTCCCAAGAACATGAAGTCGGCATATCAAGCGAATCGAACGGGCAACGTGCTCCTTTGCACGTTGGCCACCATTCTCGTGGTTTCGATGATCGGCGGCGGCATCCTTCTTAATTGCACCACGCGGTTCAACGTTTCATCCAACCAGGTTCGCGGTTGGAAAGAAGCTTTGCAGGCCGCCGAAGCCGGCGGCGACATTGCTTACAATGAGATCCGAAAAACCGTCCTGGATCCATCGAACGCCTTCGTAGGCTGGACGCAGTCGGGCACGACTTACTCCAACTCGGCGGTCACTCTGGGCACGAACAACCTGAGCACGAACAGCGTGGTCGATGTGTTTTACTACGATGTTTTCACAGGCAACCCGTGGTATCGGGTTCGCACCAAGGGCACTGCTCCCGTGCGCGGTCTTCGGCGCACCGGAATGGACGATCGCATGATCACTGGGGCGCGCGGCGACAGCATCCTGCGTAAGATCGATTTTAATTACGACCATTTTATTAGCACCTACGGCCCCAACGGCGACGGCGTTGGCAAGACACTCGTGCCGGTGCCGCGGCCACAGGTGACCCGGCGCATCGAGCAGATCGCAGGCGCCATTACTCCGTTTGAAGCTGCCATCAAATGCATCGGCACGTTTTACGGTCTGGGCGATGCCGCCTTGATCGACAGCTACGATTCGCGCAACGGGCCATATTACTTCTGTGCCACCCATCCGACCGATCCGTTCTTTGCCGACTCCCGTAGCGGCAATGTCGAAATCAACAGCGCGGTCGCGACCATTCGTGGCTGGGTTTACGGCGATGTCGCCACCAACGGCGGTAGTATCATTCGCTCGCAGTATATTACGGGCACAATCGACAACAATGTGCCGTTTAGAGTCGAACCGTTTTATCTGCCGAAAACTCTGCCCCTGCCCCAGCCGTCGCCGACCACGGTCACAAGTACTGTCACGATCACCCCACCGACCGCTGGCACAGCCGCGAATCCGACCTTTTATTTGGTCTCCGCTCTAACGGGCAATTTGACCGTTAACTCGTTTGGCACCCAAAAGACCTACGTCGCAATTCACGTTACCAACGACGTGACCGGCTCAATCGACATCAAGCCGCAGGTCCAACTCAAAGTTTTCGTGGACGGCAGCATGGACGTGAAAGGCCGCGACATCGTCAATGAAAGCGGCATTGCCGCTAATTTGCAGTATTACGCGATCAGTCCGCCAAACGGGACACCACAGCACATCAATATTAACCCGCCGGGCAATTTTGCTGCCGTGTTTTATGCTCCCGGCGCCGACTTCACGATCAATGGCAACCCCGATCTCACCGGCGCGGTTGTCTGCAAAACCTTTTACGCCAACGGCAACGTCACCTGGCATTATGATCGCGAGCTTGGCCAGGAAGGCGACGCCGTGGATTATCGGATCGCCAGTTACGTAGAAGACATTCGCTGAGGCGACCATCACGCCCGCGGAGAAGCGGCGGCCACCCATCCGCTGCCGCGTGAACAAATCGGTTGACAACGATTTGTCGCGCTCGCAGAGTCAACGCTCATTTTTATGATCGCGTCGCAGCTCATGCCCTCCGTTCTTGCCGATAGCGCGCCGACCATCCTGCAATTCCCGACGGAAGCGATCCGCGCCGTCAGATCCCTGCGCCATATGACGACTCAACTCCTCCAGGAAGCCGCCAAAGTCATTCCCAACCAGCAACTCCTGATCAATGTTGTCTCCAAGCGCGTCCGCCAGCTCGGCCTCGGTCACCGGCCGATGGTGGAAACCACTCCCCGCATGTCGCTCACCGATATCGCCCTCAAGGAAATCATCGAGGGCAAGCTCGCTTACGAACCGCTTCAAGGTTCGGCCGATAAGGCCTAAGCTCCGCGTCGCGTTTTCACGCGCGATCCATGCCCGCCGAGTCGATCCTCAATCGCAAGGCGCTCCGCGATTTTCATATCCTCGAGCGCTACGAAGCCGGCATCGAACTCAAGGGCAGCGAGGTCAAATCTATCCGCGCCGGCAAAGCCAACATCTCCGACGCCTTTGCCCGCATCGAGAACGGCGAAGCCTTTCTCTACAACGCCGACATTCAGCCTTACGAAAAAGCCAGCCACGAAATTCCAGCCGCGAAGCGGGTTCGAAAACTTTTGTTACATCGACAAGAGATCGACAAACTCTACGGCGAAAACCAGGTCAAAGGCCGTGCCCTCGTCGTCCTCAAGCTCTACTGGAAAAACGGCAAACTTAAAGCCGAGCTCGGCATCGGCTCCGGCAAAGTGGCGCGTGACAAGCGTGCCGACCTGAAGAAGCGCGCCGTCGAGAGAGAGACCGCCCGCGAAGTCGCCCGCTTCAACCGCAAACACAGTTAGCTCTAGCCGCCCGAAAGCATTCGGGGTCGCACTTCTCTGTCGATTCGGCATTGGACGTTGGACGTGGGGCGTTCGACGTTTTCTGAATGTTCGGTCAGCTTCTGCTTGGAATCCTCTTTGTCGCTGTCTGTTTCGTTTTGTTCGTTGGACCATTTTTTTCCGCAATTCGAACCGGCTCTTTTCTACGCGACAAGGTTGTTCTCATCACTGGCGGCTCGCGCGGACTCGGTTTGGAAATTGCACGGCAGGTTTGCGAACAAGCCGGCAAAGCCGCGATTCTCGCCCGCGATCCTGATGAACTCGCCCGTGCCAAAGCGGATCTCGCTGGCTGCGGCAGCGAAGCGCTCACTCTGCAGTGCGACCTCCTCGATGCCGCGCAGATTCAATCTGCCGTTGAATCAACTCTCGGCCGCTTCGGTAAGATCGACATCTTGATTAACAACGCCGGAGCAATCGAAGTCGGCCCGCTCGAGCACATGAAGATTGAGGATTTCGATCGCGCCATGCGCCTGCATTTCTGGGCGCCATTCATTTCAATCATGCAAATTATTCCGCACATGCGAGCAGCCGGCGGCGGGCGCATCGTCAACATTTCCTCCATCGGCGGGAAGATCGCGTTGCCGCATCTCGCGCCTTATTCGGCGAGCAAATTTGCGCTGACTGGCTTTTCCGATGCCATTCGCGCCGAACTCGCCCGGGACAAGATTTTTGTTACAACCGTGACCCCGGGCATGATGCGCACCGGCTCACAAATCCACGCCCGGTTCAAAGGCGATCATTCCGCCGAATACGAATGGTTCGACGCCGCCGGTAGGCTGCCATTCGTTTCCATTTCTGCCCAGCGCGCGGCGCGAAAAATTCTCGCGGCCACCCGCCGCGGCCGCTCCGCGCTCATCATGCCCTGGCCGGCGCGTTTCCTCATTGCGCTTAACGGCCTTTTGCCCGGTCTCACTGGATGTATCATGAAAATGGCTAACCGATGTTTGCCGCCGGCCACCAATCGAAGTGGCGATGATGCACGCCCCGGCGCAGCGCTTCGATGAAGCTGGCCCGTCTCTTCGCCGCGATCGACATCCCGGATTCCATCCAGCGCGTTCTTGTCGATCTTGACCCGCGCGTTCGCGGCGTGCGGTGGTTGGATAAAAATCAATTCCACCTCACCCTCGGCTTTTTCGAGCGCGTGCCGGAAGATGTCGAGCTTCGGCTGCGCGAAAGACTCAGCATGATCGAATTCAAAGCCTTCTTTCTTCCTATCGTCGGTCTGGGCAAATTTCCCGCGAAAGGTCAGCCGAAAGTCGTCTGGATCGGAGTCGGCGCCGGCCACCCGCATCTCTTTCAACTTTACAAGCGCGTCCAGGAAGCGGCGTTCCAATCAGGCTTGGAGCCGGAGCTGCGCCCATTTCATCCTCACGTCACTCTCGCCCGTTGCCGCGATGCCCCCGAAGGCGCGCTCCGAAAATTCCTCAAGGCCAACGCCGCTCTCGACGTCGGAATCTTCCGCGTCGAATCCCTTCACCTATACTCGAGCCAGCTGACGGCAGCTGGTCCCGTTCACACCCGCGAACTAACCATCAGCTGTAGCGGCGGTCTATGACCGTCGCATTATTGGAGTCCCTTGCTCGACAGTGGCGCGGCGACGTCCTCGAGCGACCGCCGTTCTGCCGGCACGCCGATCCAAATTTCAGTTAACGCGCCAAAAATCATGAGCGCCGCCGCAACCAAATACCCGACCAGCAATGCCATCGTAGATCTCGTCCCAATGATCCAACCGAACAACAACGGCGCAAACACACCACCGGTCATCGTCCCAATCGCGTAGAAGATCGCGATCGCGAGCGCGCGAATCTCAAGCGGAAAAATCTCGCTTACCGTTAAGTACGCTGAGCTCGCCGCGGCCGAGGCGATGAAAAAGATAATCGTCCAGGCAAGCGTCTGCGTCTGCGCTGTCAATAATCCCGCATGAAAAAGCCAGCCGCTGACGGCGAGTAGAATCCCAGCGAGCCCATAAGTCGCCGCGATCATTTGTCTGCGCCCGATCGTGTCGAACAAATGCCCGAGCAACAGAGGGCCGAGCAGATTGCCGAGCGCAAACGGCAGAAGATAACCGCCGACCCTGCTTTCCGGCACACCATAAAAGCGCATCAAAACCAGCGCATAAGTGAAAAAGATGGCGTTGTAGAAAAACGCCTGAGTCAGCATCAATACAAACCCAAGGAACGACCGCCGCCGATGTTCGTGCGCAATCGCGTCCCAAATCTCCCGCCACGGCGTATGCGTCCGCGTCCGAATTCTCGTGCTGTAGCCGCGGCCGCTGACCGCGGAACTTCCAATTTCTTGCTCGACATCGGTGACAATCTTTTCCGCTTCGTCATTGCGACCATGAATCATCAACCACCGCGGGCTTTCCGGAATCCAGCGGCGAAAGAAAATGACAACGAGCCCAAGCGTCGCGCCAATCCCGAAAGCAAAGCGCCATCCCAACCAAATCGGCAGATAACGCGGATCGAGCAATACCAGCGTCGCCGCCGACCCAAGCGCGGCGCCGACCCAGTAGGATCCGTTGATCATCAAGTCCACACGGCCGCGCAGCCGCGCCGGAATTAATTCGTCGATGGCGGAATTGATCGCGGCGTACTCGCCACCAATCCCAGCGCCCGTGATGGCGCGAAAAAGCGCGTAGCTGCCGAAACTCCACGAAAATCCCGAGAGCGCTGTTCCGATGAGATAAACCGCCACCGTAATAAAGAATAATTTCTTTCGGCCAAACCGGTCCGCCCCATAACCAAACAACAGCGCACCAATCACCGCGCCCGCGAGATAGAAGGTCGCGCTCGCGCCGACCTGGGTGTCGGTTAATCCAAGCGTCTCGGACCGCGTCAAAATTCCGCCCAGCGCGCCGGCGAGGGTGACTTCCAGCCCATCCAGAATCCAGGTCGCGCCCAGCGAAACAACGATCAGCCAATGCCACCGACTCCACGGCATCCCGTCCAGCCGCGCCGGCACGTAGGATTCAATCGTTTCACCATCTGACATCATGACTTGGGCGTTGGCGACTCGTTTTCAAAAGCGGCGACACGTCGCCGCACTCCAAAATTATCGGCGCGCTGACGGCACCAGAATGGCGTCGCGCATGCCGTGGAGAAATTTCTTGTCGGCTGGGGCGATGGTGGCGAGCGCGCCGCGCAGTTTGACCCGATCGCCTTCGACGAAATAATAAGGGCACAGGCGCACCCGGCCTTTCATCGTTTTCAATTGGCCGGAATCCGCGTCCCAATAGTGATGCTCGAACAGGTGGCCTTTATGAAAGCGCTGCATGATCGTCGGCGAGGAATCGAAAGTCGCTAGAGCATTGTCGATCCTGCGTGCCCACTCCGCGTGCGCGAGATCGGAGCCGAGCGAGATGCCGCGGCTGCCCCACCCAAGCGGCGAAAATCCGCTCACCTTCAAAAGAAGTTCGCGATCTTTCTGGCTGAACTTTGCCGCTTCGCGCCAATCGTGAATCTCCAGCCGCGGAATGACCGCGTGCTGCGGCAACGGCGCCGGATCGAGCAGCCACGAATACGGGATCACCTGCTGCAATTTGGTGAAATATTTTTCGCCGAGCTCGCGCCGCCAAAATTCGTGCAACGGTTTGAGCCAAAACAGCGCGAACCACATTTTTTCCTCCAGGTACGGTTTGATTGGCGGGGTGATGTCGATCTTGCCCTCGGCATTGGCGCGCAGAGTTTTTTCAATGCCGGGAATATTCGCCAAATCAAACAGCTCAAAGAAGCGATACAGCGCACGGCCATCCTGGGGCTCGTAATTCTCGGCCGGGACAACGCGCCAGCTGTAGCCGCGATCGGTGATCCCGGTGCCGCGATCACCGATCGCGGCTACAGATCTTCGTTCCTGCAATTGGCCAGCGATCCATTCCATTTCCGGCCGGTAGGTCGCCGCTTCCTGCGAAATGACGATATCGCCACCGTTGGGCAGAACATTTTGGAATCCATCGAGCATCCCCTCAGCGCCACCGATGATTTTCTGGTCGAACGCGCAGTAGGTTTGATTGAGCCAGCCCGTTAATCCAATTCCGCCCGGCACCGAATCGATCTCGGCGATAATGTAGCCTTCGTCAGTCAGGATCAGATCCGGCCGAATAACGCGAGGCAAGACGTCTCGAATTTCTTTGCGACGGGAAAATTCGATTAATTCCCGCGGTTTACCGGCGTCGAGATAACGCGCCACCCACTCGGGCTGTTTGCCTTTAATGCTGAGCTGATAAAGCTGGTTGCACGCGCGCTGGAAAACGAACAGCCGATGCCCAAGCTGGTCCAGCTCGCTCAAAAGTTTCTCGTCGATTGGAAATGGATCGGGTGAAAGCAACCAATCCTTTTCCGCGAAAAGCCCTTCTCGCGGAAATGCCGCGCGAATGGCTGACAGCCTGTCGTCTTGCACGAGCATCAGGCAGGAAACGTCCAACGCTCAACGCCGAACGTCCAATTGGAAGATAAGCCGCTGACTTATCTCGGCCGAGCGGCGGCCCGCCGATCGACTTCGATGACCAAGCCGGTTACCTTCCCGCCGCCATTTTCTTGAGCGCCAGCTTCACCAGTTCCTCCGCGGATATTGCTTCACTCTTTTGCTGCAGGTCGCGCACCGCTTTGTGCGCTTCGATTTGTTTGTAGCCGAGCGCGATCAACGCGAGCACGGCTTCGTTTGCCTGTTCCTGCTCCGGCGTGGGCGCATGCGCGGCCGAGGCCGCCTCCCATGCCGCCGCCACTCCCAGTTTGTCTTTCAATTCGAGAACGATTCGCTCTGCCGTCTTTTTACCGAGCCCGCTGATCTTCGACAGGGCCGCGACGTCCGAGTTCACAACCGCGGCTTTGAAATTGGAAACACTCATTCCGCTCAAAACCGCCAGCGCCAGCTTCGGCCCGATCCCGCTCACGTTATTGACCAACAACCGAAACAGATCGCGCTCGGCGGGAGTCATGAACCCGTAGAGCACATGGGCGTCCTCGCGCACAGCGAGATGCGTGAGTAGATGAATGGGTTCACCGGCCCCCGGAAGCTTGTCGTAGCTCGAGAGCGGAATGAAAACTTCGTAGCCGATACCGTTTACATCCACCACCGCCTGCGTGGGCAGCGCGGTGACTAATCGGCCATTGAGAAAAGTGATCATCGTCGTGAAGGCTTGAAGCGTCGGACCCCGAACGCGTTAATTGTCATTCTGAGCGAAGCGAAGAATCTCCGAATATTTCTCGAGCCTATCTGCCGCAAGCCAACAGTCAGAGATGTTTCGCTCCGCTCAACATGACAGAGCAAGAAAATGCTTCAACGAATCATTCGGACTTTAACACCAACGTAAGATCGACATGCTTGCCTTTGGCGATGTTGATGCCTTGCGTCGAAAACGTTTTCCAGTCGGCATGGTTCGCGAAGAGTGTGCGCGCGAGTGAGGTCGGCGCGATCACGAAGCGCGGCCCCGGTTTTTCCATGAACTGAACGGCGCGCTTGTTGTTCAGCGGAGTAAAAAAGCCTTTTGCGCGCGAGCGAAAATACCAGACCAGGCTCGGCTCGGCGTAATCGACCGCGCCGAATTCCATTTCCGTCCGCAGCTCGTCGCGCGCCTGCTGAAAAAGCGCATATGCCGGGAACGATCCGGCGACCAGCGGAGGGACGATGATGGCAACGAGAATCCACAATGAAGCGGTTGCGATGGCAATCTTGCCGAACACCGAGCGGCGGCTTGTAGCCGCCGCTGGTTGCCAATGTCGCGCCAGCAACAAGGCCAGCAACGGAAACGCCGGCAGCGTGTAATGCGGCAGCTTGGTTTTGATCAACGTAAAGGTGACGAAGATGATCGCGATGCCAGTGAGAAGGTAATTGTCGATCTTGTCGCGCCCGCTGTAGCCGGGGTCGCCGACCCCGGCCTCCTGCTTACGCCACAGTTTTTGCGCCAGCCATGGGAGCTTGATCGACCACGGGAAGAAACTGACGAAGATCGTCACAAAATAAAACGGCAGAAGAGCCAGGTAACCGATGACTGATTTCGGCCCGTGCCCCTCCATCGTCACCAGCGACCGCGCGACCACATGTCGGCCGAGACCAACGCTCCAAAATTCGCCATCCGTTTGAACGAGCGCTGGAATGCCCCACAGAGCGACAATCGCGAGCATGAGCAAGATCCCGCGAAGGAATTTGAACGGCCGGACGAGCGTGAAATCACGCGTGAAGAAAATTATCAATCCGACAGCGAGT
Organism: Chthoniobacterales bacterium; assembly: GCA_046262735.1. GTDB lineage: Bacteria > Verrucomicrobiota > Verrucomicrobiia > Chthoniobacterales > UBA10450 > AV17. The sequence goes on along the minus strand of JBHEMD010000022.1, from coordinate 1,995 downwards.
AGCGGCGTCCAGGCGATTGGCCCTTTTGCTAGAAACCCGAGCGCGAGCGAGAAATAAAAAACAAGGAAGGGCGACCTCCAGATCGCCCACGGCGGTCTGGAGATCGCCGCTCCTTGGGTGAGCAGCTCCCATCCTGCCCAATGCGCCGTGGTCACAAACAAAACCAGCCACATGTCGGCGACCGCGGCTTTGGCATGTAAAAACGTCTGGAGCGAGAGTGTGAAAATAATCGCCGGCCACCAGCCAAGTCGGTCGCCATCAATTCGGCGACCCCAGGCGAAGAGCGACAATGCGATGAGCGCCGCGGCGACCGCGGATGGCAACCGCGCCGCAAAATCGTTTTCTCCGAAAATCTTGTAGCTCGCGATTTGCGCCCAATAGGCCAGAGGCGGCTTGTCGAGACGCAAGTCGTTATTGAAATGTGGCACGACGTAATCGTCCCGCTCGATCATTTCGCGTGACGCTTCGGCGAAGCGCGGCTCGTCACGATCGATCAGTGGCAAGCTCCATGTCCCGGCGAGGTGGAAGAGCAGGCAGCCGCTAAAGAGCAGCGCGTAATTGCGGGTTGCGGATTTCAAGTGCGGGCTCAAAATAGCGCCCGCCCGTCGTAGCGGGAATGTATTTATGAAGCGCGCGCGGCTCTTCTACTGGCTTATTGCCATCGTGGTCTGCGCGATGGCGATTGGAGCGGGCTTTTACTTCGACGAGCCCGCGCGCGCTTTTATCGCGCGACATCAAACCCGAACCCTGAAAGTTTTCATGCGCAATGTCAGCCGGTTGGGTGATTGGACCGAACATTTCGCCATCGGCGCCGGATTGCTCGGAATCGCGTGGTGGCGGGGCAATAAAAAATGGACGCGAATTTTTCTGTCGATGTTAATCGCGCTGGCGCTGGCCGGCGCGGCTGCGCGAATCGTTAAAATCGCCGCCGGTCGTGCGCGTCCTTCACTTCAGAGCGAGCAAGTTTGGAACGGCGTGAAGTTCAGCTCGCGCTATCACGCGTTTCCTTCCGGGCACATGGCTGCTTCGAGCGCATTCTTTGCCGTTCTCGCTTTCGCCAGCTGGCGAATCGGTCTGGCGTGTGTCCCGATTCCGCTCCTCCTCGGGTTCGCGCGCATGTATGTCGCCGCGCACTACCTCTCCGACATCATCTGCGCCGCCATTCTCGGAATAGTGTGTGCTCTGGTCGTAATGCGATTCGCTGGCACCGAAATGCGCGATCCGCAATCGAATGGTCGCTAGCGCAAGACTAAAACCGAGAGAGGACCGCTTTTGATCACTTCTCACTTCTCACTCATCTCTCCCGCGGAGCCGCGCTGCCGGCCATCTGGCGCGCATATCGCAGATTATTCCCGGCCAGCTCGAAATCGGGTTTGTAATGGAGGGCTTGTTCGCACGCGGCTACCGCTTGATTGTACTGGCCGAGTTTGTTGTAGGCGGCGCAGACGTTGTTCCATGCTTCGGCGTAATCCGGCCGCAGTTTGAGCGCTGCCTCCGCGGTTGTGATCGTTTCCGCGAAGCGTCCTTGCTGATAATGCCGAAGACTTTCGGCGAGATACGATTCTGGAGTGGCCGGTTGTCGGCCGAGCGCATCGGCACGCGCGAGCAGATCGCGTGCGGTGACGTCGCTCGGGCTCAACGTGAGCGCGGTCTGGAGAAGCGCGCGAGCTTCGTCAACTCGGAAGCGCGCCAGCAACGCCCGCGCATAAAAGGTGTAACTATCGGGTAAAGACGGCGCGAGCTGGAGCGCTTCGCGGAAATGCTCCTCGGCCGCGGCTCCGTCGTTGGTCGCGTCTTCGGCGACGGCAAGGTTAATGAGCAAAACCGGATATTGCGGCGCAAGCGCGAGGGCGCGATGAAAATAATCAAGCGCTCCGGCGAAGTCGCCCGTGGCCATGAGCGTGTTGCCGTAATTCATCACGCCGCGCGGGTTTCGCGGGCCCTTGAGCGTGACGTCGCGCCAGAGTGTTTGTTCTGTTTGCCAGACCTTGTTGC
>JBHEMD010000021.1:0-7163 GCA_046262735.1 Chthoniobacterales bacterium | reverse complement strand
CTGCCTTTTTCTGCGCGCCCATTCCGATCCCGCACAAGATCGACATCGTTGCCATCGCCGCCGCCGTTTGCCATTTCATCGCGGCGGAAGTTATGGCCGTAAACTCAATCTGCGCAAACAGGTTTCAGCGGTGCGATCTCGCTATGTTGGTGGGGCGAGACTCTGTCGAGCCGACGAATCCGGAAGAGTGCGCTGCGACGTTGCGCGGACAGGAAGAACTCGCCAGACGACTGCCGCGCACACTAGCCAGCAGTCTGGCTTCAGGCCAGTGCCGCCAGAATGCGGCCGCTCACTTCGCCGAAACCGACCGAGAAATCGTCCGCTTCGCACCACCCGGTGATCGTGAGCGTATCGCCGTCATCGAGCCATTTGCGGGTCTCACCATTTGGCAGCTGCAGCGGGTTTGCTCCGCGCCAGGTCAATTCCAGCATGCAACCGCGCGATTCTTCGGTCGGGCCGCTGATTGTGCCGCTGGCCAGCAGATCGCCCGGCTCGAGGTTGCAACCGCCAATCGTGTGGTGAGCGAGTTGTTGGGAAATACTCCAGTAAAGGTTCTGAAAATTCGTGCGCGTGATCACGTGCGGCTCGGCCATCTTGGCGGACTGCAATTGCGCCTCCAAGTTGATGTCGAACGTGAAGTCGTTGACCGCTTTCAAGTAGGGCAATGGCTCCGGGTCTTGCTTTGGCAGCGGTTTTCGAAACGGTTCGAGCGCTTCCAGCGTGACGATCCAGGGCGAAATGCTGGTGCAAAAATTTTTCGCCAAAAACGGACCGAGCGGCTGGTATTCCCAAGCCTGGATGTCGCGCGCACTCCAATCGTTCATCAAAACCAAACCGAAGATGTGATCTACCGCGCGCCCGATTTGGACCGGCTCACCCAGCGGATTGGCGCGGCCGACAAGCACGGCCATCTCCAGCTCGAAATCGAGACTTTGAGTTGGACCGAATACGGGCGTGGGGGATTCGGCCGGTTTGATCTGGCCGCGTGGCCGGCGCACTGCTGTGCCGCTGAGCACGATCGAACTAGCCCGTCCATGATAAGCGACCGGCAGCCATTTCCAGTTCGGCATGAGCGCGTTTTCCGGGCCGCGCAACATCGTGCCGACGTTGTGGGCGTGATGAAACGACGAATAAAAATCGGTGTAATTACCGATGCGCGCCGGCAATTGCATTTTGACAGCGCGCTGCCGGTGAAACGCGCGCCCGCGCAGAGCGGCGTCATCGCGCAAGGTAGGTGTTTCGGCCGCAAGGAGGTGTTGCAGAATTTCGCGCGCCTTGCGCCACGCCCTGCGTCCGAGTGTCAGAAACGGGTTCAACGTCGGCCGCGCGAAAACGGTTCGGCCCTGGAACTCGGGCAGTTGAAAATGCCCGGCTTCCTCCAGCGCGCCAAGATCGACAACGTACTCCCCAAGCGCGACGCCGACCCGCGCCGGGCCGCCCCCGGATTTGAAGACGCCGAACGGCAGATTTTCGAGCGGAAAATGCGATTCAGGCGGGATGTCGATGAACGATTTAAGGGCCATGCAAGTCTAACGGATTGTGCCTGCCGCGTTGCAGCGCAACCTGTTGCAATGGCGCGGCAGCCGTTGTCGATCTTAGCGCGAACCAGGCACAGCGCCAGTTGTAGCCGCTTCGCTGTCTGCCGCGCCGAAGCCGGCCGAAGACGGGCGCGAAGCGGTCGCAACATGAGGATGCACGGACAGCGATGACTAAGGTTTAAGAGCTTGTGTCCGAAAAATTTTGGGCGCCGACGGCGCGGACGCCCTCCAGCAGCTGTTCGCGAATTGTAGGGCAACCGCGCAGGTTGCCGGCAAAGCGGAGCGCTTGCCCTAAAACGTCAGGGATGTTGCGTCTGTGCTTAGATTAAACACTCTTTTCCTCGTGCTTCGTTTTTCTCTCGTCCCGTTTTTCGCGTTGCACTTGAACAAATGCGGACGCTCCGAAATAGAACGCGATCACGATGCCGACGACACTGGTGAAACTCGTGAGCATCGTTTGCGCAATCGGGGGCATTTGCCCTTGCACGAAAAAGGCGAGCGTTCCGACCAGGGTCAGGTACTCAACCACGATGGCGCCGGCCATAGCCGTTCGCATTGATTCGCCGCTGATTTTCCAGCGCTCCTCTCCGTTCTGACAAAGGATCAGGAGGCCAAAGAACGTTATCGCGCCGGTACCGACGCCCATCGCAATGAAGGGCCAATTGTTCTGAAAACGAAACTGTAAACCCGCGCTGACACCAGCCAGCAGCGTGATAAGCGCAGCCATGACGATGCAGATTCGGACCGCGGTCTTTAGCTTCATCTTTTCTTCCAGATCCTTCCGCCTAACGATTCAGTAGCGACTGGCGAGAGCAAGCGTTGCCAATCGGCTTCTGTTTCACAAATCGAATTTCCGATCACGACCGTCGGTTGTGGGACGGACCCGCCGAGGCGAGCAAGCTGTTGGTTGTCATCGCACGATCAGGTGTTGAGCGATTCAATCTTGAACGAGCCGATAGGCTGTTACTCTATTCTCTTTGTCGAGCTCAAAAACGAGCCACTCCGAATCTATACGAACCGAGCCACGCTCAGGTCCAAGCCAGTAAATCAAATCCCAATCCCCAAATTTATTTGTCGGTTTAGACGAGCCAAGCAGATCATCGATCGCGGCGCGAGACACTCCGATGAAATTGTGATGCGCTAAAAGATCGTCGACCATCCGTAGTCGAACGGGATCCATCTCACCGGGATCGAGATTGGCTTTCCATGCAGTCTGCTCAAATGGAAGACGCTTTGCGTTCCACTGGTGGAACCAATGCACCTCGAGAACGAACAAAATAATGACCGGCGTCATAACAACCACGACAAGAAGAGCCGCAGCGACCACAATCTTGCGCCAATGTTTGCGAACAACAGCCATCGCGACTTAACGATTTAGGTTCGCACGGAATTTTTGCGGCACACCTGGTTACACGCGGATAAGATTGCCGACTTATGCTCAGAGTGTCTTCCGATCATAGCTCAATCGCGTAGCGCTTTAATTTGTTATAGAGGGTGGGGCGCTGGATGCCGAGGAGTTCGGCGGCTTTCTTTTTGTTGCCGTGACATTGGGCGAGGGCCTGGAGGATGGTGTCGCGCTCGACGTCGTCGAGGGTTTGCACACCGGGTCGGGCAGGTTTGGTGGTGGCGGCGCGTTCGGTTTGTTGGAGTGCGGACGGCAACTGGATTTCGGTTGGGAGTTCTTTGATGCCGATCATGCCCTGGCGGGAGAGGACGACGGCGTATTCGACCGCGTTTTGCAATTCGCGCACATTACCGGGCCAGGAGTAATCTAGCAGTTTCTGGAAAGCATCCGGCGCGATCGATGGCTCGGGTTTGTCGAGCTGTTGGGCGAACTGTTTCACAAAAGCGGCGACAAGCGGGGGAATGTCTTCCTTGCGCTCGCGCAACGGCGGGACCTCGATTTGAAAGGTGTTGAGCCGGTAATAAAGATCGCCGCGCAAGCGGTTCTCGGCGAGCGCGCGCGTAACTGGATAATTGGTCGCGCCTATTACTCGAAAATCGGCTTTGAGCGTACGAGTGCTTCCGAGCGGGCGATATTCCCGCTCCTGGAGGACGCGCAGGAACCGGGTCTGGAGGTCGAGCGGCATGTCGGAGATTTCGTCGAGGAAAAGTGTGCCGCCGCTCGCGGCCGCGATCATGCCTGGGAAATCGTTCATCGCGCCCGTGAACGCCCCTTTGACGTAACCGAAGAGCTCGCCCTCGATCATGGTTTGGGGAAACGCCGCGCAATTGAGTTTGACCATCGGCTTCGGCGCGCGCCGGCTGCGGGCGTGGATGACATTGGCGATGACTTCCTTGCCTGTGCCGCTCTCGCCAGTGATGAGGACGTTCGCTTCCGAGGGCGCCATCGCGTCGATCAAATCGTTGATTTCCTGCATGGCTTTGCTGGCGAACACCGGCACGTGGCGCGTCTGCACCAGCTCGAGACGCTGCTCGAGTTGTCGCGTTTTCTGGCGCAGCTCGTCGCGCTCGCGCAGGAGCGACCGTTTTTCGAGCGCTTTCTCGATCAGGCTGAGCAATTCTTCCGGCGCGTACGGTTTACTGATGAAATGAAACGCGCCGCGCTTGATCGATTCGATCGCGTTATTCAACGAATCGTGCGCGGTGAGAATGATGACCTGCGTGCTGGGGAAAACGGTCTTGATCTGGTCGAGGGTCTCGAGTCCTTGCGCATCGGGTAATTGCAAATCGAGCAAGACCAGCTCGGACGAGTCGTTTTTCAACTGCTTGAGTCCCTGGGCGGCGGTGGCGGCGATCTCTACCTTGTAGCCGTGGCGCTGCAAGAGCGCTTCGAGCGTGAGCAAGATCGGCCGCTCATCATCAACGATCAGGATCCGCCCCTTCTCCGTGGTCATGGCTGAAGAGTTGCCATTGTCGCGCACTCAGGCCGACAACGGTAGTGTAATCGTCGTGACCAAAACCGACTCCCCCGGCTCATAGCGAGCATGGAAATCCCCCCTGTGCGCCTCGATAATAGCGCGTGCCCGGTGGAGGCCAAGCCCATAATGGCCCGGCCCGACGCTGTGTAAAGGGTTGCCTCCCCAGTTTTCGGTTGGCAAATCAAAGCGCGTCTTCGGCTCGCGCAGCGTGAACACGAAGCGCTGATTGTCGATCTTGCCTGAGGCGAGCAGCGGCCCATTGCCGCGGTTGTGGCGGAGAGCGTTGCCGAAAAGCTCAACGAAGACTTGTTGCAGCAATTGTGGATCGATCTCCAGCCCCGCATCCGTTGGCTCGATGTCCCAGACAACTTCGGTGCCCTGGTCCCGGAATTCGGTCTCAATTTTTTTGCGCAAGTCATCCATCAGCTCGGTCGCGCGGTAAAAGAGCAGCGTGATTCTGGGCTTGCCGAGTGTCGCAGAAATTTTTTGCAACGCAGCCGCGGCGGCCGCGATGCTCTCGCGCAGCCGTTTGGTCTCAGTCTTAACTTCCGCATTGTCCGCGATTTCATTGATATAAGCTGCGGTCAGATCGGCGGCGTTTAAGTAATTGCGCAGATCATGACTGATCTGACGCACGAAACCGACGACATCCGTCCATGGGACGCGCAATGGATCCGGCTGATTTTCGGAAGGTGTTTCTGCCATATTGCGACGGGAAATTTTAGCCAAAGGCCGGCGGATTGCCACCTTCGCCAAGGCTACGGCGCGCCGAGGGAAACCGCTGCTGCTTGTTTATCGCGAGGTTGAAAATTTGTCCTCGGCCGGCTGGTCGCCGGCGCTCGCGCGAATCTGAGGATCGTTGGCCGCGAGATGTTGCAGCGCGTGAAAGACCTCTTCCGGGTCGGCATCGATCGCGCGCGCGATTTCTTCCGGTGTCTTTGGCGCGGCGTCCAATGTCGCGCGCACGCGCTTTTGCAATTCCAGCAAATGCGCCGCCGCTTTTTTTCCGGCCTCAACGCCCGGCTGATGATAGGCGTTGATGTTGACCAGGCTGCCGTAAAAGCCAACCGCGCGTTCGTAGAGGGCAATCAACGCGCCGACGCTGAACGCGTTTACGCCCGGAATGCTCAATGCGATCGACTCGCGGCCTTTTTCATAAAGCGCGGAGCGCGTGCCCCGCAGGAAACCCTGGAGGTAATCGCCGCTTGTTATTCCGTCCTCCACTTCCATTCGGGGACGGTCGGCATCTTTGCGCACCTCGATAAAGGTAAGGAAGAAGTTCGGCACACCGTCGCGTAACTGCTGAACATACGCGTGTTGATCGGTCGAACCTTTGTTGCCGTAAACAGCGATGCCCTGGTGAACGATGTTGCCGGCGAGATCTTTTTCCTTGCCCAACGATTCCATCACCAATTGTTGCAAATACCGGCTGAACAACGCGAGCCGATCCTTGTAAGGCAAGATGACCATGTCTTTTTCGCCTTTACCGTTCCCGGCGTGATGCCACATGAGCGCGAGCAGCATGGCGGCATTTTGCGCGACATCCGGCACTCGCGTCCGCTCGTCCATCGTCGCCGCACCGGCAAGGAGATTGTCGATCTTGAATCCCTGCAACGCGGCGGGCAGGAGACCGACCGCGCTCATGACCGAGGTGCGCCCGCCGACCCAATCCCACATTGGGAACCGGGCGAGCCATCGGTTCTTTTCGGCAAGTTTATCGAGTTCGCTGCCGGCTCCGGTGACGGCGACGGCATGTTTGCTCAAGTCGAGTCCGTGCTCCTGGAATTTGGTTGCGGTTTCCAACATTCCATTGCGAGTTTCCTTTGTGCCACCGGATTTGGAGACGACAATCACGATGGTCTCGGACAGGTAATCGTCGATCTTGTCAAATATGCGCTGGAAGCCATCCGGATCGGTATTGTCGAAAAATGAAATTTTCATTGCATCGTCGGCCGAACCGAGAGCGTCGGCGATAAACTGGGGACCGAGGGCCGAGCCACCGATGCCGATATGAAGAATGCGCGTAAACTTTTTCCCGCTCGCGGCCGTTATTTTTCCGCTGTGAATATCGGTCGCGAATTGTTTGATTCGCGTGTTGGTTTGCTCGATCTCGGAGTAGAGTTCGCGATTCGGCGCGAGCGCCGGATTACGCAGCCAATAATGGCCGACCATGCGGTTTTCGTCGGGATTGGCGATGGCGCCCGCCTCCAGCTCGCGCATCGCCGCGAACGCCTGGTCAATTTTCGAGCGCATTTGCCCGAGGAAATCGTCGGCAAACTTCATCCGGCTGATGTCGATCGAAAAACCGAGCTCGTCGTAGCGAAGGAAATACTGCTGAAAGCGTTGCCAGAGTGAAGAGAGAGCCATGCTTGGCCCATTAAATGACACGTGGCGATGGATTGGCAATCGCTTGTCGCAGTGGCCGGGGAGAACGCGCCAACGCACCGGTTGCAAACGGTCGCGAGCTGGGTATAAAACCTCCGTCTCATGGAGCGGCTTGGAGCGGCTGGGGGAAGGCCGCATTTGTTGGCGGCTTTGGTTGCGCTCGGCTTGACGCTGGCGTTTGTCCTCGGGGGCGGATCGCTCGCCATTCATCGAGAGCGGCAAAATGTTAGCGCCTTTGCGCCTGACATTCTTCCTCTTAAAACTCAGGGGCTCGTTCTTCAGCGTGCCGCCGCCGAGGCCTCCGACGTATTGCCGCTTTACGGCAGCTCCGAACTGGTCAATCCGCCCGGCGTGAGAG
>JBHEMD010000020.1:0-7278 GCA_046262735.1 Chthoniobacterales bacterium | reverse complement strand
GGTGCGGGCCGAGATGTCGCGCGCATCCATGGATAATGAACTGCGCGCCTGGGACACAATTTCTCAACAGGCAGTTTCGCCTTCGGAACGGCACCACGAAAATTGCTCGACGGTTCATCCGACCGATATTGGCTCCCAAATGTCACTGCAACGAATCGATGAGCGTTTCATGCGCGCGGCTTTGCTCGAAGCGAGGAAAGGATTGGGGCACGCAAGTCCGAATCCGGCAGTCGGTGCGGTACTGGTCCATCGCAATCGCATCGTGGCAAAGGCGCATCATCGCCAGGCCGGCGGTCCGCACGCTGAAGTCGCTTGTCTGCAAAATTTCGGGCGAGCGGTTCCACCAGATGCCACGCTTTATGTGACGCTCGAGCCTTGCTCGACGACTGGCCGCACCGGAGCTTGCACAAACACGATCATCGAGGCGGGAGTGCGAAGTGTGGTGATCGGCACGCCAGACGTGAACCCGAGACACCGCGGACGGGCTATTCCGCAGCTGCTGGATGCGGGCGTTGAAGTACGGATCGGCGTCCTGGCCGAGGAATGCGCACGGCTGAACGAGGCATTTAATAAATGGATCGTGGGGCGGCGGCCATTTGTCATCGCCAAGTGCGGGATGAGTTTGGATGGCAGATTGACTCGCCGCGAAGGTGAGCCGCGCTGGATTACCGATGCCGTCGCCCGTCGACATGCTCACCAGTTGCGCGCGGAAGTTGATGCCATCATGATCGGAGCGGAGACACTCCGCGCCGATAATCCCCGCCTGACCGTGCGGGGTATTGTTCCGGCACGTCAGCCATGGCGCGTAGTGGTTACACGGCGCGGGAAGCTGCCACTGACGGCGCGCCTCTTATCCGATCGCTGGGCACAACGCACGCTCATTTATCGGCGCATGTCTCTCCGCGGCGTCCTTCAGGATTTGGGTGGAAAACAAGTGACTAGCGTGCTGATCGAGGGCGGCGGGCGTCTGCTCGGCGAAGCCCTCGATGCGGGCCTGATCGACAAGGTGCAAATTTATCTCGGGCCGATTTTCACCGGCGGTCCGGTCGTCGCATTTGCCGGTCGCGGTGTCGATCTGGCCAAAGATGCGGCGTGTCTCGCGCACGCTGATTACACATGCCTTGGACAAGTCGTTTGCATCACTGGATATCCGCGGTGAAAAAAAAACAATTTCCGCGAATAATTTGAGAAACTTTATGTCGCGAAAACAGTTAAATGTCGTGGAGGGTAAAGAATGAGTTGGAAAAAACTTTTGTTAATCGCGGTAGTCGCCATCGGCTGTGCATTTGCGACGACATCATCTCAGGCCGGTGTCTCGGTCGGGATTGGCATCGGGTTCCCGGTCGGTTACGGCTATCCTTATTACGGATACCCGGCTTATCCTTATCCGTACTATCGACCGGTGGTTTACGTCGGGCCGCGGTTCTATTGGTATCACGGCCGCCGCGTTTATTATACACGGCACCATCGTTTCCACCGCTATTGGTACTGAGCCGAACGTGCCCTTTAATGGCGCGGCCGCGAGCCTGGGCTGGTTGTCGATCTAGCGCCGGGAGATGGATGCGATTGGAATTCGCTCCTCAGCCGTTCGCCTAACTGCGGCAGTTGTTGCTGACGCCTCAGCTCAATCTCTTTCCGTAGGTCGCGTTCCATTTTGCGTCGCTCGAGCCAATAGCGGGTTTCGAAGCGCTCCCGCCCGTCCCGATCCAGTTGCAGACCGGATTGGTGCATCACCTTCTCGGCTTCTTTTTGCAGTTGCTGGCGGTAAACCTTTTCGCGTTCGCGCAGCAGCTGCTGCTCTTGTGGACTCATTCGCAGCCAACGTTGAGCGTTTTTCGTGAACGCTTGGCGCTCGTCCGGCGGCAGGGCCGACCATCGCTCGCGCACGCCGGGCGTGCTTTTGTATTTGTGATTGTGGCCGTGACCATGCGAACCGCCCTGCGGCAGACCCTGTCCAAAGCTCGTCGCGATCGCCAAAATCGACAGCGCGAGAGCTGCGCTTAGAGAGTCGAGTTTGAATTGTCGTCCCACAGGCCGTCTTCCTCCGTCGCGAGCAAGTCATCCAGATCGGCGACGACCTCATAGTCCTGTGGATCAATTCTTGCCACCACGTCGGCGTCGCCCTGGGTTTGGCTCTGCGGATTCGTCGGATGTTGCAGCGCGAGAATGCCGCCCAAAATCGCTGCGATCGCGGCTGAGGCCGGAACTAACCGGCGCCAGCTCAACCAATCGCGGAGCGTTTGCGCGGCGCGCGGCTCTTTCCGGATTTCTCGGAGAAGGTTCCGCGCGAAAAATGGCGAGAGCTTATGCTCGGCCGTGCGGCCAAGCAGATCCCACAATTGCTCGTCATCTTCGCGTTTCATAACTCCAGCCAATTTAACTGGTTAGCCAAAACAAAGTTGCGCCAAAAACCGCCCGCACAAGGCTTTGTCTGTCTGCCATGCCGGAGCTTCCAGCGCAAGCCGGAAGTGCGGTCGAAAGATCGACAACTATGCCTCTGGGGCTTCAAGGAAGCCTTCCAACTGTCGGATCCGAGTCGGGTGCCGCATCTTCCGCAACGCCTTCGCTTCAATCTGGCGAATCCGCTCGCGCGTAACGCGGAATTGGCGGCCCACTTCCTCCAGTGTCCGGCTGTAGCCATCGACCAAGCCAAAGCGTTGTTCGAGCACCTGGCGTTCACGATCGGTCAAGGTCTCGAGGACGTCCTTGATTTTTTCCTTCAGCAAAACGACCGCCGTCATGTCGCACGGGTTTTCCGCGCCCTTGTCCTCGATGAAGTCGCCGAAGTTGGTTTCTTCGCTTTCGCCGACCGGGGATTGGAGCGAGATGGGTTGCTGCGCCATTTTCAAAACGGCACGCACCCGATCGACCGGGAGGAGGATCTCCTCGGCCACCTCTTCCGGAGTCGGTTCTCGGCCGTACTCCTGGACGAGTTGTTTTTGCACCCGCATCAACTTGTTAATCGTCTCGATCATGTGCACGGGGATGCGAATGGTGCGGGCCTGATCGGCAATGGAGCGGGTAATCGCCTGGCGAATCCACCAGGTGGCATAAGTGGAAAACTTGTAACCGCGCCGGTACTCGAACTTTTCCACCGCCTTCATCAAACCCATATTGCCTTCCTGAATCAGGTCGAGGAACGACAGCCCGCGGTTGGTGTATTTCTTGGCGATCGAAATGACGAGCCGCAAATTAGCCTCGACCATTTCGGTCTTGGCGCGGAGCGCGTGGCGCAACCAATCTTTCAACGCGCGATACTGGTCGGCATATTCTTCGATTGAGAGCCAGATGCCTTTTTCCAAATCGCGCACTTTCGCCCCAAGCAGTGCGCGCTTTTTTCGGTCTCGCGGCTGCTTTTCCAACTCGCCCTCAAGATAGACCGACGTGGAATAAGACTCGTCCGCGAGGTGGACGAATTCTTCGGTCACCTTCTGTTTGAAATAGAACCGAGGATAAAATTTCTGCAGCGAGGCGAGCGCGCGCTGGAACGCCTTCCACTTTTTGGCGTCTTTCTTGCCGCCACCGTGCGAGAGCTGCGCGTAGAGCTGGGTGATGGACGCATTGAGCTTTTCCACGTGTTTGCACAAGCGCGGCAGCATTTTCATGTAGCGCTCGCGGCTCTCGATTTTCTTGTCCAGAATGACACGGTCGAAGCGCTCGCGTCCCTCGGCCAGCTTTTGGGCGAGATCGAGATGGGCCCGCGCGATAAAGCCGAAGCGGTTGATGTGCTTCTGCACCATGGTCTCGGCTTCCTCGATCCGTTTGGAAATTTCAACCTCCTGCTCACGAGTGAGCAGCGGCACCTGGCCCATCTGTTTCAGATACATCCGCACCGGGTCGTCCAGGATGTCGAGTTTGCTCTCCGTCTTCTCCTCTTCCTCCTCCTCATCGGGATCTTTTTTGCCATCTTTGTAACGGTCGACTTCCGAGGCTTCGATAATGTCGATCTCCATCCGGCGCAGCCGGGTCAGGATCGCATCCAGCTCATTGGCGTCAGTGATTCCCTCGGGCAACGCTTCATTGAGGTCGTCGAACGTGAGATACCCCTGCTCCTTGGCGAGCTTGGTCAGCTCCCGAATCGGTCCCTGAAATTCCCGATCGGGTTGCAGCTCGGCGGCCGGCGCGGTTTTTGATTTTCCTTCGTTCAAAGTAGCCTGCGCGTGCGCGCGACTCAGAACGCCGTTGCGCGGCGGCCGCAACAGACCCAGCCTGCGTTGGCCGTTCCTTTTCCGCCAAAGCGCGGAATTCTTCGCGCTGGCCTGTCGCTGAAGCCGCTTCAGCTTCGGTCGCTTAGCTCGCGACCGGTTCCTCCCTGTTTTCCCCCTCTTTCGTGTCGAATGCCTGGCCAAGTTGGAGCGGTTAAGGATTGACTGAGACGTTCGATTTTGGCTGCTCGTAAAATCGACAATCAAGTATCGGCTCCCCGGGCAGGCGAAAACTGGGCAAGCTCGTGGAGCTGCTGGCGCAGGTCAAGAATTTGTTTCTGCAGGTTGAGGATCTCGCCGGTGCTCAGCTGAGGCAGCCGCATTCGGCTCTCGGCGGCGTCCAGCTGACGGCGCACGACGCTCTGGCGCAGGCCATTCCACCAGCTACGCACGAGCCCGGACGGATCGGCTGGCATTTTCTGGAGAAGCCAGGAAGAAACCAGACCTTCCTCCCCCGGGCTGAGCGTCGCCATGAAAGCATTGAGCGAGGCTGGCTCGTCGGGCTGAACGTCGCTTTCAAGGATACGAATGAGCAATTCTGCCTCCGATGTTTGCGCCAGCACTTCGCGCCAGTTCTGTTCGAGAAGAAATTTCCGTGCCGCGGCATCCCGCAGTGCGAGCAGGCAAAGCATGGCGACGTTGTGCGGCGGCGGCGGTGCGACCGCTTTTTCGGCAGCCGGCTCCTGTCTGTCGGCGCGGTGCTGCGGCTGCTTCGCGACTAGCGCGGAGAAATCCGATGCCGGCAGGCCAAGTCGCGCGCTTACCTTGTTCACCACCTGCCCGCGCAACATTGGGTCGTGCACATGCGCCACTGTCCCGGCGAGCTCGCGTGCGACCTGCATTTTTGCGCCGAGCGAGCTTGGATCCACCCGGGCCATTTTGTGGTCGATCCAGTGATCGAAAAAATCACGCGCCGTAGCGACGCGTTTTTCGAAGGCTTCCTTGCCTTCGCGGCGAATGAGCGAGTCCGGGTCCTGACCTGGCGGCATCTCGGCGACGCGCACGATGAGATCGTTCTGAAGCAGCGCGTCGAGAGAACGTTCGCCGGCTCTTTGTCCCGCCTCATCCGCATCGAAACAAAGCACCACCTCATCGACATAGCGCTTCAGAATGCGCGCTTGATCGGGGGTGAAGGCGGTGCCTTGCGGCGCGACCACGTTCGTGATCCCGGCCTCAAACAACGTGATGAGATCAAGCTGGCCTTCACAGACAATCGCACAATTCGCCTCGATCAGGGCGCGTTTGGTTTTATGCAGGCCGAATAACACTTTGCCTTTGCGAAAAAGCGGCGTCTCCGGCGAGTTCAAATACTTGGCGGTCTGCGCGTCGCTCTCGAGGAAGCGGCCGCTGAACGCGATCACTTCGCCGACGTCGTTAGAGATCGGGAACATGATCCGGCCGCGGAACCGATCGTAAACTTCGCTCTCCGGTCGCTCGTCATCGCGCGGTTTGACCAAGCCGCTTTGCAACAGTTGCTCGCGCGAATAGCCGCGCTCGCTCGCCCATTTGAGAAATGCGTCCCACGCGTCCGGTGCGAAACCGAGCTGCCAGTTTTTTGCGACTTGTCGATCGATGCCGCGGCTTTTCAGATAATCGCGCGCCGGCGCGGCCCATTCTTTTTTCAGCAGGTTGTCCTGCAACCATTCCGCCGCCTCGCCGTGCAGCTTCAACAAAATCCGGCGTGTCTCGAGTTGTCGATCTTCGCCCTCGGCGCGCCGTTCTTCGATAATCGGAATGCCGGCGCGCGCGGCGAGTTTGCGCACCGCGGATGGAAAATCGACGTGCTCATAATCCATCACGAACCGGAAAACGCTGCCACCCACCCCGCAGCCGAAACAATGAAACGCCTGCCGCTGCGGGCTGACGTGAAATGAAGGCGTTTTCTCCTGATGAAATGGGCAGAGCGCCTTAAAACTCGAGCCCGCGCGTTTCAGTGGAAAGTACGAGCCGATCACGTCTACGATGTCGTTGGCGGCGGCGACTTGCTCGATGGTTTGCGGTGGAATTGCCACGGGCAGATGGCAAACTTAGCCAGCACAACCTCGCTTGGAAATATGAAGATGCTCTTCTCGATCTTGATTGCGCTGGTGATCGTCGTCCCAGCCGGCGCGGACGGGCGCGAGATCATCCACAAAGGCGAAGTGGTTGTAGTGCCACTGCGCGGGGAGATTTCGCTCTCGCTCATGATGTTTCTGCGCCGCGCGGAAAAGCTCGCCGAGAGTAATGGAGCGTCGGCGATTGTGTTTGAAATGAACACCTACGGTGGACGCCTCGACGCCGCTGAAGGAATTACCAATGTGCTGAATCGCGCGACCATTCCGACCTACACGTTCATCAATACCAACGCCGGCTCGGCAGGGGCGCTCATCGCGCTCGCGACGCAGCACATTTGGATGGCGCCGGTGAGCGCGATCGGCGCGGCGGCGCCGGTTTTGCCGACGGGCGAAGATGTTCCGCTCACTGAACGGGAAAAAACGATCTCCTATTTCTCGGCGCTCATCCGCAGTTCCGCCGTGAAGAACGGCCATAATCCCGATGTCGGCGAGGCGTTCATGAACAAGGACAAGGAAGTGAAGGTCGGCGACCGCGTCATCCATCCGAAAGGCACGGTGCTCACGCTCAACGCGCAGGAAGCCGCCGAAAAAATTAATGGGAAACCAGTCCTGGCCGACGGCATTGCCGATTCAGTTGCCGATCTTACGCAGAAGGCCGGGCTGAAAGGCAACTTGGTCGCGTTTCAGCCGACCGGTTTCGAGCAGCTCGCCTTTTGGATAACCGCGCTCGCTCCGTTACTTTTGCTCGGCGGCATTCTCGGCGCCTATCTCGAATTCAAAATTCCCGGTGTGACCCGGCCGGGAATCTTTTCGGCAATTTGTTTCGCGTTTTTTTTCCTCGGCCATTATTTCGCCGGACTGGCCGGCTGGGAAGTCGTTGCGCTCTTCGTTTTGGGAATGGTGCTCGTGATTATCGAGATCCTCTTCTTTGCGCATTCGACCATCGTGTTCGGCGTTGTCGGAATCTTCCTGATGCTGGCCGCGTTGCTCTGGGCGATGATCGATCGTTATCCCGGCGA
>JBHEMD010000019.1:0-39492 GCA_046262735.1 Chthoniobacterales bacterium | reverse complement strand
GCCTACCTCCTCGACAAAGCCGTCTACGAAATCGGCTACGAACTCAACAACCGCCCAGACTGGGTCGTTATCCCGATCCGCGGGATTAAACACATTTTGAAAGCAACCTGAAAAATTTCGCCACAGATGAAGACACAGATTTAGAAGAATTCTCTTTCTTTTATCTGTGCAAATCTGTGTCAATCTGTGGCTGCCAAATCCAAACCGGGAGATCTTATGAACGAACATCTCGACAAGATCGACAATGACATCGCGAAGAAACATCTGCTGAAGCATCCGTTTTATTTGGCGTGGGCGAGGGGAGTGCTCAGCCCGGAAGCGCTCGCCGATTATGCGAAGCAGTACTATCATCACGTGGTGGCATTCCCGACCTATCTGTCGGCCGTGCACGCGAAATGCGATGATCAGCCGACGCGCCGACAACTCCTTGCCAATTTGATCGACGAAGAAGCGGGTTCACCGAATCATCCCGAGCTTTGGAAACAGTTCACGAATTCACTCGGCGTGGACGATGTGGATCTTGCAACAACAGTAAAACAGCCGGAGACGCAGAAGCTGATTGATACGTTTCGATCGGTCTGCGGTAACGGGTCGACTGCTGAAGGCTTGGCCGCGCTTTACGCTTACGAGAGTCAGATTCCCGCGATCTGCGAATCGAAGATCGACGGATTGAAGAAGCATTACGGCTTCAGCGATCCGAAAGATTATGAATATTTCAGCGTCCACATCGAAGCCGACCGCGAACATTCCGCCGCCGAGCGGAAGTTGCTGAGCGCGTGCATCGGCAATCACAACATCGATAGCGTGCGCACGTCCGCGGGTCGCGTCCTCGATGCGCTTTGGGATTTGCTCTCGGGCGTTTGCCGACGACACGCGATCGCGTGCTGAGTCTTCTTCTGTAGCGGCGCTCTATGAGCGTCGGAGGAATTTATGCGACGGTCATAGACCGCCGCTACAGGTCGGCTACCGCGGCGTGATGCCTTCGGCGAGATCGACGTGAAACGTTTGTTTCACCTTCATCTGGCCGAACGTTAGCACCGCGTTGTAATCGCCGGCGGGCAGGAGCCGTTTCGGATCGTCGCCGCCATATTCAATGCTCACGTCTTTGGTTGGACGCAGGTCCCAGTTCAATCGCGTAAAACCGGGCGCGCCCGGCGCTTTCAGGTTCGCCACCGGCGCGCCGTTCGCTTTCGTCACCGCGATTTTGATTTCGTCGCCGGTGAATTCTTTCACCCAGGCGGTGAAAAGCGCGCCTTCGTCCGGATTCTTGCCGCGATAAATGCCTTTGCCGTTTGAATCGACAAATCCGGGCTGCAAATACGCGCCGGTAACGTTGCGCACACTGAACAGGTGCGCCGGTTTCGCCGCGATCTCCGGCGTAAAGTCGCGGAACGGCGAACTGTCATCGAGCACCGCAATGCTGCGGCCGTGGGTCGCGATCGCCAGATCGGCGGTGCGCGGATGAATCTGAATATCGTCCACCCGCACCGCGGGCACGTCGCCGATGCGGACCCAGTGTGTGCCTTGATCGAATGACGCGAACACGCCGAAGTGCGTGCCGGCATAAAGCAGCTTCGAGTTCGCCAGATCTTCACGAATCACTTCGACCGGATCGTTCACGGGGAGATCGCCCGTGACCGATTGCCACGTTTTCCCGAGATCGCTCGTTCGCAAAATCATCGGCCGATCGTCGCCCGCGCGGTAGGCGTTGCTCGCAACATAAGCCGCGTTTGGATCGACATGCGACGGCTCGATCCCCACGACCCATTGCCCGCGGGCCGGCTCCGGCAAATTATTCGTCAGCTCCGTCCATTTGCCGCCGTCGTTGTCCGTTATCCAAAGCCGGCCATCATCCGTTCCCGCCCATAACAAACCAGGTTTTTTCGGCGATTCGGCGAGCGAGAACACAACACCATAGTTTTCCGCGCCGCTGCCGGTGGCATTTGTTTTGGTCGGATCATCACGCGTCAGATCCGGACTGATGACGGAATATTTCTCCATCCGATCGGTCAGTTTGAAGACGCAGTTGCCGCCGAGGTAAATCACACCTGGTTTGTGGCGGCTCATGATCATTGGCGAGTTCCAATGAAAGCGATAACGCGGCGCGCCTTCGGCCGGTTCCGGGCGCAAACGGCGCAGCTCGCCATTGCGCAAATTGATCCGGTGCACTTCGCCCTGCTGACTTTCGGCGTAAAAGGTGTCGCGATCGGTCGGATCGAACAAAACATAAAAACCGTCGCCGCCCGCAAGCGCGGTCCAGTCGGAATTGCGGATTGCTTCCTTGCTTTGGACACCGCTCGGGCCTACCCAGTTCTCGTTGTCCTGCAATCCGCCGGCGATTCGGAAGTACGGTTTCGAATCGTCGAGGCTGATCCGGTAAAATTCTCCAGCGGGAAATTTGTTTAGATGATCCCAATTTTTTCCGCCGGCGAAACTTTGATAGAGTCCGCCGTCGGTTCCTAGTAACAGCCGCTGACAAACCGGCGGTTTTGGTGGTTTGTTTTTGTCCTCCGGCTTGGGAGGTTTTGGCGGGGGCACACTTCCGGGCTGGATGGCGAAAGCGTGACAATCGGGATGAACCTTCTCCGAAAGATCTTCCCGGAAATTTTTGCCGCCATCATCCGAGACAAAGAGCGCGAAGCCCAACACATAAACGCGCTGATCGTTCGCGGGATCAATCCGGATCTGGCTGAAATAAAACGGGCGCGGATCCATCGCACTCATTCGTGTCCAATGTTCGCCTCCATCCTCCGATCGGAAAACGCCGCCACTCTTGCTGCGGAGGTCAGTGATATTGGCGGTCCCGCCTTCGTAGCTTTGCACCACCGCCATCACGATTTTTGGATTGCTCGCGCTGCTGCTAAGACCGATTCGCCCAGTTTGCGTTGGCAGACCGGCGCTCAATTTTTTCCAAGCAGCGCCGCCGTTCGTGCTTTTGAAGATGCCGCCCACGTCTTCGCCGCCGGTTACTTGCGGCCCCGAAGCGAAACTCCACGGCGTGCGTTGTCGCGCGTAAAGCGCCGCGTAAACAATCTGCGGATTGCCTGGATCAAGAATCACATCGCCGCAGCCGGTGCGCGCGTTGTGCGGGGCAGGCGCCTGCAAAACTGCTTTCCAGGTTTTCCCGCCATCGGTCGTTTTGTAGAGACCGCGCTCACCGCCGTCCGCCCAGAGGTGTCCCATCGCTGCGACATACGCCGTGTCGGCGTTTTTTGGATCGACAACGACGCGGGCGATGCAACGGCTCTGGTTTAATCCGACATTCGTCCAATGCTCGCCGCCGTCGCTCGTGCGATAAACACCGTTTCCCCAGTCGGACGAGTTCCGATCGTTTGCCTCACCGGTGCCGACCCAAATAACCTCCGAATCCGATGGCGCAACCGCAATCGCGCCGATCGAGAGCACCGGCTGTTTGTCGAAGATCGGATCGAATGTAACGCCGCTGTCGTTTGATTTGAACATGCCGCCGTGACCGAGCCCGACGTAAAACACAAACGGGTTACGCGGATCGATGGCGATGTCGGACACCCGACCGCCCATGACCGCCGGGCCAATCGAGCGCGCCTTGAGGTTTTTGAACAACACATCGGTGAGTTGCGGCGCGCCGGAGGACGGCGGCGGTGTTACTGAAGCCGATAACAGTGGAGTGGTGGCCTCCGGCGACGCGGCCGGTGAAGATCCGGCAGCCGCCGCGGACGAGCCTGGCGGCGATTCTTCCTGAGCCAGAAGGGCAGAACTTGTGAGAAAAATCGTGCAAAGAAATCGAATGCTCATAAAGCGGCTGACTCTCATAAATCGATTGCGGTTGTTGGGCAAGCGTATCGCTTCGTGAAACCCAGCGTCGATCGTTGATCGTCGGACGGTATTTGTAGCCGCGTTGCTGCGACGCGAAGTCGGCCACAGGCCAACTGCTAGAGCTGCTTTCGCGTGAACTGATCCTGCGTATTGTCGCTGCCATGCAGGTGCAAGCGTTGGCCGGAAAAGTTGGCGTCGTTTTCGGTGTGGCAAACAAGCGCAGCATTGCCTGGGCGATCGCGAAGGCGTGGGCGGCGGCGGGCGCGCGACTCATTTTCAATTACCAGGGCGAACGGCTGAAGGAAAATGTCGAGGAACTAGTCGGCGAATTTGGCGAAGGCACGCCGTTTTTTCCTTGCGATGTTTCGAGTGACGACCAAATCAAAAAGTTTTTCGAGCAGGTGAGGGGACAAACGCAGGTTGTCGATCTTATGCTGCATTCGCTTGCCTTCGCGCCGAAGGAAGCGCTGGAAGGCGATTTCGTTAGCACCACGCGCGAGGCCTTTCGCGTCGCGCACGATATCAGCGCGTATTCGCTGGTTGCCCTCGCCCGCGAAGCCGCGCCGCTCATGACCAACGGCGGAAGCATCGTCTCGATGACTTATTACGGCTCCGAAAAAGTTGTGCCGCATTACAATGTCATGGGAGTGGCGAAGGCGAGCCTCGAAGCGAGCACGCGCTATCTCGCTTACGATCTCGGTCCGAAAAAAATCCGGGTAAACTGCATTTCGGCCGGGCCGGTGCAAACACTCGCCGCGCGCGGGATCAGCGGGTTCAGCCAGATGCTCAAGCATTATCAGGAGCGCGCGCCATTAAAACGCAGCTGCGATCCGGCCGAGCTCGGCGCAACCGGCGTTTTCCTGGCCAGTGACGCCGCGGCCGCGATTACCGGACAAGTGATTTACGTCGACGGCGGGTATCAGATTATGGGGATGTGAATTCTCGTGCTTGTAATCGAATCGCTAATTGGTCGAGCACGATTACGAGCATGAGCGTATGATCGCACGGATTTGGCACGGCTGGACGAGACCGGAAAACGCGAAAGCGTACGAACAGATGTTGCGCGAAGAGATTTTTCCTTCGATCGGGGCGCGCAACATTAAAGGTTATCGCGGCGCAGAGTTGTTCATTCACGAAGACGGCGAGGAAGTGGAATTCGTTACGTTATTGCGATTTGATTCCATGGGCGGCGTGAAAGAGTTCGCCGGTGGCGATGGAAGCAAACCGGTCATTTATCCGAAAGCGGAGGCGCTGCTCACGCGAATGGACCAGCGCTCGCGGCATTACCGCGTTGCGATTTAGTCGCTGCCGTTCCTGCTCCTGCTCCTGATCGAACATCTAAAGGATCGAGCAAGAGCAGGAGCAACAGCATGAGTAAGAATCTCGCGGATGAACTCCGCCATTTGCTTGGCAACGACGCCGTTGCTGATGATTTGGAAACGTTGGTCGCGCATGCGGGGGACAAATGGTTCGCAACCGAACAACCGGAAGTCGTCGTCTTCGCAAGATCGACA
Source organism: Chthoniobacterales bacterium (assembly GCA_046262735.1). Classification (GTDB taxonomy): domain Bacteria; phylum Verrucomicrobiota; class Verrucomicrobiia; order Chthoniobacterales; family UBA10450; genus AV17. Next base: position 34,183 of record JBHEMD010000019.1, on the reverse strand, counting down.
AGTAACGTTTCCAACCTGCTGAAGTTCGCTTCCCGCGAGAACGTCCCGGTGACGGCGCGCGGCGGCGGCTTCGGTTACGTCGGCGGATGCGTGCCCGTGAAAAGGGGCATTGTGCTTTCGCTCGCCCGGATGAACCGCATCAGGGAGATCAGCTTCGCCGACGCGGTGGCGGTCGTTGAACCGGGGGTGTTTACCGCTGATCTGAAATCGGCGGTGCGCGCGCAGAAATTATTTTATCCGCCTGATCCGGCGAGCATGAAAGATTGCACGATCGGGGGAAACGTGGCCACCAACGCCGGTGGCCCTCGCTGTTTGAAGTATGGAGTGACGCGCAATTACGTGATCGGCCTTGAAGTCGTCCTCGCAAATGGGGATGTCCTGCGGACCGGTGGGCGCGTTCACAAAAACAAGACCGGCTTTGACTTGATCGGACTGTTCGTCGGTTCGGAAGGAATGCTCGGCGTCGCGACCGAAGTTACACTTCGTTTACTTCCGCTGCCTCCGGCGCGCGCGACTTTATCAGCGGCTTTCGCCACGATGTCGCAAGCTGCCGCGGCAGTGCAGGAAATTTTTGCGCGCGGGCTTTTGCCCTCGGCACTCGAGATTGCCGATGGTTTCACGCTGGAAGCGGCGCGCAAGGACATCGGAACCGCAATCGTGCCGCCGGGCAACGCGCATTTGCTTGTCGACCTTGATGGGCAGGAAGAGAGCGTGCGGAGCGAGGCGGAGGCGATCCGGAAATTGCTCGGCGATCGAAGACCAAACTCGCTCGAGATCGCGCACGGCGAAGAAGATTGCGAGAAACTGTGGGCGCTCCGGCGCGAGTTCAGTAACTCACTGCGCGCCACCGGCCTGACGAAACTGAACCAGGACGTGGTCGTGCCGCGCAGCAGGATTGTCGATCTTATCGAGTTCGCTGAGAAGTTGCAGACGAAGCACGGTTTTCCGATCGCCTGTTTTGGTCATGCCGGGGACGGCAACGTTCACGTCAACATCATGGCCGACCGTTACCAGCGCGACACGGCGGTGCGCGAAAAAGTCGAGCGCGCCCTCGACGAACTTTTCGCGCAAGTGCTCGAGTGGGGCGGCGTCATCACCGGCGAACACGGAATCGGGCTGGCGAAAAAACGCTGGTGGCCCGAGGCGACCAGCAATGTCGCGCGCGATTTGCATCGCAAATTCAAAGACGCCCTCGATCCTAACGGAATGCTGAATCCGGGAAAATTTGTTGACTAAGCGGCATTTACGTCGAATTTCCGCCTCTTCGTCGCCGTCAAACTTAAAAGGCGAGTGAGGTTACGCGCATTCGCGTGGGCTCCTCCGAAATTAACTGAGAAGGGAGTTTTCTCTTTCGGCGGATTGAGGCGACTTTCGAGATGAAACCAGGAACCATCGTCCACACCATCGGCGTTTTGCTCTCGTCGGTGTCGTCGCTTTTCGCGCATTCAGCGCCGGCCAAAGCCGAGCCGGCAAAAGCGAAGCTTAGCAAACGATCGGAAAAATCCGCCCAGGATTCGCTGCTCAATATTGATTCGATCGCTTTTCCGCCGCCGCACTTGAAGGCTTATTCGCCAAGGGGGGAAGACCGGTACCCGTGGAAGCGAAATATTGTGACGACGGTTTTTTGGATCGGAGAAAACCCGAGCGGAAACAATCCGGTGCCGAACCATGCCAGTTCGTGGGACAAGGATTGGGCAAAAAGTTACGGCGGCTTCGACGATCCGAACCCCGCGCATCGGAGCAATTACACGCCGGTCAAATTCACGCCGCGCCAGAACCCATTTTACTGTGCCCTGCCTTATAACGACAAAGCCGCCACTGGGCATCGGCCAGAAGCGCCGCGCGTGGTCCCGTGGTTCAAGGACGCTTATCAGGGTCCGGCCGTCTCGACATGCAAAGGCCGGTGGCTGCAAATTCGCAAGGGCAACCGCGTCGTTTACGCGCAATGGGAAGACGCCGGACCCTTCCGCACCGATCATTGGCAATACGTCTTCGGGGACGAGCGGCCGAAGCCGAACCTCAACAAAGGCGCGGGCCTCGATGTCTCGCCCGCCGTGCGCGATTACCTCGGCCTGAGCGAAACCGACGTTACCGACTGGAAATTTGTGGACTTTAGCGAGGTGCCCCGCGGGCCCTGGTCGAAGTTGGGCGAGAACAACACCTTTGTGATCAGCGAGCGCAAACAGGACAAGCCGCTTGCCGAAGCAGCCAAACCGGCCAGCGGGACTGTGGCACGCTGAGTAAGCGATGACAGTTCGCTTGCGACGCCATCGTAGCTGCGCGCTGTTCGTTTCCGCTGCCCTCCTTGGCGCGCACATCGGCGCGCTCGCCGACACGGGCAAGCTTCTCACCGGCAAAGCCGCGATGGCCGACTGGACCGGCGATGCACCGGGAGTGCGTCGCAAAATCACCGTCGCTGATTTGCCGCCACCGGGAAACAATGCGCTGGCGATTAACCCGCCGCGGGTCGTCAGTCGGCCGGCTGGCGCGGAGCTGCACGTTGCGCCGGGATTCAAGATCGACATGTTCGCGGCCGGTTTGCGCGATCCGCGATTTCTGATCGCCGCGCCGAACGGCGACATCTTCGTAAGCGAGAGTCGCGCGAACCGAATCAAGCTGTTGCGCGACACCAAAAACAGCGGCCAACCCGATGTCATCGAGGTGTTCGCCGATCGCGGAATGAACAAACCGTTCGGGCTCGCATTTTATCCGCCGGGCGATGATCCGCAGTTCTTGTATATCGCGAACACCGACGGCGTGATTCGTTTTCCCTATCGCAACGGCGATCTCAAGGCACGCGGCCCGGCTGAGAAGCTCGCCGGACACGTCTCGAGTGGCGCCGGGTTTCTGGGCGGCGGCGGTCACTGGACACGAGACATTGTTTTCTCGCCCGACGGCAAAAAAATGTACGTCTCAGTCGGTTCGCGCACGAACAACTCCGATGACGCCGCCGAAGCGGAGCGGGCGCGGATTTTTGAATTTAATCCCGACGGCACCGGGCGAAAAGTTTATGCCTGGGGCATTCGCAACGCCGTCGGCATCGCGTTCCGGCCAGGCACGAGCGAGCTGTGGATGAGCACGAACGAGCGCGACGATCTGGGCGAGGATTTGGTCCCGGACTACATCAGCAGCGTGCGAGCCGGCGGGTTTTACGGCTGGCCGTGGTTTTACCTCGGCAACCACCAGGATCCTGATTACAGGGACAAACATCTCGATCTGGCCGGCAAAGTTATCGTGCCCGATGTGCTCTTGCAGTCGCATTCGGCCAGCCTGAACCTTTGCTTCTATACCGGCGATCAGTTCCCAGCCGACTACAAGGGGGACATCTTCGCCGCGCTCCACGGTTCGTGGAACCGGACTCGGCGGACCGGCTACAAAGTGATCCGCGTCCCGTTCGACCACGCAACTGGCAAAGCGCGCGGCGAGTATGAAGATTTCGTGACCGGTTTCGTTACGCCCGATGGACACGTCTGGGGCCGGCCGGTTGGCATTACGGTAGCGAAAGATGGCGCGCTGCTCTTCAGCGAAGACGGCAACGATACAATCTGGCGGGTCAGTTACGGGAAGTGAGGGCTGTAGCGGCGGTCTGTGACCGTCGCACATATTTGGAATTAACGCCGAACGCCGAAGCATCCGCGCGTCAGCCAGCGGAATAATTGCTGTAGGGGCGATGTATTAGGACAAATTAATGCGACGGTCGCAGACCGCCGCTACAGATCAGCGCCCAGGCAGCGCTGTCGTTGTGTCGCTGTGCTGACTCGCGCGTTCCTCGTTGACGCGCATGAAGACGAAATAAGCGCCGACAAGGCACGCCGCGACGAGAAGAAAGATAAACGCGAACGCAACGCTGCGCATCGAGCGCCGCCGCGCGCTCGCTTGTTTCCATTCGACGCGTTTTTGAATCAGTTCCAGCTCAAGCAGCCGGGCCAGTTTTTCGGCGTCGGTTTGGTTTAAATTGGTGTCGGCGGCGGGCTCGGGCATGATTCACGGAAATTTCCGCAAATCCCATGCCCGTGCGCAAAAAATTAACCGCTCACATCGTGCCGTTCCTTGCCTTTGCCGCGCTGCTTTTGCTTAACAGCGCGCTGCGCAAGATCGACAATCAACTTTGGCTGACCTTGCCCGAATATTGGACCTATCCGGTCCAGACCTTCCTGTGTGGCGCATTGTTGATTTCGTTTCGGCCCGCGTATGACCTCGGGTGGCCGCGCAAAATCGGGTTTGCCGTGCTGGTCGCGATTGTTGTTTTTGTCATCTGGATTTCGCCGCAGGCGATTCTCGGTTTTCCAAGGCGAACGGTCGGTTTCAATCCGTTCCTGCTCTTCAATCAATCGTCGCCGCTTTATTGGATCGAGCTGATCCTCCGCTTCGCCCGGCTGGTCGTCGTTGTGCCGTTCGTTGAGGAAATTTTCTGGCGCGGTTTTCTGCTGCGCTACTTGATCGACGAAAACTTCGAGCGAATTGGCATCGGCGCATTTTCGTGGTTCTCATTTGTCGTCGTGACGATCGGGTTCGCTCTGTCGCATTCGCCGGCAGACTGGCCGGTCGCGGTTGTCGCCGGAGGGCTTTACAACATCGTAGCGTATCGGACAAAAAGCCTCGCCTCATGCATTCTGGCACACGCATTCACCAATCTGCTCCTCGGCTGCTGGATCATGCAGACAAAACAGTGGGGATTCTGGTGAGCTACAACCCCCAAGCACCAATCACCAAACCCCAGGGAAAGCTCCAATCAGCAAACTCCAAAACTTCGGCGCGTAATTTGAATACTGGAGCTTGAGGTTTCCCTGGGTATTGAGGTTTGGGATTTGAAATTTATGTGGGTGGCATCAGGCGTGCTGCCAAAGGAGCACCAGTGCACGCCACGTTTTTCCAGAAGGTGATCCTTTGCGCCATTTTCGGTTTCCTCGCCGCATCGGTTTTCGAATGGGCGAGAGTGTTTGTCGAAGGCGCCGATGATGCCTTGAACAAAGGCTACAAGCATCGCGCGGTTCTTGAGCTGAGTCGCTAGCGCGCGGCTTCGACTGGGGCGCGAAACCAATTGCTGGGCGCTGCGTTGCGCATACTCTGCGTTACGCAGGATGAAAATTGGCTTCGCCCAGCTCAACCCGACTGTGGGCGATTTGAGCGGCAATTTTGAAAAGATCGCGCGCTCCTACGAACGGTTTGCCACCGCCGGCGCACAACTAGTGCTCACGCCGGAGCTGTCGTTCTGCGGGTATCCGCCGCAGGACCTAGTTTTCAAATCGCGTTTCGTTGCCGAGAACCTCGAAATGGTCGATGCGCTGCACGCGCGCGTCCAACCCGGTGCCGCGTTGCTCGTCGGTTTTGTCGATCGCAACGAAGGCCGCGGCAAGCCGTTGCATAACGCCGCTGCCTTGCTCGAAGCCGGCCAGCCGCTCCGCAAAACACACAAGTCGCTGCTCCCTACCTATGACGTGTTCGATGAAGACCGTTATTTCGAGCCGGCTCAGCGCGTCGCGCCGTTCGAGCTTTGCGGCCACCGGCTCGGCGTGACCATTTGTGAAGATATCTGGACCGAACATTATCTGCCACGTCCGCTTTACGATGTCGAACCGGTGCGCGGTCTGGTCGATCAAGGTGCGCAAGTCATCGTCAACCTGAGCGCGTCGCCGTTTAGTCTGCACAAACCGGCGGTGCGCTTCGAGATGGTCGCGGCGCTGGCGCAGGCTTATCAGCGCCCGATTTGTTATTGCAATGCGGTCGGCGGTAACGACCAGCTCATTTTCGACGGCAACTCCATCGCCGTGAATGCGTCCGGCAAACTCATCGCGCAGCTGGCGAGTTTTCGCGAGGAGGAGACGATAATCGATACAGATGCAACATCGACAATCGAGTTTCGGGAGAACAAAACGCCGGAGGAATTGTTTGAGGCGTTGTCGCTGGGCCTGTGTGATTACGCGCGCAAATGCAATTTCAAAACCGCGGTGCTCGGCCTCAGCGGCGGCGTGGATTCGGCGGTTGTTGCCGTGATCGCGGCAAACGCGCTCGGCGCGTCGAACGTGACCGGCGTGCTGATGCCGAGCCAGTATTCATCGCGCGGCAGCATCGATGACGCGCTCACCCTCGCGCGCAATCTCGGCATCCACTGTTTGCAGATTCCGGTCACCGAAACATTTGCTGTTTTCAAGGCGCAGTTTAAGGACGTCTTCGACGGTCTTCCGGAAAACGAGACCGAGGAGAACATGCAGCCGCGCATCCGCGCCATGACCCTGATGGCGCTCTCGAACAAGTTCGGCCACCTCGTTCTCTCGACCGGCAACAAGAGCGAGCTCGCCGTCGGCTATTGCACGATCTACGGCGACATGGCCGGCGGCCTCGCCGTGATCAGCGACGTGCCCAAAACGATGGTTTACCAGCTCGCCCGCTGGATAAATCGAAAACAGGAAGTCATTCCAGGATCGACAATCGACAAACCGCCCAGCGCCGAGCTCAAACCGAACCAGACCGACCAGGACACGCTTCCGCCCTACGATACGCTCGACGAAATCCTGCGCCTTTACATCGAGGAAAATTTGAGCGCGCGCGACATCATCGCCCACGGTTTCGATGAAAAAACCGTTCGCTGGGTCCAACGCCGGGTCGATCTCAACGAATACAAACGCGAGCAAGCCGCTCCCGGCCTCAAAGTCACCACCCGCGCCTTCGGCCTCGGCCGCCGCATGCCGATCGCGCAAAAATATGTCGGATAAAATGGCGCGTAACGAATTTTATAACTGAGCTCAGTCGCGTTTCTCACTTGTTTTTCGCAGTCCGCCGACGCGGGACGAGGTTAGACAAGAACAACACCGGATGTGGGTGGCCCGGGTGCTGACGTGTTCGGAGGATCAGCGAGTCGCCAGAAAATAGCGTGTTCGCGAGGAGCTGGACTCGGCAACTAATCGCGTTGCGCTTGCGGTGAACGTAGCCGCTTTGGTTGCCTCGGTACACGTCTAGCGAGACGGAGCCGAGCCACCGCTCTGGCGGCGAGGCTGCGCTCCAACTGAGAACGCACTAATCAGGATCGACATGGCGCGCAACGCCAAAGAGCAGTCGGCTCCAGCGATTGGTTAGGCGTTTGGGTGTGACTGGAAGAAACGCTCGACATAATGAAAGGGATCAACCGAAGGAGCAACCCCAAGCTGCTCACTCGCGACTGATGGTGATTGAGAAGCGTTGTTTTGGCCAGCGTGAAGTGGGCCGCGAACGGAGATGATGCCATCGCGGCCATCCCAAATGAATTGGTAGCTGCGGTGACGTGTGCCCGCAGTAAGTGACCAACTGCCCATCGCAAGTTCGTGCCACTCGTGATGATAGACAGAAATGCCAAGCGCGCGGAGCGAGTCCGCCAGCCGAAGTAGCCGCCGGATATGCCGAATGCCGCTGTCTGCATCGTCGTGGCTCACGTGCGATCTTTACGCCTAACGAAATTTCGACGCCAAAATGGCGTAATTAAAGACGCCATTTTAGCGCCTAATCCGGTCGCTATTTCTGGATTCGGCTTTCAACATGGGGGCGACTGAGAAAAAGCGTAGGCGTCGGTTCGGCGCGAACAAGCCGAAACTGCTTAACCAGGTGCGGTATTGGCGCGAAGAGTCCGCTCGATCACCGTATTCCGCTGGTCGAACCGTGATAGGGGCGGGCGAGAGGCTGGTCGTCGCAGACTGACGGGATTTGGCCGTATTGGTAGGTGGATTGAGGTGGGGCCGGCGCAGCCTTGACCATGACGAGCGTGCCGCTGGCGGATTTGATACTGATGCAGGCGTGGGCGGGCGCGAGCGTGACGTGCGGGACGTCGGCGGGCGCGCTCGCGTCGGCGACGCCGACTCGGATTTCGGGAAATTTGTAGCCGGGCAGCTCGGCTTGGATGGCGTCGGCGTTGTCCGTGAATTTGCCAGTCGAGAGCACGTGGTCGTGCAGCGCCATCCAAACCTGTTGAACCAGAAACATGGCGCGTCGGTTTTGGTTGGTGCGGCTTTCGGGGTCGAGCGATTCGCTCAGATCAATGCGCCAGGCGCCGTCTTCGCGCACGAGCGTGTAGGTGTAACGGGTGCGGCCGCGGCCGAAGAAGCCGAAGAAGCGATCGTAGGTGTAGCTGGCCGAGACGAGCGCGGTTGTTCCTGAGACGCGTGCGACGCGGATCCGGTTCGTTTCGAATTCGGCCAACTTTGCGGGCGCGGGTGTGTAATCGCAGAATGAGCGCTCCACATCGGAACGGCCGGCCACCCTCACGTGCGCGAGCTCGAGACTGCGCTTGGAAAGTGCGGTGACGACGGCCGCACAATCGTGGCGACGCGCGGCGTCGATGTAATCGCGCAGCGCTTTGGCCGGAGCTCGCCACGGCGCAATCGGCGACGGCCGATCTTCCCATAACCACCAGAGCAACGTGAGCGCGGCGAGCGTGAACAACGCCTTCAGTATCGCGCGCCTGGCGCCCGACCATTCATCATCTTCAAACATATCCCTCGAGGACGAGCATGAGCATGAGCAGGAGCAGGAGCAAGAGGAAGAAAATGCACCGTGCAGGAATCGAACCTGCAACCCAGCGGTTAAGAGCCGCTTGCTCTACCAATTGAGCTAACGGTGCCGGAACTGAAATTTCGAAATTCGAATACCGAAATCCGAAACAACTTGCCGAATATCGAAACTCGAAACAATACCCAAACTGATCAAATCGCGAAACCGCCAGTCCGGCTCGGACTCAAGCCTGCGTGTGGCGGGCGTAATGACGTTCGACGCGTTTGGGCAACAAACGTTTGCGCCCTCGCTGGCGACGCCGCGCGAGGGTTGCCCGGCCGCCCTTGGTTTTCATCCGCGCGCGAAACCCGTGCTGGCGTTTCCGCGTGCGTTTGGAAGGCTGATACGTGCGTTTCATAAGGCCGAATAATCTTCTCGGCGCGATTTTGGAGCGGTTACAGTAAAAATGGCCGCCGCATTGTCAACGCAGCAAAGCCGGCGGCGATTTAACCACCAATTGACACGAATGCACACGAAGGGCAGAGGTTGCTCACCCAATTCGTGTTTATTCATGCTTATCTCGTGGCCTGCCGGGGGCGGATTTATCCGTGTTGTTTGTCGATCCTTCTTCTTGGCGGATCGCCAGCCCCGCGATATTTTGAGAGACGGAAATGCCAACAATGACCGAACACGTGGTGATCGAGCCGGCGACGGAGGCCGACCTGGATGAGCTGTCGGAGATGCTGGGCGGACTTTTCTCGCAGGAGGGCGATTTCCGACCCGACAAAGAGAAACAGCTCCGCGGTTTGCGTCTGATCTTCGAACAACCAAGCCGCGGCCGCGTCTTTGTGCTGCGTCGGGACGGCGCGATCGTCGGTATGATCAATCTGCTTTTCACCATCAGCACGGCCGAGGGCGGCTTCGTCATTTTGCTCGAGGACCTGGTCGTTCACCAGCAGTTCCAGCACCACGGTTATGGTGCGAAACTGCTGCAGCATGCGATCGAGTTCGCAAAACAGAAAAATTTTCTCCGCATCACTCTCTTGACCGATCGGCCCGAAAACGTGGCGCAGGAATTTTTCCGCAAGCACGGGTTCGTCGAGTCCTCGATGATCCCGATGCGCCTGTGGATTACGCCGCAACCCGAACAAGCGCAGACCGGGCTGTGATAAAATCCGTCGGACCTGGCCAAGGTCGGGAATCAGGCAACCGACTGCGTTGATTTTTTGAGATGCAACGCGGAGTTCTCCCGCTATTTCGGGTTTCGGGAATACAGGTTTACCTGCATTTTACCTGGTTCATTGTCGCTGCGCTGGAAATTGTGCGCTTCGGGCGACGGTATCACGCGCCCATTTGGGGTTTATTCGAGTATCTCGCGCTCTTTGGCATCGTGCTTTTGCACGAATTCGGCCACGCTTTTGCCTGCCGGCAGACCGGTGGTCAGGCGGATCGCATTGTTCTGTGGCCACTGGGCGGGATCGCTTTCGTTAAACCGCCGCCCCGGCCGGGCGCGTATCTTTGGAGTCTCGCAGCCGGTCCGCTCGTGAACGCCGCGCTGTTTCCATTCTTTATAGTTGTCGCATTCGTGGCCGTTCACTGGCATTGGCGAACAACTAATCCAGATCTGTTTACCTTTGTTTTCAGTCTCGCCTTCATCAATGGGTTCTTGCTATTTTTCAATCTGCTGCCGATTTATCCCCTCGATGGTGGACAGATCGTGCGCGGATTGCTTTGGCTTTGGATCGGCCCGATTCGGAGTTTGAAAATTGCCAGCATCCTCGGGTTTGCCGGCGCAATCCTGTTCGCGGCGTGGGCAATCGCCGCAAGGTCGATCTGGCTTGGTCTGCTCGCGTTCTTTATTTTCGGCCAGGCCCAAGTGGGATGGCGGGCGGCGCAAAATATGGCTCTCGATTCAGAAAGCCCCGTGCGGGCTGATCCAGCCGTTTCGCCACCGCCGATCCCGGAGCAACGCCCCTAAGATCGACAATTACTTTTTGATCGAACGACGGTCGATCCAGGCGCTCAATTGCGGCGCGAGGCGGCGTTTGAATTCGGAACGGAACTCAATTTCATCAACAGCCTTGGCAACTTCTTTAACGCTGCCTGGAGGCAGATCCTTCGCGTACACTTTCAGTTCGTCGGCGCGCGCTGGTTCGGAAAAGAAGGTGAAAAGACTCGGCGCGTAAGTGTTGGCGCCGAGCGCGTCCGTCTTGGCGAGCAACGCTTTCATATTCGCCTTCGCAAAGTCCCACGCGAGATCAAAGTGGCTGCTGTAGCGCGCGACTTTGCCGACAAGGAAGATCGCGCGGCTCGTCGGCAACTCGTCGGTCAGAGAGATTTGCAAAGTTTTTGTAACAAGCTTCGGGTCGCGCACGGCGGCGAGCGCGTCGTAATAATTCGTCTTTTCTTCCAGGCTCGTCGTTTTCAATCCGAGCTCGTGCAACTTGTCCCAGGTCACTTTATCCGCGTCATGTCCCACGACCCAGAACACGGCCGCGCGCAGGTCCGGCGGAAGTGACGCCGGATCGGTGAGATATTTTTGAAAACGTTCGCGGCAGCCGGCGATGATTTGTCGATCTTCCAAATCGCCGAGGGCGGTGATCAGGCTGCCGCGCAAAAGGGCCGCTCGCGGCCTCTCGTCTTTCTTCGGTCCCCAACCAAGCTGTTCGAAGCTCGGTCGCAGAATCGAGCGCGCGTAACCTTGGAATTTTTCGCGCGCCGGGTTGGCGATGAGCAATCGGTTTATGAAATCGAACGCGTTAATGATCTGCTCGCGCTCGGCCAGTTCCGTTTTCGCAGGCGAGCGTTCGACCAACTCGAAATAGAGCGGAACCTGCGCGCGACCCGCCTGGACGAGCGCCCATGCGTCACCCAAAAGATTTACCCGATCGGCCACGCTCAATTTCGGCAGCGCCTCGAGCAGCAGTTGCCAGGATTTTTCGTCGTACTGGACGCGGTAGTTTCCGGCGCCCTCGGCATTCAATTTCAGGGGGCGATCCGGGGGAATGTCTGGCAGATTGTCGATCTTGCTCGTCATCAATCGGCTCCGCCGCCCAGCCACGGCCGGATCGCCAACGACAAAATAAGTGAGCGGAATCTGCCATTGCAGTGGCGGCGCTTTGGGAAAATTGATCGTGAATCTCTCCTGGGTGAGCGAAACCTTGTCGCCCTCGCGCGTGACGTTCACGAGTGGAAACCCGGGCTGCTCGGTCCACGCCGCCGCGATCTTGTCGACCGGCTTGCCGGACGCTTCGCTGAGCGCCTTCCATAAATCGGCCGTAGTCGAGTTGGAATATTTGTGCGCGGCGATGTAACGGCGGATACCGTCTCGGAAAACATTTTCGCCGAGAAAACTCTCGAGCATAAAGAGAAACGCCTGGCCTTTGCGGTAAGTGATGTCGTCAAAGGCGCTGTTGGCTTCCGCTTCGGTCGCGACCGGTTGATGGATCGGGTGAGTTGTCGATCTTGCGTCGCCTTCCATCTCCAATTCCTTCGGGATGCCGGTCCGCCGCGTTGGATCGCGCGGAACGTTTTTCTCGAGCCAGACTTCCCACTGCGGGTTGAAACGCGCGGTGCATTTGCTGCCCATCCAGGAGGCGAAGCCTTCGTTGAGCCAGAGATTGTCCCACCACGCCATTGTCACCAGATCGCCGAACCATTGATGCGCCGTCTCATGGGCAATGACTTCGTAAATGAGCTGTTTTGTCCGGGCGGACGATTTCTCCGGATCGAAAAGCAAGGCCGGTTCGAAGTAGGTGATCCCGCCCCAGTTTTCCATCGCGCCGCCGAACCCGCCGGGGATGGCAATCTGATCGAGCTTGGGCAGCGGATAAGGCGCGCCGAAGTAATCGTTGAAGTACTCGAGAATCTGCGCGGTGCTTTCCAGAGCGTAACGGCCCGATTCGGTTTTTCCCTTCGTGGCAATCACGCGGATCTGCGTGCCGGCCGCTTTCGTCTCGATCAAATCCAGCTCGCCCGCGACGAATACGTTGAGGTAACTCGACATCGGCGGTGTCGTCGCGAATCGAACTTCTTTACCATTGGCTGCCGCGCCGGAGGCCGGCGAAGGCGGATCGATCTTGCGTTCTGAGTCGATCGGCATGTTCGACGCGGCGAGCCAGTTTTCCGGCACAACCGCGGTAAGTTGAAAACGGGCGCGAAAGCTCGGTTCGTCCCAGCAGGGAAAAAAGCGGCGAGCGTCCGAGGGTTCGAATTGCGTGCCAAGCGCGAGCTTTTTCGCGCCCGTGCCATGCTCCTGATAGGGCATGTAATACAAGCCGCGCCCGTGCTCGTTAATTTTGCCGGAGAAGTTGAGCTGGAGTTTGTGCGACCCGGGCGAGAGCTCGCTCGTCAGCGCGATCCTGAGCAGCTCATTTTGGTTGTCGATCTTGATCGCCTCCGCCGGAACCGATTTGTCGTCGAGCGATGCGCTCGCGACCTCAAGGTCGGCGACGTTGAGCACAATCTCACGGACGGGCCCGCGCACATTCACGTTTACCGTTTCCGAACCGGTGAAGGTGAACTTGTCGATATTCGGCACAATCCGAACCGCATAATCGGTCGGCACGACTTGCTTGGGCAGTTTCCCCGGCGTGCTCGCAAAATCGAATGGTCTCTCGGCTCGCATGTTCTCGACAAAAAGAAAGAGAATCGCGGAAAGAACAAGGAATCGTGGCATGCCGGCACTAAATCGTCTCCAGCGAAGTTTGCAAAAAAAGGCAGAGACATCGGCGCTGCGATGTCCCCACCGCAAGCTTTTGGGGCAGCGCGGCGTCCCAGCCTATTGCACGACGAGGACGAGCAATAATTGGCCGCCGCCGACAAGCGGACCTTTGATCACGAGCGGACTGCGCTTGCTCAGTTTGGTTTCGGTCTCCAACAGCAGATCGTTCTCCTTGTAGAGCTTCAGGTCGACGAGATAACCAACCGGCGTTTCGCCGCGCGCGTCCACGTGGAGTCCGAAATATTTACTCGAAGCGAGCCAATCTTCCTGTCCCGTCCGCAGCGCCTTGGTCGATTGGCCGATGACCTGGAACTGGTTGTAACCGAAAAGCTCCTTGAGTGTTTGCTCGAGACGGGTCAACTCCGGGGGGATGGGAGTGGGTTGCGGAACATTCTCAGCGATGACGAGGCCGCTCCAAACCGTCTGCGCGGCGGGTAATGACGCCGTCGCGCTCATCACCAAAGCAAAAACGATGGTGAAGATCAGACGGCTCTTTTGCATGGCTCATTTCGCGGCGTAATCGGAAGGTAACGACTGGAGCCCTTCGACCCAAAGCACCGTCACCCGATCGTCCTTGGTCTCGAAGATCGAGATGGTCGCGTTTGGACTCACGCCCGGATCGACCCGCGCGTTGAGGATTTGGGTGAGATACTGCGATTGTTCGCCAGGATTCTTGTCGCGCAGTGCGACGACGGCGCACATGATAAAGATGGCCAGCGACACTGCGCCGGACCAGGCGAGGCGCCGCAGCGTCCACCATGTCGATCTTTCAAACGTGCGGGCACGGCGCAACCGGGCGAAGCGCGATCGGCGTCCCTCCGCGCTCTCGCGCTCGATGCGCTCGCGCAACTGATGACTAAAAAAGTCGGCGTTCGCCATTGCTTCCGCGCCGAGTTCGTCTCGCAAGAGCGTTCCGAGCTTTTGCGCGTCGCGCTTTTCCGCTTCGGCGGCGGCCTTATCGGGCAGCGACGCCTCAAACTTGGCCAGCTCGCTGCCGCTCAACTGGCCGTCGAGCCACGCGGTCCATTTTTCTTCAAATGTTTTCATAAACGTCTCGGAGCAGGTGTTGAAGTTTCTTGCGCGCGTAAAACAGGCGCGACATCACCGTGCCGATCGAACAGCCAAGCGACTCGGCAATCTCGTGATACTGCATGCCTTCAATTTCCTTCATCAAAATGACGGCGCGATGTTCCGGCGAAAGCTGTTTGATGGCCTTCTCGATCCGGGCACGAATTTCGGCGTGTTGCATTCGTTCGTGGGGCAGGGGATCGGCCTTCGGTACCGTCCGCGACGCCGGATCGATCTCCTTCAAGTGGATCGCGTCGTCAAACTCCGCGCCGACGCCTTTGATCTGCTTCTTGCGCAACCAATCGATCGTCACGTTCATGACGATCCGGTAAATCCAGGTGTAAAAGGAAGAGTGCCGGCGGAAGCGTTTGATGGATTTCCACGCTTTGACAAAGCTCTCCTGCGCCAGGTCCCAGGCGTCCTGTTCGTTATGAACCATATTGTAGATCATGGCGAAAACTCGGGTGCGGTAGCGGATCACCAGCTCGTCGAATGCCTCGGACCGGCCGGCCTGACACCGTCTGACCAGCTCCAGTTCCGATACATCAACTTGGGCCGGAGTCGCTTCCGTCTGCATAATTGGACGCGAGGGTCCGCTATTTCATTCAACCCCGAAAGCTTTCGGGGCCGAAGCGGCGACGCCATTCGCCGCGGTAATCGCCCATCAGGCTGATAATCCCGTCGCGCACTTGAAAGAGGCGGCGCTTCAGAACCGTGTATTGGCCCGGGGCGATCGATTTGTCGGCAATAAGCTGGGCGGCTGCTTCCATCGCGGTGGTGATGGCTTTCAGGGCGCGCTTGAGATAGGCGATGGTCATCCCGATTTCATCCAGATCATCATCGCTCAGTGCGGCCGCGAGTTTGGCGCTGGCCAGGGCGGCGTGGGTGGCGAGTTTGACAGCAGCGGGCTCATTTTGCAGCGCGGCATTTTGATCGAAAAGTTGGTCGATCCAAATCGTCAGCCCAAACGCGGCGCGATAGAGGCCGTGGTACTCAAACATTTCCGATTCGGCCGGCTTCTGCTCAATTTCGGCCTCTTCGTTACTCGAGCGCCACTCTTCATTTGCGAGCGCATCGACTTCGGCGCTCCAGTCGTCGTCCTCGTCGTCGAGCACGTGAGGCCAGCCCATCTCCCGGGCGATGATCTCGTCGCGCTGCGGATCGTCCAAATATTTTTCCAGCAGGTCCATGTATTTTTCGGTCTTCTCATCCTGCTGCTGGAGGAAGCGTTCCCAGTCGTATTCGTCCCAGACCGGACCCGGCTCGCGGTCGAAATCGCCCATGAAAGACTTAACGCCAGCTTCACGGTGCGCGCAAAAGTTTTTGGTGGGGACGGCGGGCGGCGCTTCGGGCCGGCGCAGGGCGCGTCCCTACCTCAACTGCAATCCCCTTTTGGTTTGCAATCGCAATTGACCGCAGGCGGCCTCGATATCGTGGCCTTTTCCGCGGCGCAACGTGGCGGTGGTTCCGGCCGAGCGTAAGATAGACAGAAACCTTTCCTGGCGCGCGCGCGGTGGTCGCGACCACGGCAGACCTTCGACCGCATTGTAGGGAATGAGATTCACTTTCGCGGAAAGGCGCCGGGCGTGTCGCGCGAGCAAGCGGGCCTGCTCATCGCTGTCGTTCACGCCCGCGATCAGGATGTATTCGAAGGTGAGGCGCTGCTTTTTTTGCGCGGCGAAATCGTCGCAAGCCGCAAGCAGCGTCTCGAGATTGTAACGCCGATTGACTGGCATGATTTGGTCGCGCACTTCGTCGGTCGCGCCGTGCAGCGAGATGGCGAGACGAATTTGCAGCGGTTCGCCGGCGAGTTTGCGGATTTGCGGGGCAAGTCCGCTCGTGGAAACGGTGATGTGCCGGGCGCCGATCCCGAGCCCCCACGGCGCATTCATGATGCGGATGGCGCGGAGGAGATTGTTGAGATTGGCCAGCGGTTCGCCCATGCCCATGAACACGACGTTGTCGATCTTCTCGGCGCTCGCCCGCTCGACCGCGATGATCTGCTCGACCATTTCGTGCGGGCGCAGATTTCGCACAAATCCTTCCAGCCCGCTCGCGCAAAATTTGCAGCCGTAGGCGCAACCCACCTGCGTGGAAACGCAGATCGTGCGCCGGTCCGATCGCTCGCCGTAAAGCGCCGGCGACGCCGGAATGAGGACCGATTCGATGAGATTGCCGTCCCCGAGGCGAAAGAGAAACTTTTGCGTCGAATCTTTCGATCCGAGCACGCGTACGATGTCGATCTTGTCGAACGAAAATTTTTCGGTGAGCGCATCGCGCAAGTTGCGCGGCAGATCTGTCATTTGGTCGAAGGCCGTCGCGCGTTTGCGGTAAAGCCAATCGGCGATTTGATCGCCGCGATATGTCCGATCACTCAGCGCGCGCAATTCGTCGAGCTGCAAAGATTTGATGTCGAGCTTAACGCGCTCTGCCACGTTATAACTTACGAGGCGCCGAGCCCGCGGCAAACCTCGTGGTCGCGACGTTTGCGCTGGCAGACAAGGTCTCGCTGATTAGATTTGCGGTATGAGAGAGCGGGTCATTCGTGCGCTGGCGCTGTCGGCATTGGTTTTCATTTTACACGGATGTGCGTCGGGCGGTGGCGTCGTGACCGAATCAACCAACACGCAAACCGCCGGCGCTGTGCCGGGCGAGAAGATTCCTGATGAAGGAGGCTTTGCGCCTGCGCCGGGAGCGAATCCGAACGCAGGAATGCGGTGGTGACACGGTAGCCGCTTCGCTGGGCGAAGCGCGGCGCCGATGTGCTAATGTCGCGCACATCACGTCGCCCACAGGGCGACGGCTACATGGATCGCGAAACTAAATTGCAAAATCGACATCGAAAGCCTGGCTCGATAGCTGATACTCCGCTCACGCTGGGCTGGGAAGCGGCGCGCGCCAACGCGGTGCCGGCGCTGATTATTCAGGCAATCATGCTCGCGTTGCTGATTGCGTTTTACACCAGCCCGTCAGTGTCAGGGGCACTTTCGCGGCTTGCGGAGCTCAAGCGCGCGCATGGAGCAGCGTTCGTGATTACGGCCGCGGTCGCAGCCGGCGCACTGGCTCCGGAATTGTTTTTGATCCTATTCTTTCAACGAGGCCGCCCGACTCGCCGTAATTTGCGTAACCTGCTGTTCACGATTCCGGTTTGGGGATTCGACGGCTGGCTTGTCGATCTTTTGTATCGCGGCGAAGCGGTGCTGCTCGGCGACGTCGCCAGCGTACCGGTCGTGCTCGCCAAAATTTGCATCGACCAGTTTGGCTACAACGTGTTTTTCGCCGCGCCTTTTGGTGTGCTCACCTACGAGTGGAAAAACAGCGGCATCTCGCTGCGACCGGTGCGCGAGCTGTTCCGGTGGCAGCATTACCGTGATAAAATTTTCCCGACGCTGGTCGCAACTTGGGCGGTTTGGATTCCACTGATGGCGATAATTTATTCCCTGCCGCTCGCGTTGCAGTTTCCGCTTTTTAGCCTGGCATTGTCGTTCTGGGTTCTGCTTTTGACCTACATGACGAATCGCTTCGCCGGACAAGTCGAAGCCGATGCGCCACTCGCGCTGGCCACCGCGGAACTGTAGGGCCGGGCGCATCGCCTGCCAGTGAAAGAATTTGGCAAGCGGAGCGCTTGCCCTACAATCCCGGTTTTCCGTTCAGGAAAAATTGCAGCGCTTCATGGACGCCCCCGCCGTGTTCGCGCTCCGCCACGTAGCCGCCGGCGTTGCGCACGGCGTTCTTCACCTGGTCGATTGCGTTCGCCGGGCAGGAGGGCATCGCGGCGAAGGTGCCGTCCAACATTGAGATATCGTTATGGTGATCGCCGGCGGCAAAAATGTTTTCGCGCGGCACTTCGATCAGGCGCGATAGCTCAGCCAGCGCGGCGCCCTTGTGGTAATCGCAGTGACAAAAGCGCAGGTAAACGGTGTTTCGCTGGTAATGAAGCTTCGGCTGACTCTCGCGCGCGTTCTCGATAAATTCGACGATGCGGTCCATCTCCACGTCACCGCTCGCGACCAGTCCTTCCAGACCGTCCGTCTGGTAGATGAGGCGCGCCTTCGTTTTTTGGTTCACAAAATCGACAATCTCGGCGAGGACCGGTTGCGCCGAGTGAAACAACGTCTTGTGCTCGCGGTCGCCGCGCTCGTTCCAGTCGCCGAACGGTTCCCATTTGTCGCCGTTTGTGCCGGGACGGAAGACATGGCGTTCGCTCGTCAAGATAAAATCCGGCCGCATGGGAAACGAAAAATCGCTCAGGCCCGATTCAAGCAGATCAACGGAGCGACCGGTGTTAATCGCGAAGAGCACACCGGCGTTTTGTAATTCGCTGATCAGCTCCATGCAGCGCGCATCCAGCACCGGCTGGCTTACGCGCGAGACGAGGGTGCCGTCGAAGTCGATGCTGAGAAGCTGAATGTTGTTCATTGTCGATCTTACATTGAATCGAGCACGAGCAAGAGTAGGAGCAGTCCATATTCGGCTGTCATGTTGAGCGAAGCGAAACATCTCTGACTGTCAGAAATCGAAGTTCAGCTGTATGAATCGCGCCTCGAAAATGATCAGAGATTCTTCGCTTCGCTCAGAATGACATGGTAAACCGGAAAGTGAACGGATGAAATCGGCTTACGAACTGGCGATGGAGCGGCTGCAGAAAAATGCGCCCTCGCTCGCGTTGACCGACGAGCAAAAGAAAGAGCTGGCCGAGATAGATTCGACCTACAAAGCAAAAATCGCCGAGAAAGAATTATTTTTGCGCGACGAGATCCGCAAGGCGCAGCCGTCGGGCAATTTCGAGGAGATGGAGAAATTGGAGAAACAGCTCGTCTCCGAGATCGCGCGATTGCGCGAAGATTGCGAGGCCAAGAAGGAGAAGCTGCGCGCGAGCTTCGCGCAATAAGGTAGCGCAAGCTTTCAGCTTGCGTTTGATTTTGTCCGCGAGCCGGAGGCTTGCGCCACTTTTAAGGCGCTGACGGCGCGGCGCCCTCCATCTGCTCAGCTACGCGCTTGGTGCGCCTGGGCAAACTCAGATCGAGGAACCCGAGCATGTGCGCGCGTTTGATCGTGCGCGTGCCTTCGCGTTCCTGCAAATCTTCAATGCCGCGCCGGAAGGCTTCCATTTTCGTCCAGTGCACTTTGGGACGGAAATGATGTTCGGCGTGGTAACCGTTGTAGAAAAAGAGCCAGTTGTAAATTTTCCCGTAACTGCTTACGCCCCACGCGACCGGTTTATCGGGGTTGCCGCCATAGTGCCGGTAATAACCGTTGAGAAAACTGAAGCAGTGCCCGAGGTACCAAAACGGCAGAAAGAAAAAAATCACGTAGCGCCAGTTGATACAGAACAGGATGAAAAGCGTGGTCGCGAACGCGGCCAGCTCGATCGTGCCCCAACCCACGTCGCCGTTGTTGCGCTTGCGCAGTTCTTTTCGGATCAGGCCGACATCGTCGCGGAAAAAACTGAGAAAGACATAACTCCAGGGGTTTTCCGCCTCGCCATCGTGGCCGTGTTTGTAAATCGAAATCCAATCGATCGTCTCGCCATTTTCATCCGGCCGATCGGCGTTGCCTTTGTGATGCTGCATGTGGACGGCATCGTAGTAGGTCTGCGAGAAGCAACAGGCGATCGACTGACAAAGAGCGAACAAGCGATTGAGCAGCGGCGCGCGGAAGAAGGGATTGTGAATGAAGTTGTGGCCGATGCCGTTGATGTTGGCGTTGATCATGAGCGAGTAGATGAACCCGAGAATCAGCATCAACCAAAGCGGCGTCCGCGGGAAAAGCAGGAAAAGCGCGAAGAAATAGGCGAGATGAAACAGGCTTCCGAACACCGGGATGGCGTCCCAGCGCGTGTGGGCAAAAATCTTCGAATCGGTTGCCGGCTGTTCGACTCGAATAACGTCGCTCTTCATCGGGGTTTGTCGGACAGGAATAATTCGGCAACGAACGCGTTGCTGGCAAGTTTTCAAATTGCCAAGGCCGTTTATGCGCGCCTAAGGTAGCCGCTCAATGTTTGCGCTTCAGCCGGAGATGAAAATTTTCAGCGGTTCGGCGAACCGCGAACTGGCGGAGCGCATCTGCCGCTACATCGGTGTGCCGCTGGGGCAGGCAACGATCAGCTCGTTTCCCGATGGCGAAACCTACGTGAAGATCGAGGAGAACGTTCGAGGTCGCGATGTGTTTCTGATCCAGCCGACTTCACCGCCGACGAACCAGCACCTGATGGAGCTGCTCATCATGGTGGATGCGGCGCGGCGGGCCAGCGCCGATCGGATTACGGCGGTGATCCCGTTTTTTGGTTACGCGCGCCAGGACCGGAAGGACAAACCGCGCGTGCCGATCACGGCAAAATTAATCGCGAATCTATTGCACGCGGCGGGAGTGAACCGCGTGCTCACGATGGACCTGCACGCGCAACAGGTGCAGGGCTTCTTCGATATTCCGGTCGATCATCTTTATTCCCTGCCGGTCTTGATCAAGTACCTGCGGCAAAAGCTCACCGGCAACACCGTTGTGGTTTCACCCGATATCGGCGGATTGAAAATGGCATCGGCCTACGCAGAGGCGCTCGGAGCGGGACTCGCCATTGTCGCCAAGGAACGCAAAAGCGCTACGGAAACCGCCGCGCTGAATTTGATCGGCGACGTGGACGGACAAGACGTGCTGATGGTGGACGATTTAACCGAGACGGCCGGCACACTCACCTCGGCGGCGGAGTTGTTGAAGAAACACGGCGCGCAGAAGATTTATGCCGGCGTCTCGCATGCGGTGCTTGTCGATCTTGCAATCGAGCGGTTGCAAAAATCCAAAATCGAGGAATTAATTACGACCAACAGCACGCCGGTGCGCCCGGTGGACGGATTTAAGACCACCGTGCTCTGCGTCTCCGAGCTTCTCGGCGAGGGGATGAAGCGGATTCACAATGACGAATCCGTGTCGTCGCTGTTTAACATCGAGGACGCAAGCAATGGCAAGACAAGTTAAACTTAAGGCGCAGCGGCGCGACGAGACGGGTCGCTCGGCGGTGCGCAAGTTGAAAGCAGACGGCGCTGTTCCGGCTGTCATTTACGGCGGCAAAGATAAGCCGCAGCCGCTGCAGGTCTCCCGACGCGACGTCAACGCGATGTTGAGCCACGCCTCGGGAGAAAACATCCTCGTCGAGCTCGAGATCGACGGTGAAAAATCCAACCGGATGGCGATGGTCCAGGAAATTCAGCATTCACCAGTCGGCGGCGACATTCTGCATCTCGATTTTCATGCCGTGTCGATGGACGAAACCGTTCATGCAGATGTGCCTTTGGAGGCGACCGGAGTCCCGAATGGAGTGAAAAATTTCGGCGGATTGCTCGAGCAAAGTTTGCGCGCGCTCGCGATTGAATGTCTGCCGGGCGATTTGCCGGACAAGCTCACAGTGGACGTTTCCGCGCTCAATATCGGGGACGCCATTCACGTCCGTGACATTCCATTGCCGAGTGGCGTCACCGCCAAAGCGCAGCTTGATCTCACCGCATTCTCGGTGCTGGCGCCGGCGGTGGAGGAGGAACCCGCGCCGGTTGCGGCCGAAGCGGCGGCTGGTCCGGAAGTCATTACCGAGAAAAAGCCGGCTGAAGGTGAAGCCCCTGCCGCACCTGCCTCCTCGCCAGCTGCGAAGGAAAAAGAACCGAAGAAGTAGTTTGATCGCGGATTGGCGATTGCGAAGTGGGGATTAACGCAGCGTGGAAGAAGAGGCTTCACGCGTTCGCTTGATCGTTGGGCTTGGCAACCCCGGGCCCGAGTACGCGGTCACGCGGCACAACATCGGTTTCATGGTCGTGGATCAATTCGCGGCGCAAGCTGGAGCGACCTGGGAAAGATCGACAAAATGGGAAGCGCTTTCCGCCAAGTGCGGCGACGTCGTGCTGGTGAAACCGATGAGCTTCATGAACCGAAGCGGACATCCACTTCTTGCCGTCGCACAATTCTACAAAATTGCTCCGGCCGAAATTCTGGTTGTGCTGGATGACTTTGCACTTCCCCTGGGCCGTCTCCGCATCCGGCTCAGCGGCGGGCCGGGCGGTCATAACGGGCTCGAATCGATCATCGTCCAATTTGGCAGCGAAGAAATTCCGCGCCTGCGCATCGGGATCGGCGACGCTCCGCGCGAGGCCGCGGTTGATTATGTGCTCGGGCGCTTTTTCGAGGAAGAAAAGCCGATTGTAAGATCGACAATCGAGCACGCGGTGGAAGCGTTGAAATGCGCGATTGACAAGGGCGTCGTTTCCGCGATGAACATTTTCAACCCCGAAGGTGTTCGGGGTGAACAAACCGAGGAAGCATGAAGAAACGCTATGAAGCATTGCTCGTTGTGAACGCGCAGGGAAAAGAGGACAGCGTGCACGACATCGTCGATCGGCTCGAATCCGAGTTCAAAAAAGAAGGGGCCGATGTCGAGCAGGTGCAAAAAATGGACAAGCGGCAATTTTCCTACGTCGCCGGCACGCTTGATTCCGGGTTTTACGTCAACTTTGTTTTCCGAGCCGATCCGCAGCTCATCACCAAGCTGCGCTCGAAATTCAAGCTCGACCCGGAAGTTTACCGTCAGCATTACCAGCGCCTCGCCGAGAAAGCAGAGAAGAAGGAGCAACCGGCGAAAAAGTTGGCGAAGGCGAAGTGAGCCCGCTATAAACGCGGCATGGCCAGCTTTAACAAAGTCATCCTGCTCGGAAACCTCACCCGCGATCCAGAGGTGCGTTACACGCCCAAGGGCAGCGCCGTTTGCGACCTCGGTATCGCCGTTAACCGCCAATACACCCTCGATAGCGGCGAAAAACGCGAAGAGGTCACTTATGTCGATGTCGTGCTGTGGTCGCGATTGGCCGAAATCGCCGGCGAATATCTGAAGAAGGGTCGCCCCGTTTTCATCGAAGGCCGGCTGCAAATGGACACTTGGGACGACAAACAAACCGGCCAGAAGCGGAGCAAACTGCGGGTCATCGGCGAAACGATGCAGCTTCTCGGTAGCCGTCCGCCAGCCGCCGCCGGCGCAGCTGAGCCGGGCGAGGAAGAGCGTCCCGCCCGCGGTGCGAAGCCAACCGCGCCGCCGGCGAAATCCACCGCGCCGGCGGAGCCCGACGAGGACGAGATCCCATTCTGAGGGTAGCGCAAGCCTCTGGCTTGCGTTTGAGTGGATCGCAAGCGCGGACGCTTGCGCGACTTGCTATGAATTCCACCGAAGCATGCATCGCGCTCAACATGCTGCCCACAGTCGGGCCGGTGCGGCTGCGAAAATTGCTTCAACTCTTTGAGATGCCGGAACGGATTCTGGCGGCCAAACGCAACGAGCTTCGAAAGGTGGAGGGAATCGGCAACGAAGTGGCCGACCAGATTTCCAACTGGGAATCGATTGTCGATCTTGCCGCGGAACTGAAGCGGGTCCGCGACTTTGGGGCGACGGTGATAACGCAAAAGTCGCCGTTTTATCCAAAACCGCTGCGCGAGATTCACGCGCCGCCGATCGTGCTTTACGTCTGGGGCGAATTGCAGGATCGCGATCATCATGCGATTGGCATTATTGGCGCGCGGCGGACCACGCACTACGGCACGGAATCCGCGAAAAAACTTGCCTATCAGCTTGCTTACGCTGGTTTAACGGTGATCAGCGGACTTGCGCGCGGAATCGATACCGCCGCCCATCAAGGCGCGCTCGCCGCAAAAGGTCGCACCATCGCTGTCCTCGGTTCGGGGCTGGCCAAGCTCTACCCGCCGGAGAACAACGCTCTGGCCGAAAAAATTCGCGACGGCAACGGCGCGGTGGTCTCCGAGTTCTCGATGGAGATCGAGCCCGACCGCCAAACCTTCCCGATGCGCAACCGGATCATCTCGGGCTGGAGCCACGGGATTCTCGTGGTTGAAGCGGGTTTGAACAGCGGCGCGCTTATCACCGCCGCGCAGGCGCTTGAGCAGGGCCGCTCGGTTTACGCCGTTCCCGGCCACATCAACGCCCCGAGCGCGATGGGCTCGAACCGCCTCATCCAGCAGGGCGCAAAGCTGGTCATGGACGCCAGCGACATCCTGGATGATCTCCAAGTTCTTTTGCCCGAGACCAAGCCCTCGCCCGAAGCCGCGGCCCGACCGCTGCCGCCCCTTTCCGAAGACGAGCGCCGCGTTTACGACGCAATCGATGCGGAGGAGACTTCAATCGACGATATTACGACGCGCAGCAAACTCGCCAGCGCCGCCGTTTCCGCGACTTTGCTCCAGCTCGAGTTGAAACGTTTGGTCAAACAGCTGCCGGGCAAATACTTCGTAAAGCTAGGCTGATTCGCCTGGGCACAGCAGGCCCACGGCTTGCTCCGACTTGCAAAACGTCCACAACTGCGGTTCGATTCCCGCCTTCCATGTCTAAAGCATTGGTCATTGCCGAGAAACCAAGCGTGGCGAGCGACATCGCCCGCGCGCTCGGCGGCTTTAAAAAGGTAGAGGAGCATTTTGAAGGTGAGGCTTATCTCATTTCCTCGGCGCTCGGGCATCTCGTCGAGCTTGCGCTGCCCAGCGAGCTGGACGTGAAGCGGGGGAAGTGGAGCTTCGCTAACTTACCGATCATCCCCGACGAATTCGAGCTCAAGCCAATCGAGAAAACCAAAGCGCGCTTCAATATGCTGAAGCGCCTGATGCAGCGGAAAGATGTCGATCTTCTGATTAACGCCTGCGACGCCGGTCGTGAGGGCGAGCTGATTTTCCGGTACCTCGCTAAGCTCAGCGGCCTCAAAAAGCCCGTGCACCGCCTTTGGTTGCAATCGATGACGCCTGACGCGATTCGCGCGGCGTTCGAGCATTTGCGCTCGGACGAAGAGATGATCCCACTAGCCAAGGCAGCGGTCTGCCGCTCGGAGAGCGATTGGCTGGTCGGGATCAATGGCACCCGCGCCATGACTGCGTTCAACAATCGCAGTGGCGGCTTTCAGCTTACGCCTGTCGGTCGGGTGCAAACGCCGACCCTCGCGATCCTGGCCGAGCGCGAGGACAAAATTCATCACTTCAAACCGCGCACCTATTTTGAAGTGTTCGGTGATTTCGAAGTCAAAGCAGGCACGTATCGCGGTCGCTGGTTTCGAGAAGATTTCACCAAGAATGGCGATGAAGATGCGCGCCCGGAGCGGATTTGGGAACAAAGCGTTGCCCACGAAATCAAGCAGCGCTGTTTGGGCAAAACCGGAATCGCAACCGAGGAACGCAAGCCCACCACGCAAGCGCCGCCGTTGCTGTATGACCTGACCAGTCTCCAGCGCGAGGCAAACGCGCGGGGATTCAGCGCGAAGCGCACGTTGCAAATCGCCCAGCAACTTTACGAGCGCCACAAAGTCATCACCTATCCGCGGACTGATTCGCGGTTCCTGCCCGAAGATTATTTGCCGACGGTGAAGGCGACTCTAAGCAAGATCGACAATCCGCACGCGCGCACCGCGCTCGACAGGAGCTGGGTCAAACCGTCGAAGCGTATTTTCAATAACGCCAAAATCTCCGATCACTTCGCCATCATACCGACCGGCACGGCCCCGCACGGTCTGGATGAGGTGCAGCAAAAGATCTACGACATGATCGCGCGGCGTTTTATCTGCGTCTTTTTCCCGGCGGCGCAGTTTGAGGTGACCACTCGAATCACCCGCGTAGACAAAGAGGCCTTCAAGACCGAAGGAAAAATCATGAAGGATCCCGGCTGGCTTGCAGTTTATGGGCGCGAAGCCGTTTCGGGCGAATCCGACGAGCAATCGCTCGTGGCCATTATGCCGAACGAACCTGCCAGAGTGCTCGACGTCGAGGTTGCTCAAAACGAAACCAAGCCGCCGCCGCGTTTCACCGAAGCTTCGCTCCTGACCGCGATGGAAGGTGCGGGCAAACTCGTAGAAGACGAAGAGTTGCGCGAAGCGATGCGCGAGAAAGGTCTCGGCACACCGGCGACGCGCTCGGCCATTATCGAAGGACTTATTCACGACGGCTACGTCAATCGACAAGCGCGCGATTTAATCACGACTGCGAAAGGGCTCGCGCTCATCACCCTCCTGCGCGGCATTGGCGTGACCGAGCTGTGCTCGCCGGAAATGACTGGCGAATGGGAATCGAAACTCAAACGCATGGAAAAAGGCGCGATGCAGCGCAAAGAATTCATGGCCCACATCAAAAGCTTCACCCGCGAGATCGTTGAGAAAGCGAAAAACTTCGAGGGCGATAGCGTGACCGGCAACTTCGAAACATTGGAAGTGAAATGCCCGAAGTGCGGTGCCGGGCCATTCGACGAAGATTATCGCACGTTCAAATGTCGATCTTGCGGATTGATCATTTGGAAAACGATGGCCGGCCGCCTCTTTGAACGATCGGAAGTGGAAGCGCTTCTGAAGAACGGCCAGGTCGGCCCGCTCGAGGGATTCCGCAGCAAAGTCGGTCGCAAATTCAATGCGACCGTAAAGCTGGGCGAAGATTTCAAACAACAGTTCGATTTCGGCGAAGAGGCGCACGGTGCACCGGTTAAGATCGACAAAGACAAGCACGAAACGCTTGGTCTTTGCCCTGTTTGCCAGAAAGGCCAGGTCTACGTTCTTGATCGAAGTTACGCCTGCGAAAACGCGGTCGCCTCGCCGAAGACGTGCAGCTTCCGGATCAGCAAAACAATTTTGCATCGCGAGATCCCCCAGGAACAGGTGCAAAAACTGATTGCCACCGGTAAGACCGATCTGCTGCCAAGGTTCGTCTCCAAAAAAGGCCGCCCCTTTTCGGCTTATCTCAAACTGGAGAATGGAAAGATCGGTTTCGAATTCGAAAAGAAAACCCCCCGTCAAAAAAAGCCGGCGACCAAAGCGGCGGCATAGACGAATCGAGCGACCGGGCGAAAGTCCGATTGACGGCGCAAGATGTGGTGTGGTATCTAGCGTCTCAACACTATGCGTTGCCCCAAGTGCGGCTCGCGCGATGATAAGGTCATCGATTCACGCCAGTCGCGCGACAGTTCCAGTATCCGCCGCCGGCGTGAATGCCTCAGTTGCGGTTTCCGCTTTACGACCTACGAGGAAATCGAACGCTCGGATCTGCGGGTGGTGAAACGCGACCGCACCCATGAAGCGTTCGACCGGCGGAAACTGGCGGGCAGTATCGCGAAAGCATTTGAGAAAAGATCGACAAGCCTGGTCACGCTCGAACAAATCGTGGACGAGATCGTGCACGAGTTGGAGACGGGCGGGCGCGAAGTTCAATCCACCCAGATCGGGGCGAAAGTGCTCGAGAAATTGCGCGGCATCGACGAAGTGGCCTACTTGCGTTACGCGTCGGTGCACCGCCAGTTTCAGGACGTCGGTCAATTCGTCGATGCGATCCAAGCTCTCGGCCGTCGCGTGAAACCGGACACGCGTCAGCGCGAATTATTTCCACCGGATCAAGTGGGTCATGGTCGCGTTTAAAGAAGAATTTCCGTATTTGCGCTGCGATTCGGGGCAGCTCTTCGAGTTTAATCGGGACTGGCTTTTCGCCGCGATCAACCGCGCCGCTTCGCAAGCCGGGTACCCGGGCTGGTGGTTGACCGATCACGTGACCGAGAGCATCGCGTTTTATTTGCGTCTGCGGAACGACGAAGACGTCGTCGCCTTCAGCCAGCTCGCCGAGACGGTGCAGTACGTCCTCAAGATCATCGGTTACAAGGAAATCGTTCCTTATTTCACGCCCGCACCACCGCCAATCTCGGTTTCGCTGCTCGAAATCGCGCATGAAGCCGGCGCGGGATACGAGCTGGCGTTTTTCGATTTATTGGAAAAACGAATCGGCGCGCTCCTCGACGCTCGCGTGGACAATCTCCAGTTGTCGGCCCTGGCCGCGTGCGTGAAACATCTGCGCGGCGTAAAAGTGTGGTCGCGTGCCTGCGACATCCTGCGCGAAGAAATTGTCTGTTTCATTCGGGAACGACTCACTTTGACTACCAACGAGCGACTGAAGTCGTGTTTGCGCTGAGCACTAATCTGCAAATTGTCGATCCATGACGATCTTCGAGAAAATTATCGCCCGAGAAATTCCGGCAAAGATCATCTGGGAAGATGATGACGCGGTCGCCTTTCACGATGTTAATCCGCAGGCGCCGGTGCACGTGCTGATCGTGCCGAAGAAAGTGATCCCGCGCCTCGTGGCGGCGACCGAAGCAGACCGCGCGATTCTGGGGAAGCTGCTGCTCGTGGCCGGTGAGCTGGCGAAAAAACTCGGGATCGAGCAAAGTGGTTATCGTGTCGTGATCAACAGCGGTCCCGACGCCGGGGAAAGTGTGCCGCATCTGCACGTGCATCTGCTGGGCAAACGCGCGCTCGCCTGGCCGCCCGGGTAACATCGACAATCACGCGGTATCATGATTGCAAGGGACGCTGACGTCTCTCCACAGCGTTTGCAGTTGCGGCTGAGGACAGCCGCCTCTACAGCAGAGAACGGGCGCGCGAAATCAGGATCAAACAATGGCCACGACGCCGGAACCGGTTCGACCGATCACACTGAGCGAAATCGAAGAGGCGCGTCAGCGCATTGAGAAAACAATCGTGCCCACGCCGTTGATTCGGCTCGAACTCGAGTCAGGTTTTCCCGACATTCGACTGAAGCTCGAAAATCTGCAGCCAATTAACGCCTACAAATTGCGCGGCGCCGCCAATGCGGTCGCGCTCCTGCCGGATTCGGAACGAAATCGCGGCGTGTGGACGATCAGTGCCGGTAACGCAGGGCAGGGAGTCGCTTATGCAGCCCGCGCCGCGGGTGTGCCGTGCACCGTCGTCGCCATCAAAACAGCGCCGGCATCAAAGATCGACAGGATGCGCGCGCTCGGTGCGAAACTGGTTCTTGTTTCCTACGACGAAGCTTGGAAAGCGCTCGAAGATCGCGCCTACCCGGGTGTTGCAGGGACGTTCGTCCACCCATTCGACGATGATAATTTCATTGCCGGCCACGGCTCGATGGGCCTGGAAATTCTGGAGGACGCGCCCGACGCCGCTGCCGTCATCGCCAGCATTGGCGGCGGCGGACTCATCACCGGCGTCGCCATCGCGATCAAAGCGTCACGGCCGCGCGTGAAAATTTTCGGGGTCGAACCGGAAACCGCCGCGCCGGCCGCGCTCTCATTTGAGAAAGGCTCGCCCCAGGTGTTTGCGAACTGGAAGGCGTCGTTCGTCGATGGCGCCGGCGGCCAAAGCATGTTCCCGCGCATGTGGGAACGAATGAAATCGCTGGTGGACGATTATTTCGTGGTCACTTTGGAAGAAACAAAGAAAGCGATGCGGTTGATGGCGGAACGCGCGCGAGTCATTTCGGAAGGCGCCGGAGCGCTTCCCCTGGCGGCGGCTCTAACTGGAAAGGCCGGCAACGGCCCAATCGTCGCCATTGTTTCCGGCGGCAACATCGACATGAAGAAATTTTGCGAACTGATCGGCTCGATCACAAATCAAGATGCGAGATGAAATTGACTTTCCGTCCGCATCTTGGAATGAATTGATTGCGAGACAATCAAGAGGAGGAAAAATCAAATGAAAATTGGAGATACTGCGCCGGACTTCGAAGCTGAAACCACTGAAGGCAAAATCCGTTTCCACGACTGGATCGGCAACTCCTGGGCGATCTTGTTTTCGCACCCGAAGGATTTTACGCCGGTTTGCACGACTGAGCTTGGCTACATGGCAAAGATTCAGCCTGAGTTTGAGCGAAGAAATGTGAAGATCATCGGATTGTCGGTAGATTCTGCCGGCGACCATAAGGGCTGGGCCAAAGACATCGAGGAGACGCAAGGGCACGCTCCAAACTATCCGATCATCGCCGACGCTGACTTCAAAGTTTCAAAGGCGTATGGAATGCTCCCCGCCGATACGGCCGGCGATGCCAAAACCAGGAAGCCGGCGGACAACGCGACCGTGCGCAACGTTTACGTCGTCGGCCCGGACAAAAAGATCAAGCTGCTCCTTGTCTACCCGATGACGACGGGACGGAACTTCGACGAGGTGCTGCGAGTGATCGACTCGTTGCAACTAACGGCGAAACATCAGGTCGCCACACCGGTTAACTGGAAGCCCGGCGAGGATGTCATCATCGCGGGATCGGTGTCGGATGAAGAAGCGAAAAAGCGTTACCCGGAAGGTTGGAAAGCGCCGCGGCCTTACATTCGGATCGTGCCGCAGCCGCAATAGCGGTCAGTTCCCGGCTTCGGCTGAGAACGCTGCCGGGTCCTGCCGGAAATAGCGCTCTAGCTCGACGTAGAGATTAGGATGCCGAGCGCGCAGTGCGCGCGGCCGCTCGAAAAATGCCTCGACGGAAACGGCAAAAAATTCAGCGGGATTCGTGGCGCCGTAAGTATCGAGGAGCGTCGGGATGCCGGTTTCGTCCGCCGCGCGCAGCGAGGCGAATTCCATTCGCATGACTCTTTGCCACGACAACTGCTGTTCGCGCGCGGGCAAGAGTGGCGCGCCGTCTTCGGCGCCGTTTTCGTAATCGAGCTGATGCGCGAACTCGTGCAGAACGACGTTCTTGCCGTCGGCCGGATCGGCCGCGCCCGATTTCGCTGCGTCCCACGCGAGAACGATAGTGCCCAGCTTGCGGCCGGTCTCTCCAAGACGCGCCGTTTTGCCTTCTTCCCAAATTGGGCCTTCCAGGTGCCGCTGTTCTTCCACCATATAGGTCGAAGGATAAACCAGCATCGTGAGCAGATGCGGAAAGTACTCGCTCTGACGGTGTAACAGAAGAAGGCAAGCTTGCGCCGCAATCGTCACCGCAATTTCGTCGGTTACTTCAAGTCCGCCGCAGCCCTCGAAACGCTTTTCGGTCAGAAACACCTGGATATGGCCGAGGAGCTCCGCTTGATCGCGCGACGAAAGTCTCCGCAAGAATAGAACATTGCGCTTGATGATGCCCAGCCATGGTTCGGGAAACGGCTGAGCGCGCAGGCGTCGCCGACGCCGCTCCTTTAACAATTTCAAGATCACAGGCAACCCTACGCGGGTCGCCGTGGCGTCGCGACAAACTTCAAACTCGCCTTCGGTGCATCGACTCCGTATGAATTCGCCTGGAGGAGTCTTGCCATGAATACAATCTCAATTTCCCGGCGCAGGTTTGCACAGCTTTTGGGCGTGAGCGCGGCCGCCGCGCTCGCTCGGCCCAGAATTCAATTCGCCACTGAATCGGCTGCAAGATCGACAATCAGCGGCGTCGTGCGCCTGAGCGCGAATGAAAATCCCCATGGACCATCACCGAAAGCGCTCAAAACAATGAACGACGCATTCGCCGCGGCTTGCCGCTATCCCGACGAAGAGAACGACGCGCTGATTGAGAAGCTCGCAAATCTTAACGGCGTTACTCGCGATCAAGTCCTGCTCGGCGACGGCTCCGGTGAGATTTTGAAACTCTGCGCCGAAGTGTTTACCGGCAAAGAGCAGGGGACATTGGTGGCAGCCGATCCGACTTTCGAAGCAATCCTCCAGCATGCGAACGTGAACGGGGCCGACGTCGTCAAAGTTCCACTGGCACCAAGCTACAGCCATGACCTGGCCAAAATGGCGGCAGCGGCACGCGGCGGTTTGATCTACATCTGCAATCCAAACAATCCCACCGCCAGCATCACGTCGAAGAACGATTTGCGCGGGTTCATTGAAACGACGCCGCGCGACCGCATGATTCTGGTCGACGAAGCGTATTTTCATTATGCCGAGAGCCCTGAGTACGAAAGCGTGATCCCGCTCGTCAAAGCTCATTCGAATCTGATCGTTGCCCGCACGTTTTCGAAAATTTACGGCATGGCGGGACTGCGCTGCGGCTATTGCGTGGCGCAAAAAGACGTGATCGATACGCTGCGGCGGCATCAGCATTGGGACAGTGTCAACATCATGGCCCTGGCGGCGGCGAGCGCCAGCATCGGCGATGTCGATCAAGTCACAAACGGCCGCCGCTTAAATAACGAAGCCAAAGCCTTCGTTGCCGCCGAGCTCGACAAAATGGGCTACCAACACATTCCGTCCCAGGCCAACTTCATCATGGTCGATGTAAAACGTCCGGTCGTGCCGCTGATCCAGGCCTTGAAGCAGCGGAACGTCTACGTCGGCCGCTTGTTTCCCGCCTTGCCGAATCACATGCGTCTCACCATCGGCAAGAAAAGCGAGATGGACAGTTTCCTTGCCGCGTTCCGGCAGGTGATCGGGTAGCTACTTTGGAGGCAGGTGCCGAATCGCCTCGACCAAATCGGCATTGAGAGTGATGGCGAGTTTCGATTCGTCCACCGCAACGACGTAAGTTTTGTCGGTTGCGATCAGCAGCGTAACTGGCTTCGTCACAGGCGCCTCGGCCAGCGGAATCCCGGCCGCGACGACAAACGGTTCCTTGGCTTCGGCGATCACAAGCTCAACGCGCGTTCCGGCGCCGCCGCCGAGCGAAGCGGGAATCTGCCGGTAAAGCGCGGGCGCCAAATGGAGAAGATAAAAAAGGAAGATAAGCAGCCAGAAGATACCGAGAACAGCAGCAGACCGTTTATCGCCCTGCGTAATGCTAAACACAGTTCCCGCGGCTAACCCGCCAAGCAGCGCGCCGACAAGAATCCCGAGTAGCCAGATCCAGCTGAACCGGATCTGCAACGCGGAGAACAATGCCCAGAGTACGATCAGTGAAATCGCCGCCGCGCTCAACAGGTCCCCGGCACGACTTCGCGACTTCGTTGTGCGATCTTGTCGCGTAAGCCAATCACTCAAAACGCCCATGAGGAAGGTGGCAAAAATCAACGCGGCAAACGCGATCGGGCTAAAGGTCCAGACACCGGCCGTGATGTAGCTGACCCGGAACAGGCTAAAAGAAGCCACGCCGTAATCCCTCAGATACAGGTTCACGACGATAATTCCGCAAACGAAACAGACCGCCGCGAAAGCGATGATGCCTTTCGACACTAGCTCGACAACTGCGCTGGTTGTCGCCAGCGGTCCCTTGGCTTCTGGCGCGGCCGTCTCCTCCGGCGCGCTGTGAGATTTGGCGCTGCGCGGCATGCAGCGGCTAGTCCTTCACGATCACCGGCGTGCCTTCGGGCGCGCTGTTGTAGAAATGCGACGCCATGCCTTTGGGCAAACGAATGCAGCCGTGCGAAGCGGCGAACGGCGGAACGTAGCCTTCATGCATGGCGTAGCCGCCATTGAAATGCATGCAGTACGGCATCCGCGCCGGATCGAAGTGCGCGCCGGGCGGGCGCGAATCCTTGCGCACGTCGATGTTCGATTTCACCAGGTTGCCGTATTTGTCGACGTAATCGCCGAACTCGCTCGAATAATGATCGCGGTCCTTGGAAATGATGTGGTAATGCCCGGGCGGCGTGGAAAATCCCGGCTTGCCGGTCGAAACAGTCGAGGTCCCGACTAACCGTTTGCCTTTGTAAAAGTAGGCCATCTGCTCGCCGATACGAACCACGATGCGCGGGGAACCCGCTACGCCATCATCATTCCACCACCCCGCCGGCGTCGGCATCGGCAATATCGCCGAGAGCGGCTGCTGC
The DNA here is from genome assembly GCA_046262735.1 of Chthoniobacterales bacterium. Classification (GTDB taxonomy): domain Bacteria; phylum Verrucomicrobiota; class Verrucomicrobiia; order Chthoniobacterales; family UBA10450; genus AV17. The sequence goes on along the minus strand of JBHEMD010000019.1, from coordinate 446 downwards.
ACCTGGGGCGGCAATTCTTCGCAGCTGCAAAGAAAGATCGCGCCCCCCACGACTGCTGCGAGAGAAACTAAGCCGCCGAATTTCATCCTCGAATATCGTAGTGTGTCATTGTTAGGCCCTTAAACTTTAAACGTTTGATCTCGATCTTGCGGTTGTAGCCACGTGGCTACAGCGGTTGACGGTGGATGCGCCACGAAATACGCTCGCACTTATGACTACCGTGGAGCCGCCGATTAATCTCAAAAATTGGATCGAGGAAAATCGCGAGAAATTTAAGCCGCCGGTCAGCAATAAATATCTTTACGACGGTCGCGATTTTTTTGTCATCGTCATCAAGGACCCCAACGCGCGGAACGACTTTCACCTCGTCGATTTGGAGGAGTATTTTTACTAACTCAAGGGCGACCTTAAAGTGCGGCTCCGGGAAGGGGATCGGATCGTTGATC
>JBHEMD010000018.1:0-13101 GCA_046262735.1 Chthoniobacterales bacterium | reverse complement strand
TTTGGATGATAGAAGATCGCCCACCGCTGCAACCGCGAGCGCAGCGTCGTCGCCACGACCTGGACGGCGTATTTGAGGCCGTTTACCTGCCGGATCTCGCGGCTGGAGTAAGTCGGGATCGGAATCTCGACGATTTTGCGGTCAGTGTTGATGAGCTGAATCGTGAGGTCGGTATCGAAATCGAAATCTGGCGAGTTGAAGGCCAATGGCAGCGATCGCAGTGTCTCGACGCGATAGGCGCGATAGCCGGAGTGATATTCGGATAGTTGCCGCTTCAAGGTCCAGTTTTGCAGCGCAGTTAGTATCCGGTTGCCAACGAATTTGTAGAGAGGCATGCCATCCGAGAGAGCGGCGCGGGGCGTCAGCATTCGCGAGCCGAAGACAGCGTCCACCGACGGATCGTTAAAGCGCGCGACAAACTGCGGCAACAGTTCCGGAGCGTACTGGCCGTCGCCGTGCAGCAAGACGACGACGTCAAAGTTGTTTTCGATAGCGTAGTGAAAGCCAAGCTTCTGATTTCCGCCGTAACCCTGGCTGGTCGCAGTCGGCAGAATGATGGCCCTATACTTTTGCGGCAAAGTTTTGAATTGCCTGGAAGCATCGCTCATTTGTCCTGGCGAACGATCGTCGATGATCAGCGTTTCGATTTCATGCCCCTCATTTGTCCAAAACTCGCCTGGAACACGCGCCAGGACGGATTCAATGCGAGCTTCCGAACTGTAGGCGACGACAAAGACCAGGACCTTCATGGCGCGACCGAGATTACACCGCTTTATTTCGCCGGTGGGGTTTTGCCGGCGAGGATACTCCAGAAGACGCGCGTTTCGCGAGGTTGGTTGCCATCATTCGATAGCCAAAATGCGGTGCCCAGTGAATTGACTGCCGCAGAGACGACGACCAGCGCAATGATCGCAGTGCGATGGACAATAGTTCCACCGTTTCGCAGGAAAACGGCCAGGCAGAAAACAAGAAAGGGCAATAGCTCGACCATGTAACGCTGGGCGAGGGCAAAGTGGCACAAGATCAGGAGGAACTCGACAAAGAGCGCGGTCGCCATAGCGCGTTGAAACCAGTCCGCGCGCCTCGACCGGAAAAGGTAAAAAAAACCGAAGAGCGCGCCGAGAACGAGCCAGCCTGCCGACCATGAAAGGGACACATACGTCTCGGTATTGGGCAGCGAAAACAAGGACGGATACGGCAAAGGGTGACGATCTACCTGGACGAAAGGCGCGTGTGATCGAAATACTGGTGGCCGCAAACTGAAGTAATCGGCGAAGCTGTGGGGCGCGCGGTCCAGGTTCAGCATTCCATGTTGCCGGACGAAAGTAAGATGGACCGGGTTGATGTAACTCTCATAGTCTATGCCGACAAAGTTGCCGAACCGGGCATAACTGAGCAGCAGATGAAACGCGAGCCCCACGGCGAGCGGCCCGACGAGTGCGGCGAGGCGGATCCATCCCTGCCGCCAGACGCGAAATAGCAGAATCGGCGCGATCAGGAACAATGGTATGCCGAAGGTGACCCGGGAGAGCAACGCAGCAGCCGCGGAAAATCCAAACCCAAATAGGGACACCGTCAGTTTGCGGCCTTCGCTCTTCCAAGCTCGAGCCGCAAAGAACAAGGCGCTGACCGACCACGCGAGCGCCCAGATGATCGATTCATTGAAAATCGACAGGCTTCCAATCAGGAACAATAGGGGGGTACCCAAAACAAATCCGATCACGCACGCGTTGCCGAGCCAATTACGCGCGTTTGGCGACAGCGGAGAAAATCGCAAGCTGTCGGCCACCAGTCCGGCGAACACAGACAAGGCGACAATTCCGGCACAAAACCCGGACAAACGCGACCACATCCCGCGTCCTGCTGGATAGACGAGATTCAACGGGATGCGGATAAGGGCCGGAAACGGCCCGAAATACGTCCGGATCTTCCCATTCACGATCATCGCTTCGGGCCGGATCGCCTCCAGATCGATGCCGGCATCGCCGCGTAAAAGGTGTTCCGCCTGTGAATCAAACGCTTCGCCGAGCACCTCCCTGACGAAAAGATGCTGGCCGCCGCTCGTCGCGACGATCCACAGGATACCGCTCAAGACGAGGGCGACCGGCCACAGTTGAGGAGCGCGATCACTCAAGCCACAAACCGGCAGGAAACAGCCGGGCTATTTTTTGAAATCGAGCACGCCCTTTTTCAGTGCGTAGACGTAGCCGACCATGAGGATGGAAATGAAGCTGAACATGCTCCAGAAGATGAAGCTGCTTTTGGCGATTGCCTCTTTGTAAACAACCGCCCACGGATACATGAACACGATTTCCAGATCGAAGAGAATGAACAGCATCGCGACCAGGTAAAACTTGATGCTAAATCGCGGCTGGCCGCTGCCCTGCGGCACCATTCCGCATTCGTAAGGCAGATCCTTGGCTGGCGTTCGCTTACCGGTCTTTCCCACGAACGCGCTGACGAGCAGCGCGGAAGCGGCAAACCCAATGGCAACGATCACTTGCAGGAGCACCGGCAAGTATTCGTGCAGCATCCAGCCTCGTCTGCAGGATTAGACGTCGATCTTCGCACTCGGCTCAGCGCGCCGCGGCTGCGATCTGTCCGTTTTGGGGAGCAAGCGCTTTCACCAGTGCTGGGTGGAGACCCTTGTATTTCTTGCCATTCTTCTTCACCGCACCGCGCGCAACGAGGTTTTGCAGCTTCTCATAAGCGCGCAGACGGAGCATTTCCTCCCCACCACTGGCCGCGTTGCGGGCCCGGAGGTTTTCGTGAACGATATCGAAAAGTTCCTTGAACTCGAAGGAGGCGCGTCGGGAAAGCACGGCCACCAATTCCTCAGTCACGAGATCAGGGATTCGGCGAGAAAATGCGTTTTTCTTGAGAATAGCCATAGGGCCGAAAAGATAACACATTTTTACCCGGCGGACAGCATAATTCTCCGCCAAATCGGCGCCATTTCGGTGGCAGTGCCGAAATGACACAGCGACCTGCGATCATAAATCGGCGCTAGTGAGTCGGTTGGCGCGCCACGGCTGAATAAATCGCTGCCGCTGCGAGCGCGAGCGCCGCTTGGTTCAAGGTAACAGGTCCGAGCGACTCCGACACGTAGCCGTCCCGGTCGGCTCGCTGCGAGGAGACGATCGGGCTGAGGTGTTTTGTCACGGTCTCGGGAGCCGGCAATTTATCCAGAGCGACCCGAGCGGAGATCGCGGGCAGGAAAGCCGCGCCGAGCAGAAGCATCGGCCGCAGCGTCGAGTCGAGGCGCGAATACAACACCGCGGTGTCGATGTAGGCAAAAAGGTTCGTCGGTGGGGGCAGCGCGCGCGCAGCTGCTCGGTAGCTTTGCGAGTTCGACAATCCAGCCGATTCGCTATTTCGCTTCATCGCGGCTTCGACCGAGACCGGATCGAGTCCTGCCACCAGCAACCGCTCCGACAAGGCAATTGTCGGTGTGAGCGCGAACAAACGCACCGGCGTCTCCAGCGAAAAATACCTGACGCCGTCTTTTTCACTCTTCATCCAGCGACCGTCTTCGTCAATCGCGGTGGTGATGACGCGGGCAACCTGATCGGCGCGCACGGGATCCTTCACGGGAACCGTCACAAAGAATGACGGCCAATGTGCAGTCGGCGGCCATTCTGCCAAAGACGACAGCTCCGGATCGAACGCGCTGTTCCAGCCCTCCGCGGTGACGCCGTTCGTCGAGAGCGTCCGCAGAAATTTTTCCAGCCATCCTCCGACCGGAGTGATGCTGGCAGCCGATCCGAGTCCTCCCCAATTTTTGGAATCAATCAACGTCGCGAGATAAAAAAATGTATCGGTTGTCCCGAGCGTAGCGGACGAACGCGTCAGCTGCCGCTGACTTGCCAACTGGTCGACGCCGGTAAAAAGAACGTCGTGGATTTTACCATGTTCAAAGCGTGTGCTGGCGCAAATGCTGTTGATCCGGCGCAGAGCTGAGTATTGGTCGGATGCAATTTGCTGGCCGAGTGCGGCACCGATTGAAGCCAGCTTTTCCGCGATTGCTTTAGGCTGCAGATACACGAGCAGCGCGTAATCGGAAGGGATGTGGGCAATCGCCGCGCGGTAGGCTTCGTCTGATTGGAGCGCTAATTGTCGATCTTGTGCGCCGCGCGGTTGAGTCGATGGGGCAGGGCTGCGCTTGTCAGCGCGGTCGAGAAGTTCTTTTAGCTTCTCGATGTCGTTCGATGCGAAAAACCAGCGGCCATCGTAAGCTGTCGCGAGGGCAAACGCTGGCACCGCTGCGACGTCAATTTCGTGTTCACGATAGGCAATCTTCTCGCGCCTGCTGTTCGGATTTTCGCCGAGCAATCGCGCGCGCCATTTAGTTATGACCGGGTTTGCGGCATCGCGACTCCCGCGAAAACGAAATCCGGCGACAAATCCCGCGCTGCGCGCTTCGATCGAGGTGAGGGCGACGAAGAACTCTTTCGCGTCGAGCTGCTCGAGTTCCTGCAAAATCTCCGAGACAACATTATTGCTTGGAAATGTCGTCAGTGGTTGGCGCAGGAATTCCTGGACGGCAGATTCATGCCAGAGTTGGTAAATATCGCTCTGATGCCACTGGTCGCGTGTGCGCCTGAAGTCGGGAATGTGCACCAACGCGATGGTGTCTCGCGGCAGAAGCGAAGCGATCGTTGAGCCGCGAGCTTTGCGCGTGACATGGAAGGTGTAAGCAATGGCGGCAATCGCCAAAATGATGACGATTAAAATGAGGGCAAGGCGTTTCAAGCGCGCCTACTGTAGCGGCGGTCTGTGACCGTCGCATTAATTCTTCCAACGCGTGGGCGCTACCGCGCGTCACGCCCGCGGATGAAATTGTCGATGCACCGCTTTCAAGCGCTGTTGATCGACATGGGTGTAAACCTGCGTGGTCGAAATGTCGGCGTGGCCAAGCATTTCCTGAATCACCCGAAGATCAGCGCCGTTGCCGAGCAAATGCGTCGCAAAACTATGCCGCAACAGATGAGGGTAAATGTTCTTCTCAAGACCGGCGCGCCGGGAGACGGTTTTGACGATCTGCCAAATCCGCGCCGTGGTTAATTTGGTTCCGCGCGAGGAGAGAAAAATTTCGCTGCCGGTTGCGCGCTTTACCAGCTTCGGCCGTTCCCTCGAGAGATACAGCGTGAGCGCTTCGCACGCCTTGCGACCGACAGGTACGAGGCGCGTTTTGTTGCCCTTGCCCGTGACGCGCAGGATTCCTTCCTCCGAATTGAAATTCTCCAAACGCGCGCCGGCCAGCTCTGAGATGCGCAAGCCGCTGGCGTAAAGCAATTCGAGCATCGCGCGATCGCGCAACCCGAACGGCACTTTTCGATCGACCGATTCGATTAGTTGTTCGACCTGCAATTCGTTCAATGTTTCCGGCAAATAGCGCTCGATCCGCGGCAGAGCGAGCGCTTCCGCCGGATCACTTGCGATCGAACCTTTGCCGGCGAGGAAGCGAAAGAAAATCTTCAGGGCAACGATGATCAATTTGATTGACGCGGCCGCAAGTCCGGCGCGTTTTCGTTCCGCCAGATATTCAGACAAGATCGGCAACGTGACGTGGCGCGGATTCTCGATCTTGTGTTTGGCTTGACACCACCGGGCGAACTCGGTGAGCGAGCGTTGCGTGGAGAACTGGTAGTTTTCGGAGAGACCGCGCTCGACCGCCAGGTAGCGGATAAAAACGCCGATTGCCTCCTCCATCTAAACGAACATGAGACATCCGCCCGTGTTCGCAACCGCCGCGCAATTTTTCAGAGTTGCGCAGCTGAGAGTTGGGGCATCTGCGAGCTTATTGACAAGCGAGACTAAAATGTCGGATGCTTTATCTGCGATGAGCTTGGATCTGAACACTCTCCTGAGAGAATGGCCGCATGAGTCGGGCGCGATCAAAGTGCGCAAGATTATCGGGCTGGACGGCCGCGAGAAGCTGCAGTTGCGGATCGATCTTGGCCTGCTGCAGATGGAAATGACCGGCCGCCCCGACGGCAGCCGGCCGCACGGTTGCGAATCGCTCCTCACCTATCACCAGCAGCGCGCGGCACGCGCCGCGGCACGCGGCGACACCTACGAGCTGAGCGCCGAAGAATGCACCGAGCTGCAGCAGGAAGGAATCCAGTATTACCACCGCTATCTGAGTTTGTTTCAGATCAACGAGTTCGCCGGGGTGGTCCGCGATACCCAACGCAATCTCGATCTCTTCGACTTCGTGACCGCGCACAGTGGCCGCGAGGAACTCGCCTGGAGCTTGCAGCAGTTTCGACCCTACGTTCTGATGATGAACACCCGGGCAAAAGCGTCGATCCTTCTCGCCGTTGGCAAGTTCCCCGAAGCGATTCGCGAGATCGAACGCGGGCGCGACACCATCGTCGAGTTTTTCAACCGATCGAATTTCTCCGAGCTGGCGACGAAAAGCTCCGAGGTCGCCTTTCTCGAGGAATGGCTTCAGGAAGTGCGTGCAAAACGGCCGCTTTCGAAGCTCGAGATCATGCAGCGGGAGATGGAAAAAGCGATCGCGAGCGAACTTTACGAGCGCGCCGCCGAACTGCGCGACGCGATTCGGCTGCTCGAAACCCAGAGATCCGGCAGCTAAACCTCTGCCGGGTCGGCTGAGGCCGGGACGCCACGACAACTCGTGTCGGTTCGCAGCCATTGGTCCGCGCCGCAGGAATTCGGCCGGGCACGTGCGAATTGCCCCCGCGCCTGCGGCTAGAGGCATGTTTCTAGCTTTTAGAAGCGCGCTGTGCTGGAACACATTCTGCCGGAAGAAGAACACAGTCAGATTCTCCAGACGATCGAGATGTTTGAGGCCATCACTCAAACACAACCCGACGATTACCAGTCGCTGGAGATCCTGAAGGAAGCCTATCAGAAAATCGGCCGCCAGGAGGAATCGTTGCGTATCTCCCGCCGATTGGCCGAAGCGTATTTCAACGCCGGTTCGCACACCAACGCCATGCAGGAGTGCGAGAGCATTCTGCTGAAGGAGCCGAACGCCCCCGATATTCTCTCCATGCTGGGCGAGATTGAAAGCCGCCTGCAAGCCTCCGGCCAGGCGATTGTCAGCGCGGCGTCAAAAAACGGCTCGGGTGAAGACAGCGACGGCTCGTTGATCGACATCGGCAGTCGCGCCGGGAAGGTCGGCAAACTAGCCAACCTGCACGAGCGCGGCGACGATCATTTGGCGAAGTTTTTGATCGTCCAGCAACTCTTTGCCGAGGAAGAGGTAAACGCCGCCTTGGAAATTGTGACGCGCTTGAACAAGGACATCAGCGGTCAGGCGCTCGCTGCCTCACTGCTCGACCAGCTTTGCAAAGAGGATGACGCGCGGCTTGAGACGGTGCTCTCGGCCCTGATCGACCGGACCAAGTTCGCCTACGTCCCGCTCGAATATTACGATGTCGACCGGCAGATCGCGCCGATGCTGCCGGAGTACCTCACCGTGGGCCGGCTCTTTGTGCCGTTCGATCTGGTCAGCCGCACCGTGATGGTGGCCTGCTGTAACCCTTTTGATTCCACCGGCCGCGAAGCCTTGCAGCAATCGGTCGATTACATGGTCTCCTGGTATCTGGCGCGACCCTCCGCCGTCGTGCGCAATCTGCACTCCATTTATCGGCTCGAGAACCGGGCCTGAGCGTTCGCGCCATGAGAAGCAAATCCTTCGCCGAACGCATCGCCGATGTTTTGATCGAGGACGGTCTCTTGCTGCCAAACCAGCTCGAGGAGGCCGTTAACATCCAGAAGAGTGAAGGTGGACGGCTCCTCAAGATTCTGACCGACCGTCAATTTGTCACCGAGCAGGACATGGCTTTCAGCATGGGCCGTTGTCTGAACACGCCCCCTGTAAATCTCACGCGGCTGCGCGTGCCCGACGATGTGATGTCGCTCGTGCCGCGGGAAATGGCCAAGGCGAACAAGCTGGTGCCGATTGCGCGGCTCAACGGCAAGCTGTTTGTCGCGATGGCGGATCCCACGAATGTGCTCGCCATCGACGACCTCAAGCGCCGCGTCCAGCTCGAGATCGTGCCGATGATCGCGACCGAACACGCGGTCAATGATGTGCTCAGTGGTATTCACACTTCGAGCGCCAACATGAGCCAGGTGCTCAAAAAGGTCGCCGAGGAAGCGGTGCAGACCGGTGATGTCGAGGTGCACGCGGCCAAGCACGAGGAAATCGACCTCGACCGGCTGGCTGCCGACAGCGAGGACGCGCCCGTTATCAAGATCGTCAATCTCATCCTCGTTCAGGCGATGAAGGAGAAAGCGTCCGATATCCACATCGAGCCGTTCCAGAATTCGCTCAAACTCCGTTATCGCATCGACGGTGAATTGGCCCTGGCCGAGTCGCCCCCCAAAGCGCTCCAGCTCGCCATCACTTCGCGCATCAAAATCCTCGCCGCCCTTGACATTGCCGAGAGGCGTCTCCCGCAGGACGGCCGTTTCCGGATCAAGGTCATGGGCAAGGAAGTCGATCTGCGTATCTCTATCCTGCCCACGGCGCATGGCGAAAAAATTGTCATCCGCATCCTGGACAAAGCTTCGCTTACCGGCGGCATCGATCAGATGGGCTTGGACCAGGACACGCTGAAGAAGTTCAGAAAATCGATCGACGCCCCGCACGGAATGATCCTCGTCACCGGCCCGACGGGTTCCGGAAAAACAACGACGCTCTACTCGGTCTTACACGAGCTGAACAACCCGGTTTACAACATCGTCACGGTCGAAGACCCGATCGAGTACGAGCTGATGGGGATCAATCAGGTGGCGGTGCGCGCGGACATCGGGCTCGATTTTTCTTCCGCTCTGCGCTCGATCCTGCGACAGGACCCCGACATCGTGATGGTGGGCGAAATTCGCGATAACGAAACCGCCGACATTGCGGTGAAGGCCGCGCTCACCGGCCATCAGGTTTTAAGCACGCTCCACACAAACGACGCTGCCGGCGCGATCACCCGTCTCGACGACATGGGCATCGAGCCATTTTTGATTTCCAGCTCCATCCTGATGACCTGCGCCCAGCGGCTCGTGCGCCGGATCTGCACAAACTGCCGTGAGGAATTTGTACCCGAGCCCGAGATGCTGGAGCGGCTCGGGATGACAGACGCAAACGCCACGGTGTTTTATCACGGCGCCGGCTGTGATCGATGCAAAGGGCGAGGCTACCTCGGGCGCGCGGCAATTCTTGAAGCGCTCCCGGTAAGCGAGGCCATCCGGCGCTTGATCATCAAACGCGCTTCAGCGGCGGTGATCAAAAACCAGGCGATCACCGAGGGAATGCAAACGTTGCGCATGGTTGGAGTCGAAAAAGCGATCGAAGGCATCACCACTCTGGAGGAAATCTGGCGCGTGACCTCAGAGGATCATTAGGCCATGCAAGTTCCTTTCCTCGATCTCTATCTCAAGCTGCGCGATAAAGTGCGCACGCTCCGCGGCGGAGTCCCGGTCGCGCCAGCGCCGCCGCCAAGATCGACCATCGCCTTGGCCAAACCGGAAAGTGAGCGACTGAGCAAGACCGTGCTGCCAAACATGACGCGCAAGGTCGCGATGCCCGAGGCGGTTGGCATGGCAGGAAACATGATGGCGCCGCCGAGGATTCCAGGCGAGCCAGGTGCGCGGCGCGCGGCCACCTCGCCCACGTCCGTGTGGTCGCGCAGATCGCCCGCCACAATTGCGTTCGGCGACGAGCCCAAGACCGAGCGTTCGATTTCGATTCGCCTCGGCGACGTTCTCGACAAACTGCCGGTCGACTGCGTCAACGCGCGGGAGACAATCGACTGCGACCGTCACATTGTCCTGCGCGCGTCGGAAATTGAAAAAGGCATGGCCGAGGGCAGGCCGAGTATTTCCCTGGCCAGCATCTACGAGCAAGCGCCGGAAATTTTTGTGCATCGCCCCGCGCCGGATGACGCCACGCTAGTCGCTTTGCCGTTCCAAAAAATCCTCTCCCAGTTCTTGAATTTGCAGGTCAGACCGGACCAGGTGCGCGACGACATCGTGCCGCAGGTGGAAACTCCGATCCTCCAGGTCACGCTCGAAGATACGGAACGCTTTGGCACCACGCTCGAGCCGTTGCAAACTTCGCCACTCCCACCGGTGCGAGTCGAACCGGCGACAGCCAAAACCATGGCTGCCGCTCAACCGGAGGCAAGCGTGAGCGAGGCCCATAAGCCGCGCGCTCTGCGCCCGGCCATTTCGTTGCTCGATCCGGCGCCGCCGAAAAAAGAACCGCCGCGGCCGAATATTCCGGCCGCTCCACCGCCGCGGCCAAAAATTCCAATCGATCTTCCACCGAACGGGACGGGTGTGCCCGCCTCTGAGATAGTTCCAGCCTTAAGCGGGCCACCCGTTCCAAACGTTTTGCCGCCGCCCATCCCGGTTGTACCGCCGCGCGTTCCATTTCGCGTTACCGCGCCATCGGAAGATATTCGTCCGAAGTTTATCCGCATACCCGGCACCGAACCGTCAGACGACATCGCGCTTGCGCGTAAGCCAATCAGAGCCGAGGAATCGAAAGTTGCGCTGACGCTGCAGAGTATCTTGCATGAGCTGCCGGCGTTTCAGTTGAGTGGGAGCCCGGCGATGGTGCCGGAAGACACGCGCGTTGAACTGCCGCTCTCGCTCATAGAGCCCCAGCTTGCCAGCGGACGCGTGGTCATCTCGCCAACGTTGTTACAGAGAGCGATCCCGGAAGAATATCGCAGCCTTCTCCAGATCGATCCTGTTGACACCCCGGTTGTCCTGCCGCTGCAGGAAGTCTTGAAAAACTTGCCGGCCGGCGTTCTGCGGATGCGGCCCGATCAGGAAGCGGTCGAGCTCGGCGAAACTTTTGAAACGCCGATCTCGATCAAAGCGGCTGAAGACGCGAAACGTTTTCAGGCCGAGGCGGAGGCAGTTGGCAAACTAATTGAGCAGCCCGCCAAACCACCTGTCCAGCCGGCTGCACCGGCGGCGGAGCCCGTCAAGAGACCTGAGCAGCCCGCGCCATCGTCCACGCTGGCGGTTGAACCGGCGGCAGTGAGTGAAAAAAGCGAACCGGCAGTGAGGAAGAAATTGGATGACAAGGTTATGCTTGCGCGCGCCAACGCTCTCCCCGGTGTCGTCGGCTGCGCGATCATGTTCACCGACGGTCTGGCCCTGGCCGGAAAACTGCCGGCCGAGCTCGGCGCTGACGGTCTCTGCGCGATGCTGCCGTCGGTCCTGCAAAAGATCGACAAACACCTTGGCGAAACAAAACTCGGCCTCCTCAGTGCCTTAACGTTGCACACCGGCAAGGCGCCGCTCACCTTCCTTCAGCGTGGCAACATTTGCGTCGCGGTCTTGCATGCCGAAAGCGACCTGCCCGCCGCGAGCCGCGACCAGCTTATCTCCATGGTCGAGCAACTTTCACACACCTACTCGTACCAGCACCATGTCGATCATTAATTACGCCAGCCGCGAGATTCAGTTTAAGATCGTTTACTACGGTCCGGCTCTCTGCGGCAAGACCACCAACCTTCAATACATCCATCAGCGGATTAATCCGCAGAACCGCGGCGACCTCATCTCGCTCGCCACCGCCGCCGATCGCACGCTCTTCTTCGATTTTCTGCCGCTCAACGCCGTGGTCATCAAAGGATTCGTCACCAAGTTCCAGCTTTACACCGTGCCCGGCCAGGTCATTTACAACGCCACCCGCCAGCTCGTCCTGCGCAGCGCGGACGGCGTCATTTTCGTGGCCGATTCGCAGTGGGAAAAAATGGAGGAAAACGTCGAGAGCTTCAAAAACCTCGGCGAAAACCTCGCCCAACAGAACATGTCGATCGACGACGTCCCGCTCGTGCTCGAATACAACAAGCGCGATCTGCAAAACGTCGCGCCGGCCAATTACCTGGAGTACGTGCTGAACAACCGCAAAAAACGCCTTCAGAGTTTTGAAGTCATCTCGAGCACGGGACAAAACGTGTTCGCCGCCTTGAACGCGGTCTCGCAGATCCTGCTCCACAAGTTCAGCAAACAAAAAGATATCCCGCAGGGGCCCCCGCCGCCGGTGGCGATCCCGGTCGAGCCGCCCGTCGCGCAAAATCAGGGCGCACACGCATGAATGCGATACCGGTGTTGACAATTAACGACGTGGCGATGCTCGACGCCGTGCTGGAGGATTTCCTCAAGAAAACCGAGTCGGAGTTGACGGTCGTGATCGATCGCGGCGGTAACGTCATCTCGCAGTCCGGCGACATGAGCGCGATGGACGTGACGGTGATTGCCGCGCTCGCGGCCGGTTCCTTTGCCGCTACGCAGGAGCTGGCCCGCCGCATCGGCGAGCTCGAGTTCAACGCGCTCTATCATCAGGGCAACGGCAGTCACATGTTCATGAACTCCGTCGACGATGATACCATTATGATCACGGTATTTGGCACCACCACCACCGTCGGCGTCGTGCGCTTTTACGCGACGAGCGCTGCCCAACGCATCGCCGCGATCTTAAAATCGCTCCGTCGCACCGGTCACGGTCTCTCCTTCACCCCCGCCGACCTCTCCGCCGCCCCAGTCTTCGCCGATCGCTAAGATCGACAATAACCTATCTTATCCCTCGAACGCCGTCGCAACGAGGGTCGCGTTGTGGCCGCCGAAACCGAAGGAATTATTTAAGGCGACGCGAACCTTTTTTTCTTTCGCGACGTTTGCTGTGTAATCGAGGTCGCATTGCGCGTCGGGGTTTTCCAAGTTGATAGTCGGCGGGATCACTGAGTCGCGAATGGCAAGGGCGCACGCCGCCATTTCCACGGCGCCAGCCCCGCCTAACAAGTGACCGGTCATCGATTTGGTGGCGCTGATCGGGACCTGATAAGCGCGCTCGCCGAAAACGGTTTTGATCGCGTTCGTCTCGCTGATATCGCCCAAACCCGTTGAAGTGGCGTGGGCGTTGATGTAATCGACGTCGTCGGTGGAAAGGCGCGCATGTTCGAGCGCCAACCGCATCGCGCGGGCGGCGCCTTCTCCCTCGGGCGGAGGCGCGGTCATGTGATAGGCGTCGGCGGAAAGGCCGTAGCCGGTGATCTCGCAATGAATTTTCGCGCCGCGCTTCTGCGCGTGCTCGAGTTCCTCCACCACGAC
>JBHEMD010000017.1:0-2910 GCA_046262735.1 Chthoniobacterales bacterium | reverse complement strand
CGAGTACACCCAGCGCGTGCCAGAATTCGTAGGATTGCGCCGAAGGACATTCGGCATCGTGTTCGCCGACAACGACGAGCGTCGGCGTCCTCACATTTTTAATGAAACGAATTGGGGAGCTCTTTTCGTAAATCGCGGGATCGTCGTAGACCGACGCGCCAAAGAAAGGAATCATCCACTGATCGATCAGGTTCTGGCCATAGTAACTTTGCCAATTGGCAATGCCGGCGCCAGCGACGGCGGCGCGGAAACGATTTGTCTGCGTGATAGTCCACATCGTCATGAACCCGCCATAACTCCAGCCGGTCACGCCGAGACGGTTGGGATCGATCGGATATTTCTTTATCGCGGCATCGACTCCCGCAAGGTCGTCGCGCAGGTCGCCCGCGCCAAAATCTTTCACGTTCGCGCGGGTGAACTCTTCTCCCTGCCCGTAACTTCCACGCGGATTGGGAAGGAGGACGTAATAACCGCGGACGGAGAGCGCGGCGATAATCGCGCGAGACATTCCGAACGATGCCGGCCACTCTGACGTCGTAGCGCTGGATGGTCCTCCATGAATGAGCATCACCATCGGATATTTCCTGCCGGGCTCGACTTTCACCGGCGGCACTAACCAGCCTTGGATCTTAAATCCTTCGTTCGTCCACTCGATGCTTTCGGCTTTGCCCCAGTTTGCCTGCAAATCGGCATTGTCGTTCGTGAGCCGGCGCCATTCACCGATCGGCCCCGCCCAGACTTCAGGCGGGGCGTTGTAATTGCTCCGGGCGACAGCTGCGAACTTGCCCTCCCTGGCGAGAGCAAGGTTGGGGAAATTGCCGAACGCATGAATGCCTTCATCGCCTTTCCAGACGGTTTTGACCGCATTGTTGGCGAGCGATAATTCGGAAATGGCGCTGCCGCCGCCGACATACTCCGTCAGAAAAATTTCACCGGGTGCGTGCCAGAAAATCGAGCTGACCGAAGTTTTCCGGGCTGCTGTGCGATTTACGGCCTCACCTCCCTCGGCGGTCATCGTGAAGAGGTCGCCGCCGTGAAAACCTTCATCGCTCATCAGACCCTCGATGAACGCGATTGATTTCCCGTCGGGCGACCAGCGTGGCACCGCGACCTGCAGTTTCGGTTGGTAAATCGCAATCGCCTTGGCGCTGCTGATGTCGATCTTATGAATCTGCGCGATCCACCAATTATTATCGCCCGGCCCCGGCGCGGCTGTTGCGACAAACAGTTTGTCGTCGGGCGACCAGTCGAAATCGTAGATGTGCAGGTTTTCGGGAGAAACCTGCCGCAGCTGGCTCATCGCAACGTCGAGCACAGCGATGCGTTGGTTGCGAATCGCCTTGTCGATAACGCCCGTCGTTGGTTGCGCGGCAAACAGCGGGCCACCGCCGCCTGCGCCTGCGACATACAAAAATGCAATCTGCTTTCCGCTGTGCGACCAGCGTGGGCGCGCGGCGTAACCGTTGAGGCTGGTGAGCTTTTTTGCGTCCGAGCCGTCCCGATTTACGACCCATAATTGGCGCTGCCCTTTTTCACTCGCGGTCGAGAAGAACGCCAGCCTTTCGGAATCGGGCGACCAGGCGGGGTCGGCATCGACACGATCACCGGGGCCTTCGAGCTCAACCATTTTTACCGCGACATCGCCAGACGCGGCACGAATGCAGGTCTGCTTGTTTGTCGTGGCGGCGGTTGATTGCACCCAGGCAACATTTTTGGCGTCTGGCGAAAGTGCGATGTCGCCGTAAAGAACCGTTTTACCAAGTTGTTCGGTGAGCTGCATCGGTTGAGCTGTTATCAGCGTTGGAAAGGTGCACGCGAGAAAAAATTGCTTAACCATCGCGAAGACTAACTAGACAAGGTTGGGCCAATTTGTGCGAGACCTAATCGGCAGCGCCGTCCGCGCGAACTCATCGACAGATCAAGAACAGTTTACGTGGCCGCCCTCACCGATAAACGCTTCGCTCGGGGTGCCTGGCGATTACGGGTAAAAGTGCCGGCGTTCCCGGTAAAAGAGATTGTCGAAAAAGCGGGCGAGGGTTATAGGAAGCTTTAACTGTTTCAACGCAATCCCATGAGCAGCGACTGCCAGGCATTCGGAGAGGCACGGCTGTCTTTCAAGCCGGCAATCGGTGTCAAAGCCAATCAACTTATTAAAATGAAAACATACATCGTTACCAAGTTACACGCCGCCGCGATTGCGCGTGGCGTTTTCGTGTTCGCGCTCGCTTTCACGTTCAACGCGGCCGTTGCCCGCGCTGATGAAACCTGCTCTTCGCCGTACATGGCGCGGATCGAGGGACAGGAAGAGTTCGTCTACGTCTGGACGCTTGGCGTCGAGGGTCTGGGCGATGGCGCGGACAAACTTGTCACTGTCGATGCAAAGCCGGGGTCGCCCACCTATGGGAAAGTCGTCAACAGCGTTTCGGTCGATGGGCGCAACGAGGCGCACCACGGCGGATTTACCGACGATCGCCGCCAACTCTGGCTCGCCGGTCTCGAGAACAGCCGCATCTTCATCTTTGACGTTTATACCGATCCGGCGAAGCCGAAGCTGCTGAAGACGATCGACAATTTCGCCGAGACCACCGGTGGCGCCGCTGGGCCGCATGGCGCATATGCGTTGCCCGGACGTGTGCTGATCCCGTGTCTTTCCAATGCAAAAGATAAAGGCGGCAAGACTGCGTTGGTGGAATACGGGAACGACGGCAACTACATCGCCACCCATTGGCTGCCGACAAAAGAGGATGCGCACGGCGCCGCGGACGCGCAGTTCGCCGACGGCTACGGGTACGACGCGCGCGTGTTGCCGCGCAAAAACGCATTGCTCACTTCATCGTTCACCGGTTGGAAAAATTACACGAGGGACTTCGGTTCACTGACCGCCGACCCGGAGGCGATGAAACATTTCGG
>JBHEMD010000016.1:0-37262 GCA_046262735.1 Chthoniobacterales bacterium | reverse complement strand
AGGCGCTTCATCACGCGGTTGAGCTGGATGTCGACGATCTTCTTCAGGTCGTCCTCGCTCAAGCGCTCGAAGATGATGACTTCATCGACGCGGTTGAGAAACTCGGGCCGGAAATGCGCGCGCAACGCGTCCATGACCATGCGCGAGCGCGCCTCTCGCGATTCTTCCTCAGTAATAAATTGCGAGCCAATGTTCGAGGTCATGATGATGACCGTGTTCTTGAAATCGACCGTCCTCCCCTGCCCGTCGGTGATCCGGCCGTCATCGAGCACCTGCAGTAAAACGTTGAACACGTCGGAATGCGCTTTTTCTATCTCATCGAAGAGGATGACCGAGTACGGCCTGCGCCGCGCCGCTTCGGAGAGTTGCCCGCCTTCTTCGTAGCCGACGTAGCCCGGCGGCGCGCCGATCAATCTCGCGACGGTGTGTTTCTCCATGTATTCGCTCATGTCGATGCGGATCATCGCGTTTTCGTCATCGAACAAAAATTCCGCGAGCGCGCGTGAAAGCTCCGTTTTGCCGACACCGGTCGGGCCGAGAAAAATAAACGAACCGATCGGCCGGTTCGGATCCTGCAATCCCGCCCGGGCGCGGCGCACGGCGTTGGAGACAGCTCGAATGGCGGGCTCCTGATCAACGACGCGCTGGTGCAGGTGTTCCTCGAGCCTGACGAGTTTCTCGCGCTCGCCTTCCTGCAACCGCGAGACCGGAATCCCGGTCCACTTGGAAACGATCTCGGCAATGTCTTCTTCGGTGACCTCTTCGCGAAGAAGTCTCTTTTTGTAACCGCCGTCGCTGACCGCGGCCCCGGCGTTAGCGACGCCGGCTACAGAGCGCTCGGCTAATTTTTTCTCCAGCTCGGGGATACGCCCGTATTGAATCTCGCTTGCTTTGGCTAGCTCGCCACCGCGTTGGGCGCGCTCGAGCTCGGTGCGCAACCGATCGAGTTCTTCCTTCCATTTGCGCTGCTCTTCGATAACAGCTTTCTCCTTCTGCCATTCGGCTTTCAGCGCGGAGGATTTCTCCTTAAGATCGACAAGTTCCTTTTCGAGCTTCTTCAGCCGCTCCTTGCTCGCGGGATCTTTTTCCTTCTTGAGCGCCTGGCGCTCCATTTCGTCCTGCATGATCTCGCGTTCGATCACGTCGATCTCGGTCGGCATCGAATCGAGCTCGATCTTCAGGCGCGAGCCTGCTTCATCGACGAGATCGATCGCTTTGTCGGGGAGAAAGCGGTCGCTAATATAGCGATGCGACAACGTGGCAGCCGCGACAAGAGCGGCGTCGGTGATGCGCACGCCGTGGTGGACTTCGTAGCGCTCCTTCAACCCGCGCAGAATCGCGATCGTATCTTCCACGCTCGGTTCGTCCACGATCACCGGCTGAAACCGGCGCTCGAGCGCGGCGTCTTTCTCGATATATTTGCGGTACTCATCGAGGGTCGTCGCCCCGACAGTGCGCAATTCGCCGCGGGCGAGCATCGGTTTGAGCATGTTCGAAGCGTCCACCGCGCCTTCGGCCGCGCCCGCGCCTACGATTGTGTGGAGCTCGTCAATGAAAAGAATGACCTCGCCCTGAGAATCAGTCACTTCTTTAAGGAACGCTTTCAGGCGGTCCTCGAATTCGCCGCGGAATTTTGCGCCGGCGATCATCGCGCCAATGTCCAGCGCGATGATGCGTTTGTTCTTGAGTGAATCGGGAACATCACCGCTCACGATCCGGCGCGCGAGCCCCTCGACAATCGCAGTCTTCCCCACGCCGGGATCGCCGATCAACACCGGATTGTTTTTCGTGCGGCGCGAAAGCACCTGCATGATCCGCCGGATCTCATCGTCGCGCCCGATGACCGGATCGATCTTGCCGCGGCGCGCCAGTTGCGTCAGGTCCCGGCCGTATTTTTCGAGCGTCTGAAATTTGGCCTCCGGGTTTTGGTCGGTCACACGTTGGGAACCGCGCACCTGTTGCAGGGCTTGCATGAGTTTGTCGCGCGTGACGCCGAAATCTTTCAGGATTTGCGCGGCCGGAATTTTTGCGTCGCTCAAGGCAAGGAGATAATGCTCGGCGCTGGTGTATTCGTCCTTCAGCTTCGACATCTCGGTCTCGGCCGCGTTGAGGACGTTGCGTAACTCGTTTGAGAGGCGAAGATCGACAGCCGCGCCCGTGACTTTGGGGAGACGATTCAGCGCCGTGAGTAATCGATCCCGCAGCTGGTTGGGATTGACGCCAATTTTCTCGAGCAACGGCTGGGTAATGCCATCGCTCTGGTCGAGCAACGTGAGCAGAAAATGTTCGTTCGTTAACTCCTGATGGTTCGAGTTTGAAGCAAGGTCCTGCGCCCCCTGCAGCGCGTCCTGCATCTTCTGGGTGAACCTCTCGATCCGCATGGCTTCAAGATAATGAACGCGGCCCGCGACGCCAATCAGCCGTGCGTCGGAGTCAGCCGCGCTCTGGACGACGAGGTCCGTTGGCATGAAATAAATCAGCGGCGCGCTCGCCGCAGGGACGCGGCCACAGCGAAACGGCTACGGGCTCGATTGCAGGCGCGCAGCTCCCCGCGTATGAGTGCAGGCGATGAGCGCGGAAGTGAAATTGAGCACACGCAATGCGCTGCGGGTTTTGCGCGCGGGACCGTTTCGCCGCTACATCATCGGCTCGGCCATCTCCGATACCGGCACGTGGATGCAGGTGATGGCGCAGGGCTTCGTAATGAGCACCCTCACGAGCAAGGCGCTCCTCCTGGGGATGGCGAATTTCGCCGCCGGCCTGCCCATGCTTGCGCTGACAATGATCGGCGGTTCGGTCGCGGATCGTGTCGACAAACGCAAAATTCTGCTCGCGACGCAGTACGCCCAGATCGCGCTCGCCATTTCGATGGGGCTGCTGATCTGGAGCGGCAAGATCGAGATCTGGCACATCGTGGTGTTCGCCGCGCTGCTTGGCATCTCCAATTCCTTCGAGATGCCGACGCTGACGGCGTTTGTGCCCGAGCTGGTAAAGCGCGATGAAATTCAGAGCGCGATCGCGATCGATCGCGCGGTTTTTCACGGATCCCGCGTCGTCGGCCCTGCGCTCGCCGGTATTTTTATCAGCGCGTGGGGCGCGGCGTCGGCATTTTTTGTAAACGCGTTTTCTTTCATCGCCTTTATCGTTGCGTTATACATAATCCCACCGCGCCGGAGGGGGAGCGCCGAAGAAGAAGCAAAACGCGCCAGTGGAATCAAGGATGGTTTCCGCTACATCGCCGGCGACAAACCGAGTCTGGCAATGATCGCTCTGATCGCGACGACGACCGTTTTTATCTTCCCTATCTTCACCGTCATGATGCCGCTTTATGTGCGCATCGTTCTCGGCATGGGGGCGGACAAGTTCGGTTTTCTGATGGGCGCGTCGGCCGTCGGTTCGGTCGTCGGCGCGATTTTTCTCATCAGCGTGCCGCGCGATCGGCGTGTGCCGCTGATGATGATCAACGTGGCCGTCGCGGCCTGTGTCATTTTCAGCCTGTCGCTGGCGCCAAGTTTTTATCTCGCGACCGTCCTGCTCATTTTCAACTCACTTGCGCTCTCGATGAATTTCGGCCTCGCGAACACGATTGTGCAGGAACGCGCGCCCGACTATCTGCGCGGCCGGGTAGCGGCAGTTTTCATGCTGAGCTTTGTCGGTTTAATGCCGCTGGCCGGCTTGGGAATTACCGGCCTGTCCGATCTGATCGGAATGAGAAAAGCAATTGGCATCGCCGCAATTTGCTACGGGGTGATCGGCTTGTTGGTGCTCGCGCGCGTGCGCGGGCAATGCACCGAGCAACCGATCAGTGAAGCCGAGCCGGCCAAGACGCCTGCGCCGCCAATGGCCGCGGCCGTTTAGCGTGATCGCGTTTTCTACTTGCTGGAACTCGGCGCGGCATACCGCCGGCGACAAGATGTTGCAGCAAATTCTTCATCTGGGGTTCAAATACGTGGAGCTGGGCCACGGCATTCGCATCTCGCTCATGCCGGGGATCCAGGAGATGTATGACGCCGGGAAAGTGAAATTCAGCAGTCTGCACAATTTTTGTCCGCTGCCGGTGGAGGTAATGGGTGCTTCGCCCGATTGTTATCAATTTTCATCGCCCTTTGCGCGCGAGCGGGAGCGAGCGGTGAAACAAACATTTCAGACGATCGATTTCGCGGTGCGACTCGGCGCGCCTTTTGTCGTCATGCATTTGGGGGCGGTGCGCATGAGACCGGTGACCGATCCGCTGATCAAGATGGCCAAGGGCGGCGAGTTGCTCTCGCGCGAGTATGTACGGCGCAAACTTCGGGCGGTAAAGAAACGCGAAGCTGTCGCGCCCCTTTACCTTAATCGAGTCAAAGATTGTCTGCGACGCATTGTCGATTATGCCGCCGGGAAAAACGTCAAACTCGGCGTGGAAGGCCGGCGCGGTTATGAAGAGATCCCGAGCGAGCGCGAGTTGCCCGCGTTACTCGACGAAATCAACTCGCCGCAGCTTGGTTACTGGCACGATTTCGGCCATATCCAGATCAAGGAGAACCTCGCGTTTGTGAATCACGCCGAGTGGCTGCGCCAAATCGGGCCGCGTACCTTTGGCTGTCACGTGCAGGATTGCATCTGGCCGGCGCAGGACCACCAACCGCCCTTCAGCGGAGATGTCGATCTTGTGAAGCTCGTGCCGCTGCTGCCGCGCGATTGCGTTTGGGTCTGGGAGATGAGCCCGCGCAGGAACGCCCCGCAAATCCGGCGCTCGGTCGCGGCCTGGAAGCAGCATTTCGGGACATGAAAAAAACGCTGATCACGATTTTGCAGGTCGCGGTCACGATTGCGGTTCTCTATCTCGTGTTTCACGACCCGAACAAGCGCGCGCAAATGGCGCTGGCCTTGCGGGTCGCGGATTACCGCTGGATCGCGGCCGCGATTTTTTGCTACGTGATCGTGGAGATGGCGGCCGCCGCGCGCTGGCATGTTCTGCTACAGGTCCAGGGTATCCGGCTAAGCGCGCCCCGGGTCACCGGTTTGTTTTTCATCGGCATGTTTTTCAATCAGTTCCTGCCCGGCGGCACCGGGGGTGACATCATCAAGTCCTATTACCTGCTCAAAGAAACACCAGGCCGCAAAGCCGGCGCGCTGCTCTCAGTGTTGTTCGACCGGCTAATCGGACTAGTTGCCCTCGTCACAATCACTGCCGGGCTGATCTTAGTGCGCTACCATTGGCTCGCGCAAACACGGCTGACGCGCGGCTATCTCTGGTTCGTACTCGCTGTGCTCGCGGTTTCGGTTGCCGCGTTGACGGCAACTTTTCTCATCAGCGGATTCAATCTGGCGAGCCGACTGCGCCGGGAATTTCCCGCACGAGAAAGATTGATCGAAATCTCGGCCGCGTATCATCTTTATGCGCGTCATTGGACGGGCACACTGATCGCGTTTGTGTTGTCCCTCATCGCTCACACGGCGACATTTTTTACTTTCCTCTTCGTCGCCTACACGCTCCGCGCCAATGTGCGGGTGCTGGATTTTTTCGCCGTGATGCCAATCGAGCGAACAATTTCCGCCATCCCGATCAGCTTTGCCGGGGAAGGCCCGCGCGAGCACGTGTTGCAGGTGATGCTGAGCGGATTGTGCGGGGTTGCCCCGGGAGTGGCCGCGCTCATCGGAACGATGAGTTTCGTCGTCATCCTTTTGTGCTCGGCGCCCGGGGGAATCGTTTATCTCTTCTACCGGCCGAGCGGCGTCGCCGCCCCGGTGAAGTTGAGTGAAATGAAACGCGAAGTCGCCACCCTCGAACATGAAATCGGCGAGACGCAGTAAAGTGGGAGGGGCCTCAGTATCCCCACAAAAGTCGTCCCGAGGCAAAGACCGCTCCCAGATTCCCGGCCGGTCCGGCTCGGACCGTCCACTCGTCTTCGCCACATTCGCAATGACGGTAGATGGAAAAATCACGACCCGGAAATTCGCGCCGGTTGATTTCACTTCGCGCGAAGACAAGGCGCATCTTTTTCGACAGCGCGCACAGGCCGACGCGGTCTTGATCGGACACAGCACGGTCAAGCGCGATAATGTGCGGCTCGGGTTGCCGGCGCAACTGCGCGAAGAGAGAGTTGCGCGGCGACAAACGTCCAGTCCGATCCGAGTGATCGTGTCGAAAGAAGGCAAGATCGACAATCGTCTCAAGATCTTCCAATCAACTGTCTCGCCGATCCTGATTTTTTCGACGAAACGAATGCCGAGAAAGTTTCAGAACGCGCTGCGCGATAAAGCGATTCTGCATTTGAGCGACTCGGACGATGTCGATCTTGCCGGAATGCTGCGGACGCTGCGGCGCAAATACAAGGTGCGCAGGGTTGCCTGTGAAGGCGGCCCCACCCTTTTTCGCGCGCTGCTCGAACGAGGGTTGGTCGACGAGCTTAATCTCACGATCGCGCCTTACCTCTTCGGAGGTGCCGACGCGCCCACGCTTACCGGGTTAAGCAAAGAATTTCTCCCGGCCAGCCTGCATTGTTCGCTCGTCGATATGAGGGTGATCGGCGAGGAATGTTTTCTCAAATATCGCATCAAGCACCGGGTTCGTTGACCAAGTTAGAAGCCAACAGGAGTTGGCGTTTGACGCTAAACACGCGCGTCGTGATTATCGTCGCCGATGTCTCGCCTTGCGACATGCGCGGTTGCGGTGGTGGCGGTCTTCGTCACACAGTCGATAACGCGGGCCCAGGTAGATTTGAATGGATGACAACGGGAGTGATTCATATCTTGACCAGTGACTATGCAAACTTTTCCACCACAAATCGCCGCGATGAGCGGTATTTTGGTTTTGCTCGCGCTTGGAGCAGTCGGGTCAGCGAATGCGCAAGAGCGCCGACCCCCGCGCGTAGGATCGCCTACAAATTCGGAAATCCAGTACGTCGAAGCGCAAGCCGCTATTTACGGGATAAATTCGGCGGATGCGGTAAAAAACTACACGGCAATGTTCAACCCTGATCAAATGCTCGCCCTAGAAGCCGGATCGTTTTTCGAGGAACATAAGGCTTACACGATTCTCGCCGCCGCCTTGCCAAATGTGTCGGGACTGGCGTATGCCCTTGCAATAGATGCTCTTCTTTCAAAAACAGATTATGATCCCGACGTCTTTCAAGCCGTGGTGCAAGAGCTTGACTCAGTGAACGCGATTCCGGACACAGAAGGAAATGGAAATGAAGATCCCGGCGCAAACGAAACTGTCAAAAAGAGGATTTGTAAGGCGCTTGCCCGTTGGGTTAACCTTCCAGAACCGAACTTCGATCGGTCGGGCGACCTTTTCGCGCAATTCGCAGCATTCAGTGCCGAAGCGAAGGCGAAGGCAGCGACAATGACTACACCTGCACCTTCACCTTCACTTTCACCTGCACCTTCGCCTTTGCCTTCGCCATGATAAGGCGCGGCTTCGCTGTTGCTGGCTCGGCCATTCCTGATTCCTCAACTGGTTTCGGTTCGCGGGAAGTGCAGGAGGTTATTGCCTACGCAAAAGCAAAAAGCATTGGAACGCCGGATTGCGCGCCATTCGACTGATAATTTGGGAGAACGGCCCGTCTGATCTGCCACAACGAAGTAATGGGTTGCTACCGGCGAGCATGCATTGTTCGCTCGTCGACATGCGTGTTGTGGGTGAGGAATGTTTCCTGACGTATCGGATCCACCGGACAAAGCGCGAAACAATAAATAGCCGCGCGCGTTGAATGGGGTGTCCACGCGCACGACCCGACGCAAGCACGATTGAATGTTAACCTGCTTACCCATGGATTCGCGCAGATTTCTTTTATTCAAGGCAATCATCGCACTGTTGCCTGTCTCGCTGCTCGCCGATGCGAAGGTTGAAGGCAAGGTGCAGCTACGCGAAGCGCATGCGGCGCCCGTGGTAGCGAAACGATACGAGATCGTTACTCGGGCCGGAGTGCTGGCCACCGAACCGCCACTGGCGGTCGTCTACTTGGAGGGCTCGTTTTCCAAATCGCGCCCGCTGCCGACGAAACAAGTCGCGCAAAAAGATCTGACCTTTATTCCCTCCCTTTTGCCCGTGCAGGTCGGGACACGAGTGGAATTTCCAAATTATGACGACACGTATCACAGCATCTTTTCGTATTCGCCGGCGAAACGGTTCGACTTGGGACGGTACCGGCCGGAGGAACGCCCGGTGCCAGCGGAAGTGTTCGACAAGCCGGGCCTGGTGACATTGCGTTGCGATATCCACGAGCATATGCGCGGGCTGATTCTGGTTCTGGACACGCCTCACTTTGTAACGACGGAAGGGAGCGGAAATTTTCGCTTGAATGGCGTGCCGGCCGGTCATTACACGCTAAAGGCATGGGTGGACAGCAAAACGACCTACGAAAAATTGGTCGACCTGAAGAACGGCGAAACGTTGCACGTTGATTTTCCATGAGTGCAGCGATCCCCGCCGGCCGCGAACGGGTGGCAAGCTTCCGAATCAAACTGGCCGCGGCGATGATGCTCACCGTCGCCACTCTGACCGGACTGGGTCTTTACCTCGCGCAGCGCAAAGTGACGGCCGACGCCGCCCGCGATTTGCAGCAGCACTTTCAGTCGGAACTTTCGACCCTGCAAAAACTCGAGGAACTGCGTCACATCGCGCTCGCGGAGCGCTGCCTTGCTCTTGCCGCCAAGCCGCGCATCCACGCAGCGCTGGAGGATAACGCGCTCGATTTGCTTTATCCCAGTGCGACGGACGAACTGCGCGATCTAATGGAAGCAGGCACGACGGCGCCTTTGCAGGCGGCGCGTTCGCTCCACGCAAAGTTCTACCGATTCCTGGATCGCTCCGGCGCGGTCCTGCCCCCGCCGAACCCCGACGACGTCGGAAGGCTCGAGCCACCAGCCGAATCGCAATTGGCCTTGAAAGAACTTCCCGTGACGCAACAGATCGGCTACATCTGGGAAACAGAGCCCGGTGCCGGCGGGATTGTCGATGAAGTGATCGCCGCGCCGATATTTTCCACCGACACAGGCGACGTCATCTCTGCGCTCGTGATCGGGTTCACGCCGCCGGAATTGGAGGCCGGGCGTGCCACCGCAGACATTCAAAGCGGGATTTGGGTGCAAGGCCGCCTGCATCTGCCAACGGCTCCACCACAAGCGCAAACGGAGATCGGCCAACAGATCGGGCGCGTTCTCGCCGTGGCCGATGGCGCACAAAACAATTTCCGGGTAAGCGTCGGCGGCGCGCCACAACTGCTCTTTTACAAGCGCCTCAATCCCGGTTCGCTCTTTCCGCCCGCGTTTGAGATCCGGGTTTATCGGCTTGCGCCTTCTATCGCGCAACTGCGGCGGCTGCGCTGGGAAATTGGCGGAGCGGGCATGTTATTTCTCTTGGTGGGGATAATCGCCAGCCATCTCGTGGCGGGACGTCTCTCCCGACCAGTCGAGCAATTGGCGGTGGAATCCGAAACGGACCGCGCGCAACGACGAGAGGCCGAGGCCGCGCTCGCTTCCACCAGCCAGGAACTCGAACGCACGTCGCGCTATTCCGCCGATGCGTCGCACCAGTTGAAAAGTCCGGTCACGGTGCTGCGGGCCGGACTGGAAACTCTGCTCGCACGCGACGATTTCGAGCCTGAAATTTATGAGGAACTTTCGGGCCTGCTTCACCAGACCCATCGCTTGACCGGAGTGATCGATGATTTGCTTTTGCTTTCACGCATGGATGCGGGCCAACTGCGCATGGCCGCCGAGCGGGTGAACCTGAGCCGCTTGATCGAGGAATGGCTCGAAGACGTGGCTGCTCTTCCGGATTCACCGCACGTGCAAATCGAGAAAGAATTGCCAGCTGATCTCTACGTAGCTGGCGAAAAACGGTACATCTCACTCATCGTGCAAAATCTTCTCGAGAATGCGCGAAAGTACAATCGCTCCGGCGGACGGATGCGCGTGAGCGCGGACCGCAAGGGCAACGAAGTCGTCCTCACCGTCGGCAATACTGGAACTGGCATACCGCAGGAGGCACAGCCACACATCTTCGAGCGCTTCCAGCGCGGCCCGAATCGTTCCGCGGTTGCCGGCCATGGGCTGGGGCTGAACGTGGCGCGCGAGCTGGCGCGTTTGCAGAGTGGCGAATTGCGCTTGCTGCGTTCGGACAACGATTGGACCGAGTTCGAAGTTCGTTTTCGTCTCGCAGCGCAAAAGCCGCAACGCGCGGCCGAAGCGGCATGAAACTGCTGCCGGCGCTCAGCTTTTTTCTGCTCGCCTGCTCGGCGCACGCGGTTGATCTGGAAGGTTTCTTCGATCGGCTCGACAACGCGCTCACGGTCTCGGCGTTTCAAAACAATCTTCGCGCCCGGTTGAGCGGCACGATGGATCTGGAATTCTACCATTTCCAACAGCCCCCGCCCGGGCTGATCAACAGCAAGATCGACAATCTGTTCAATCCGCGACTGACGCTGTTTCTGGACACGCAGATTACCCCCTACGTTTATGTCTTCGTTCAAACGCGCGTCGACCGCCATTTCGATCCGACCGATCAGGGCGCGCAGATCCGGCTCGACGAGTACGCGGCGCGCATCACGCCGTGGGAGGACGGGCGGTTCAATGTGCAAATCGGCACGTTTGCGACGGTGGTCGGCGGTTGGATCCCGCGGCATCTCTCCTGGGACAATCCGTTTATCAACGCGCCGCTGGTTTACGAGAACGTGACCGCGCTCGAGGACCAGCACGGGATTTTCTCCAGGTATTTCGAGCGCGATCTACTCGTCGAGAAATACGAATTCATTCCGGTGATTTGGGGCCCGAGTTACGCCACCGGTATTTCCGTTTCGGGAAGGCTGGCCCAATTCGATTATGCCGCGGAAATGAAAAACACGTCCCTTTCGTCGCGTCCGGAAACGTGGCACATCACCGCGACCGGCTTCGAGCATCCTACTTTCAGCGGACGGCTCGGTTATCGGCCGAACGTAGCTTGGAACTTCGGGGTCTCAGCTAGCGAAGGCGCCTATTTTCGTTCTTCAGCCGAACCTATACTGCCGCGCGGACGCGGTATTGGCGATTACCACGAATACGTTCTTGGCCAGGACATCAGCTACGCCGTGCGTCACCTGGAATTGTGGGCGGAGTTTTACGAAGCGCGTTTTGAAGTCCCGCGCGCCGGCAACGCCGATACGTTCGCATATTATTTCGAGGCCAAATACAAATTCACTCCGCAATTGTTCGGTGCGATCCGGTGGAACCAGCAGCTCTTTGGGGACATCGCGCCCGATATGGGTGAAAGCGTGCCGCTGGCGCAAGACCTGGGCCGGATCGACCTCGCCGCGACCTACCGCTTTTCAGCACATACCCAGCTCAAGGCGCAATACAGTTTTCAAAAACAAACCAGCGGGTCAGGTGATGACAATCATCTGTTCGCCGCGCAATTCACCGTCCGATTTTAGTGCTATGCCCTGCAAAGTTAACAACCCTGTTACCTTTGCGGCCGCGCTTCCGCTCGCCTGGATGAATTTTTGTCAGATAGTTCGGCGCGGTTATCCCCCTCATCCAAATGCGTATACTTGTTGTCGATGACGAAATGCGCCTGGCGCGCCATATCGCTACCTCGCTGATCGAGGCCGGGCATGATCCGGTCATCGTCCACGACGGGGAATCTGCGCTGAAGGAAATCACGGGCGGCCCGTTTGATTTGATCGTGCTCGATGTGGGGCTGCCGGGTATCGACGGACTTGAGGTGCTGCGCCGGTTGCGGGCGTTGCGCAATCCGACCCGCGTTCTGGTATTGACCGCTCGGGGGCAAGTGCAGGATCGCGTGACCGGGCTGGAGCTCGGCGCGGATGATTATCTGGCCAAACCATTCGCGATGCAGGAACTCCTTGCCCGCGTGCGCGCACTGAGTCGCCGGTTTGCCGAGAAACCCGAGCTCGAGCTTCGGGTCGGCGATCTGCGGTTCAACCAGGCCGATCAAAGCGTTTATCGCGGCACGCGCCAGATCGAACTTTCCGCACGGGAGCTGACGTTACTCAAAGTCATGATGCGCGAGCCCGGCCGCGTCTTCACCCGCACCGAGTTGTGCGAGCGTGTCTGGGAACGCCAACACGATTATGATATGAAACTGGTGGAGGTTTTTGTCGGCCGCCTGCGAAAGAAAATCGGCGATCCCACACTCATTCACACCATCCGCCACGTCGGCTATACAATTAAAGACAGCGAATGAAAGCCTGGCCGTTACGCTGGAAGATTGCCTTTTACGCAGGCAGTCTTGGAGTGATTGCCACCTTGGCCGGCGCCTGCACCACCTGGCTGGTCATCCGCAGTTCCGAGATGGCCGCTTTCGACCGTCGCCTAACCACAGAGGCGCACGAGCTCTTTCGCGACGTCGAAAATTTCCGGGAGAGCCGAATCAGGAACCCATCTTCATTCAACCAGAACATTGTCCCGCTTGCCTCGCGCGATCGGCTGATCGAAGTCCGTGGCGCGAACAAGGAGCTGCTTTATTCCTCCCCTGATTTACGCGAATCAATGCCGGACGACGGCATCGACAAAATTCATACCGCCAGAATCGGCGGCGTTCCCATGCGCGTGGGAGTTTTTCACGAGAACGGAATGACGCTGCGCATCGCCGCCGATTTTGCCGAGGTCAACCGCGTCGGGCGTGAAATCATTTTCGGCATGTGCGCGGCGATACCGACGGTGCTGATCGTGGTGGTGCTCGGCGGGTACTGGGTCGCTCGGCGTGCGCTTGCGCCGGTGGAAGAGATTCGACACGCGGCCGAAAACATCACCGCCAAAACGCTGGATCAACGGCTGCCGGTTCCGCCGGCGGGTGACGAGATTGGCGGGCTGGTTGGCGTCTTGAACAAAACGTTGGACCGCTTGCAACGCAGCTTCGAACAATGCGTGCGCTTTTCGGCCGAAGCATCGCA
This sequence comes from Chthoniobacterales bacterium, assembly GCA_046262735.1. Classification (GTDB taxonomy): domain Bacteria; phylum Verrucomicrobiota; class Verrucomicrobiia; order Chthoniobacterales; family UBA10450; genus AV17. The sequence continues at coordinate 24,384 of JBHEMD010000016.1, read as the reverse complement.
TCATCTCAAAACTCCGCTCGCCGTCCTGCGCGCCGGTATCGAACAAATCCTGACCGATCCGCAAACGCCCGCCAAACAGCAGACGCGCGCGGCCGACCTGCTGCATCAGGTTCACCAGCTCACTTCCATCGCGGAGAACCTTCTGCTCCTCGCTCAAGCCGACGCCGGCCGGTTGGATTTACAGTTCGATAAGTTCGACCTGCACGAAGTGCTCGATGGCGTTTGTGACGACGCGCGCGTGCTGGCCGATGAACACGCGCTCACGTTGGAAACAAAGTTGGATCAGCACTTGCCGCTGGTCGCCGATCGCGCATCAGTTGCGCTGATTGTCCAAAACCTGATCGAGAACGCGGTCAAACATAATGCGCCCGGCGGTCGGGTTTGCATCGATGCGCACAGCGTCGATGGCGAAATTGAATTGTCCGTCCGCAACAATGGTGAACCGATTCCAGCCGACCGCGCGCCGCATATTTTCGAGCGGTTCTACCGCGCACGCCCTGATGGCCGCAACGCTGGGGCCGGCCTCGGGCTCAGTATTGCTTGCGAATTATCGAAGGCCAACCGCGGTTCGCTCGATTTGGTCCGCTCCGACACCAAATGGACTGAGTTTCGTTTGCGCTTGCCGCACGCGGCAAACAAGCACTGATCGTTTCATCAGCGCGCAAAAGTTGCCACCGCAACGATCGAAAGACGGCTAAAAAGTAACAAAGTTGTTACCTCACGCCTCGGGAGTGCGCGCCGCCGATCGTTAAAGTAACACGCGCGTTACCTTTGGGACATGGCTCGCCGGAGCAGCGGCTTGCGATTCTCAGGGCATGAACACAACCACTAAAACAACAGCACTCAGTCGACGTTCCTTTTTAGGAAAATCACTCGCTGTTGGCGCAGGAGCTCTCGGGGGCGGCCTCCTCGTCAGCACGCGCAACGCGAAAGCAAGTGGCGGTCTAAGTCCAAGCGATGCGGCCCTGCTTCGGTTCCCAGCAGCGCTGGAGTTACTCGAGGCCGACTTTTGGATCCAATACAATGAACTCGGCGGCATCCAGGATGACGAAGTGCCCGGTGGCACAGGTAATCCAGACTATACTGAGGCGTTGGAGGTTATTGAGGACGAAATGGGAGACTACATCCATGACAACACCGATGATGAGATCACTCATCATACTTTCCTTAATGCCTACCTCGTCTCCAAAGGAGCCGAGCCTGCAAATCTGGACCCGTTTCGCACTCTGATGGGGAGCACGGCGACGGGAGTCAATCCCGCGATGATCGGAAAACGGCTCACCAACCTCACGCAACTTACCATCGATACGAGCTGGTGGACGCGCTACCGCGACGACAGCCATAACCCGGATCTCGATCCAAACTTCGTCTTTAAGCAGGCCGTCCCCACCTTAGGGGTCAACCAGCACACGGCGATTCCTCGCACGGATGCGGACACAAGCGATCCCAATTTCCTGCAGGCGATCGCGAACACTGCGGCTTTCCACTTTCCAACTATTGAACAAGGTGGCAACAGCCTTTACCCGTCGCTGGCGCAGAGAGCATCGAGCGTTGAGGTCTTGCGGATCCTGATCAGCATCGGCCCGACCGAGACCATGCACTTTCAAACCTGGTCGGATGTGGCGGGTAATGCGCCTCCTCTGACTGCCGTCGATCCGGTCACGGGCGTTAGAGTGAAGTTTCCGGATCTTGAGGTGGAGAACGAGCTCTTCGACAAGGCCCTGATCATGCCGGAGCCATGTCCGTTTCTGGATCGAAGCCTCCCCATTGTTTCGATCATTCGGCCAACGAACACGGAAGGCGCCGCCATGGGTGCTCTCACGTTCCTAACGGACATGGGGCTTTTCATTAGCCAATCGTCGGCGTTCTTCGCCTACATGAAGCAGTTGGCCCGCGCCGCCGATGCGGCCGAGCGTGAGTGTTGAGCGTCAGATCGACGAAACGATACCGCTGGATTGCCTGTTTGCCCGACGCGGCCGGCGCACAAGCTCGCCGCCGCAGTTCGGGCAAACGGCGTTCCATTCTTCAGCGCACCTTGAACAGAAAGTGCACTCATACGAACAAATGTGGGCCTCGGCACTATTTGGCAGGGCGCGCCCGCATTTTTCGCATGCTTTTTTCATTTCCAGCGCCATCGGATCACGCGAGGCTAGATTAGATTTCGAGCAACTGGAATGCACAAAACGAATTCAATCCTCATGCGCGCGCCGAAGATGTCGATCTTCGAAACGGCGGCCAATCTCGAACTTTGGCCGCAGATTTTGCCGCACTATCGCTACATTCGGTATCTGGAGCGCGGCGCCGATCGTAACGTCGTGGTGATGGCGGCGAACCGTTCCGGCATTCCCATCAAATGGACATCGGAGGAAATCATCGACCGCCAAAGGATGGAGGTGCATTTCCATCACCTGAAAGCGTTCACCAAAGGGATGCACGTTGTTTGGACGTTTGAGGAAACCCCGGAGGGGGTGCGGGTGAAAATCAGGCACGATCTGGATTTTCCCGTAAAACTGCTCGCGCCTTTCGCGGACAAAATCATCGGCGACTTTTTCATTCATCACGTTGCCAACAAGACTTTGCGTTGTATGAAGGCTCACGTGGAAGCTCGGGCAAACAAGGTGGCGGCATGAGCCGACGACGCGCTGTCATCACTGGGATCGGCCCGATTACCTGCATTGGAAGTGGCCGGGAGAATTTTTGGAATGCGATCCTCGCCGAAAAAACCGGAATCAGCCGCATTTCCTCATTTGACCCACGTCCGTTTCAGGTGCGTTGTGCCGGTGAAATTGCCGATTGGAACGCGGAGCAATTTTTCACTCCCCAGCGCCTGAAGCGACTCGATCGTTACGCGCAATTTGCGGTTGCTTCGGCCAAGCTCGCGCTCGATGACGCCGCTCTCGTTTACTCGCGCGAAAAGCCTCAGCCGCGTATTGGCGTGAGTTTCGGCACGGCGCTAGGCGGAGTTTGCAAAGCCGAAGATCAGCACATTCGATTTCTCAAAAAGGGCGCACGCGGCATTAACCCGATGCTCGCCGTGCAGGTGTTCGGCGGCTCGGCCCACTCAAACATCGCAATCGAATTCGGATTCCGCGGCGTCGGCACGACCAACTCGAACAGTTGCGCCAGCGGCACCGTCTCGGTAGGTGAAGCGCTCCGCTACATCCGAGATAATTTTGCCGACGTGATCGTCGCAGGCGGTGCGGAGGCGCCGCTCACCACCCTGACCATCGGCGCGTTCGACATCATCAAGACGATGAGCCGCCGCGACGACCCCGCTATTGTCTCCCGGCCCTTCGACCGGTTGCGCGATGGGTTTGTCATGGGCGAAGGCGCGACGTCGTTAATCGTCGAGGAGCTTGAACACGCGCGCGCTCGCGGCGCGAAGATTTATGCCGAGGTGCTCGGCTACAGCTTAAATAACGACGCCTTCCACATGACCGCGCCGCTACCAAGCGGCGAGTCGTGCGCGCGGGCGATGCGCGAGGCCCTGGCTGACGCGCAGCTTGCGGCTGAACAGATCGATTACATCAACGCCCACGCCAGCTCCACTCAGCTCAACGACAGCACCGAGACGATGTCGATCAAAGAAGTTTTTGGCGACCATGCGAAGAAGATTCCGGTGAGCGGAACCAAGGGTTACACCGCGCATCCACTCGGCGCGACCGGCGCGATCGAAGCCGCGATCTGCGCGCTCGCCTTGGATCGACAATGGGTCCCGCCCACGATCAATTACCAAAATCCCGATCCCGCCTGCGACCTCGACATCGTCCCAAACCACGGCCGCACCGCGGAATTGAAGTATGTCATGAGCAATTCATTCGGCTTCGGTGGGATCAACGCGTGCGTGATCCTCGGCCGCGTCCGGTAGGGACGTTGCGCTGCGGCGTCCGCGGACATCGCGCGATGTCCCTACCCAAGTAAGTCGGGGCGATTTTTACGCGTCCGTTTCAGCGCCTGCTCTTTCCGCCACTTTGCGATTTCAGCGTGATTGCCCGAAAGCAGAACGTCCGGCACTTTCCAGCTGCGGAAGTCCGCGGGGCGCGTGTATTGCGGCGCTTCCAATAAATCGCCACTGAAACTGTCGTCGGCGGCAGATTGTTCGTCACCGAGCACACCGGGCAACAAACGAACGACCGCATCGATCAGCACAACGGCCGCAATCGCGCCGTTCGTCAGAACATAATCACCAATCGAAACCTCAAGATCGACAAGATGCTCAATGACGCGGTGATCGACGCCTTCGTAATGACCGCAGATAATCACGAGATGTGATTCGCGCGAAAGTTCGCTTGCGAGCGGCTGATCAAAAGGCCGCCCCGCCGGCGACATCAAGATGACCTTGGAATTTGGATTTTGGATTTTGGATTTTAATTCTTCGACCGCGGCGAAAATCGGATCCGGCTTCATCACCATCCCCTGCCCGCCGCCAAACGGCGCGTCATCGACCACGTGATGTTTGTCCTTCGTCCAGTCGCGCAGATTGTGAATGTGAAGATCGACAATCCCATTTTCCTGGGCGCGTTTTATCATGCTCTCGCTCAAGGGCGCCCGGCAGACCTCGGGAAACAGCGTGAGGATGTCGATCTTCATTGCTGTAGCGGCGATCTATGACCGTCGCTCGAATTATGCGACGCTCATAGAGGGCCGCTACAGGAATTCTACTCGACAATCTCGATCGTCGCGCGCTGACCATGGCGCGATGCCGAGCTGCTCAGGAGCGCGCGAATCGCGTGAATGGTTTGACCGTTGCGCCCGATCACCCGGCCGATGTCGCTTTGACGCAGCTGCAATTTGAAGATCGTGGTCTTTCCGCCTGGGATTTCCGTCAGCACCATGTCGTCGGGAAATTCCACCAATTGGCGAATGACGAACTCGAGAAATTCTCTCATGTCTGAAAGAAGACTAACCACGAATAAACATGAATCGACACGAATTTCGTTCAGCCGCGCATGCGGCTGTAGCCGCTCCCTGTGGGACGCGCGCGTCGCCCGCCGGCGACGGCTACCACTTAGCTCTGCGGTTCTGCCGGCGCTTCGGGCGCCGCTGCACCCGCCGCGGGCATCGCTGGCGCGGCGGCCTCCGCCGGTCGCTTCTTCTGTTTCTTGATGAGACTGCGCACGGTATCGGATGGTTGCGCGCCTTTGCTCACCCAATATTCGGCGCGATCGAGCTTGATCGCGGAATTGTCGCCCGGTTTTTTCGGATCGTAGGTGCCGATGATCTCGATGAATTTGCCGTCCCGCGGGCTGCGGCTATCCGTCACCACCACCTTGTAATAAGGACGATTAGTCGTGCCTTCTCTTCGTAATCTGATCGAAACTGCCATATCTAAAATTTCCTTCGCGCCATTTGCGCCATCATTTTTTTCATTTTGCCCGTGTTCTTCATCAGCTTTCGCATCTGATCGAATCGCCGGAGCAAATCGTTGACCTCGGTAACGGTGCTGCCGCTCCCGCGTGCGATCCGCTGACGCCGCCGCGCATTTAAAATTTCCGGGCGGCGCCGCTCGTCGCTCGTCATCGAAAGCACGATCGCTTCGGTGCGCTTGAGCTGCTTCTCGTCAATCGAGAGGCCCGGCACGTTACTCGCGCCCGGCAGCATGCCAAGAATATTTTCGAGCGGGCCCATCTTTCGCATCATTTTGAACTGGGCGAGGAAATCGTTGAAATCGAACGACGCGCTGCGCAGCTTGCGCTCGAGTCGCGCGGCATCTTCAGCCTCGATCGCTTCAGCCGCTTTTTCGACCAGACCGACGACGTCGCCCATTCCCAGAATCCGGCCGGCCATACGCTCGGGAACGAACGGCTCGAATTGATCGAGCTTTTCTCCGGTAGCGATGAACTTGATCGGCCGGTGGGTGACTTCCCACATCGACAACGCCGCGCCGCCACGCGCGTCGCCATCGAGCTTGGTCAAAATAATGCCGGTAATTTGGAGCGCATCGTTAAAATGGGTCGCAACGCTGACCGCCTGCTGGCCGGTTGCGGCATCGACGACGAGCAGAATCTCCTGCGGTTGCAATGACGTTTTGAGTTGTTTCAGTTCGTCAATCAGCAACTCGTCGATTTCCTGGCGACCGGCGGTATCGAATATCTCGACGATCGGCGCGCCCGGCGGTCGCGCCCTACCACTGGCAGAAGCCGCGGCGCGCTGAACGTTTTGCTCCCCCGGTTCGGGAATAAGCACCGGCACGTCGATTTTTTCACCGAGAGTCGCGAGCTGTTCGACGGCAGCGGGTCGCTGCAAATCGAGCGGGACTAAACACGGCGCGTGGCCTTGTTTTTTAAGCAAGCGCGCGAGCTTCGCGGCCGAGGTTGTTTTGCCTGATCCGTTGAGGCCAACAATCAAAATGCGATGCGGCTCGCCCAGATTGAGTCCGGCAGCTGCGGGATCGCCTCGGAGCAAGATCGACATTTCGTCATGGAAAATTTTGATGATCTGCTGGCCGGGCGTGATGCTGCGCAAAACGGTTTCGCCCAGCGCCTTCTCCTTGACGCGAGCGATGAAGTTTTTCGCGACCTGAAAATCGACGTCCGCCTCGAGCAGGGCGAGCCGGACCTGCCGCAGCGCAGCGTCGATATTCGCTTCGCTGATCGTGCCGTGACCGCGCAGATCTTTGAAGATCTCCTGCAGCTTGTCGCTGAGTTGTGAAAACACTTCTTATTTCCTCGCGCGTGGCCGACACATCGGGGCAGCGCACGCTACCCGGCTCATCATCGCGCGTTATTTCTTCGGCGTGGGCGTCGGCTTGGGAGCTGTCGAAGTCGCGCCGGGTGCGGCTTCCTCAATCCCGAACGTCCAGTGCGCCTCGACTTTTTTATCGCCGGATTTTGCGCTTAGAATCACGGTGCAACTTTTATCGCGGAGTTTCTGCGTCACTTGGTAGGCGACTGTGCCCGTCTTCGGGTCGTAACTAGCCGGAACAACGCCCAGCCCGCTAACGCGCATTTGCAACGTCGCCGGATCGATTTGCCCGAGCCCGCTCAAGTTGGCTTTGATCAGTGGAAGCGCCGTGCGCACGGTCGTTCCGTCAGCTGGTTCGGTCTGCAAATTTTGCGGGCCGACGACTGCAACGGCTGGCGCGCCCGGTCCGCCGCTTGTCGTGGCGATCATTTTCACAGCATCTTCAAAAACTTTCGGCTTGTTCGCTTCGATCGCGTAGCGGCCGAGCGCATCCATTGGCGATGTCCACGTAATCGGCTGGCCGTAAACGGTGAACATTCCTTCGTAGCCGGCATTGCGCGCGATGTCTTTGACGTGCTGGTTGTAAAACCCGTAGGGAACGGCGAAGCAGTTCACCCTAATTCCAAGCCGCTGTTCGAGCAGCGTTTTGCATCCCACGAGCTCGTTCTGAAGGAATTGCTCGTACTCGGGCCCGGTCAGCTTTTTCCTCGTCTTCTTTCCATCCGGTTCCCTGATTGTGACCGGATGGCCCTCACGTAAATCCTGGTGGGTTGCGGAGTGCGCTTGAATGTCTATCCCGTTATCGCGCATATCGGCCAATTGTTCCCAGGTGATCGCCTCTCCACCGCCGAACAAACCTCCGCGGACGCCTTCGGTGTAAATGAACATGGTGAAGGTATAGCCGAATTTTTTCATGATCGGCCACGCGACTTCGTATTGTGATTTCAAGCCGTCATCGAAGGTCACTACGGCGCAACGCGGCGGAATATTTTTGTCGCCACGCTTCCAAGCCAACAAGTCCTGCATTCCGATCACGGTGATCCCGCGATCCTTGAGCTCCTTCATTTGCGCTTCAAACGCCGCCGGCGTGATTTGGGTTCCGGGATAGCGAACTTTCTCGACCAAACCGTGATAGCAAAAGATGATCGTCTGCGCGGTTTGATCGACAACCGGCTTCGTAACGGTCGGCTTGGGGCTAGCGGCTGCCGCGGGGCTGGCAGTTGGGCTCGGCACTTTCGCTCCGAAGAGCGAAACAGAGATCAAAACCAATGTCGCCAGCAGCGACGGAAGAACAATGAATCGAGTGCGCATAATTGAAGTAAACGCCTTTAATTCCGGTCGCACAAAAAACAAGCGGTTTTTGCGTGAAAGCTGCGCACGAACGAAACCCGGTGTTAATGAAAGCGGTTCTCCAGTGAAAGGCGGCAGAAAAATCTAATTTTGCCGCAACATTTGGCAGAAAAGTCGCTTTGAATTAGAGGTTGCCATGCCACAGCTGATCCAACGCGCCTGCGTTTGTATTTTTGCCGCTCTACTCGCAGGCTGCGCCGTTGCTCCGATCGGAGGGACGAAAAATACGAGCAAGACCTTCGACACCGTGGTGGTCGATGCCGGACACGGAGGCAAGGACAGCGGCGCCTATCGTCGCTATGGCGGCGCGGAAAAATACGCCACCCTTGATGTCGCCAAGCGTCTCGAGCGCAAGCTCCGTGAGTCGGAATTGAAAACGGTGATGACGCGTTCGTCGGACCTTTTTATTTCGCTCGACGAGCGGGTTGCGATCGAAAACCGACAGAAAAATTCCATCTTTGTCAGCATCCATTTCAATGATTCCCGACGGCGGACAACGCGCGGATTCGAGACCTACTACAACTCGGCCATGTCGGTCGAGCTGGCGAATCGGGTCCAATCCAAGCTCATGATGATCCCCCGCTCGGCCAATGGCGGCGTGCACCACGCCAATTTTCGCGTGCTACGGCTGGCCAGTTATCCGGCCGTGCTGGTTGAGTGCGGATACTTGAGCAATCGGAGCGAAGGCCGTGAAGCGCGCGACTTCGCATTCCGCGAGCGGCTCGCGGACAAAATTGCCGAGGCGATTATCGAGCAACGATTCGGGCCTGGCGTCTATCGCGGCTCGACTCAAGTTGCCAGCCAACCGCAACCGCCGGGCGAAGGACCGGGCCTGGCCCCGGCACAGCTACGGCGCTAACGCTTGTTCTAGCGCATCTGTATCGGGTGCCAACGATCCGCGCAGGCGACACGCCTTCGACGACAGCTCTGCGCGCGATCAAAACTCTTTGCCGCGTTCCTCTCGGCCGATCGCCGCCAGAATAATTATCAGGATAAATACCACCGCTTCGACCATCGCCATGGTTAGCGCGTAGTCCGGTTGTCCATTCGGCAAACGGAAATGTTCGGCCAACCAGGCCTGTTGCTGGGCGGCATAGGCAGCCGCGAAGTTCCCCGTCTGATAAGCGAGCCCTGGAAACGTGCCGCGAAACTCCGGCGGCGAAAGCTCATTTAAATGCACCGGCACAACGCCCCACGCGCCTTGCACCATGAATTGAATCAGAAACCCGCCCGTGATGAGCAGCGCGGTTGTCGGGGAAAAAATCCACAGCGGGATCAGAATCAATCCGCAAATCGCGGTCAGGACGATAGCGCGCCGGCGGCCCCACCGCTGCGACAAGTGACCCACCACGGTTCCGCCAGCGATCATGCCAAACGCGTAAATGATCGCGATCTTCGATGTCTGATCGAAATTGAAGCCGCGCTGCTTTTGCAAATAAGTCGCGTAAAGGTCCTGCGTCCCGTGCGACATATAATTGAACGCCGTCATCAGAAGCGCGGCATAGATGAACAATCCCAAATGTTGTTTCACAAACATCGACATCTTTAGCTTTGGTTTGCGCGCGCTCCGCTCCCGTTCCCACACCGGGGATTCCGGCACGCGCGCGCGAATGTAAATTACGAGAAACGCAGGCAGCGCGCCGACGACAAACAACCCGCGCCAGCCGAAATGCGGAAAGACGGTCCAGTAAACCAGCGCCGCGAGCAAATAACCAACCGCGTAGCCTTGCTGTAGAATTCCCGAAAACAGGCCGCGCGCCCGAGTCGGGAGCGATTCCATCGCGAGCGACGCGCCCAGTCCCCATTCGCCACCCATTCCGATGCCAAAGAGCGCGCGCAAAATCAAAAAGATTGTGAAATTCGGCGCGAACGCAGTAAGCAGCTCCATCACCGAATAGAAAATGATGTCGGCCATGAGCGGAATGCGCCGGCCGAATTTGTCCCCGAGCCAGCCGAAGATGAACGCGCCGACCGGGCGCATCATTAACGTGAGCGTGATCGCGAAGGCGACTTTGGGAATGCTTTCGCCGAAATCGTGACCGATCGGGACGAGCACAAAGGTGACCAGAAAGAAGTCCAGCGCATCCAGCGCCCAGCCGAGAAAACAGGCGACGAACGTATTGCGCTGGTCACGGTTGAGACTTTTCAAAAGTCTCGCCGCGTCCATGATTGTCACCTAATTGCGACACCGAGCGAAGTCGAGCTGTCTGTCTTAAGGCCGCCGTGCCAGTTCCGTCCCACCGGCCGCGCCCAGACATGTTCAAAAGCTTGCTTTTGTCTGGAAGAGCGTGCATGATCGGGTTTCCCAAAAACTCATCAGCGAACCAAACTTTCAGGCAATGACCGCTACGACTCCGAAAAATCGTTTTCTCCGCTTAACGATAGCAGTTGCCGCCGCCCTGGCCTTGTTGTTTGCAACGCAGGGCAACGCGCAAAGATCGGACAAACCAGACAAGCCTAGGCCCACGCCCACCGCGACACCCCAGTGTACCCTGCCTGAGAATTACGGCGTGGACAAAACCGTGACGCGCGAAAAGCCACTGATGGCGGTCTGCCACAACGGCAAGATCCTTTGTCTACCGGCCCCGGCCGCCCAAGCCCATATTCAGCACGGCGATACGCCGCTTGGCCCCTGCAACCAACTGGGCAACCTCGGCCCCTGTCCCTGATCGCCGACAGAGAGATCCCGTCTGGCGGCATAGCCGAGCTGACTGCGCAAGCAACGGCGCCTTGATTGCCGTCCCCTGGCGCAATCGCTCCAGCACAAACAGCGTTTCCTAAGCACCAAATTCCAAGCACCAGGCACCAAGGGAAATCCCAAGTTCCAATAGTCGAAGAGAGCGTGCGCCATTGTCTCGTATTTGGGTGATTGGAACTTCTTTGGGGTTTGGAGCCTGGGATTGGGAGCTTCACACGACGCATCTACATATCATGATGCGTCAATTTGTTTCTTGCTCCATGGCATGACCACAGCTTAGTTGTCGGCCGTTATGGCATCTGAACTCCATTCGCTGGAGAGCTTGCTCGAGGAGCGCATCGTCGTGCTCGACGGCGCGATGGGCACAATGATCCAGCGCCGCAAGTTCTCGGAGGAGGATTACCGCGGGAAACGCTTCCGCGATTGGAGAGGAAAAGACCTCAAGGGCAGCCTGGAGCTGCTGCAGTTGACGCAACCGGACGTCATTGACCAAATCCACGAGGAATATCTCACTGCCGGCGCCGATATCGTCGAGACCAACACCTTCAGCGCGACCACGATCGGGCTGCACGATTTTCTCTTTCAAGGCGAACCGGCGAACGGACGCAAAGACCAGGAGTTCTTTCAGCGCGTGATCGACGATGTCGATCTTCGCGCCCTTGTTCACGAAATGAACTTCGCTGCCGCGAACATTGCACGGCGCGCCGCCGATCGCGTAGCGAACGAAACTGGGACGCGGCGGTTTGTCGCCGGCTCGTTAGGCCCGCTGCCTGTCACCGCGTCCATGTCGCCGGACGTAAACGATCCGGGATTTCGGGCAGTGACTTTCGATCAACTGCGGCGGAGTTACTTCGACCAGGCGAGCGCGCTATTGGAAGGCGGTGTCGATCTTCTCGCCGTCGAAACAGTCTTCGACACCCTCAACGCCAAGGCGGCGCTGTTCGCAATCGCGCAGGTCTTCGAGCAGATCGGGCGCAGAATCCCGCTGATGATCTCCGGCACGATTACCGATCGCTCCGGCCGGACATTGAGCGGTCAAACCCTTGAAGCGTTTCTGGTTGCAATCGAGCACGCCCAGCCGCTGGTCGTGGCGCTGAACTGCGCGCTTGGGCCCGACGAGATGGCGGCGTTTGTCGAAGAGCTCGCGCACATTTCGCCTCACTTTACGGCCGCCTACCCCAACGCCGGCTTGCCCGACCCCCTTTCCGAAACCGGTTTTCCCGAAACGGCCGAAACGTTCGCCCCAAAGGTGACAAAATGGGCGCAGAACGGCTGGCTTAATCTTGTCGGCGGCTGCTGCGGCACGACTCCCGATCACATTCGCGCCATCGCCGCGGCCGTGCGCGACTGTAAACCGCGAAGGTTAAAGCGGCCTCAGCGCCGCCACAATGCCAGTCCGGCTCGGACTCGGGACGCTAAGGTCCCTCCCCCATTACAGCTTTCCGGGCTCGAGCCTCTCAATATTACACCGGAGTTTGGTTTTGTTGTTATTGGCGAGCGCACAAACATCACTGGCTCGCCCAAATTTTCGAAGCTGATCCTGGCGGACGATTTCGACGGCGCGCTGTCGGTTGCGCGGCAGCAGGTCGCGGGCGGGGCCAACCTGCTCGACGTGAACATGGACGAAGGGATGATCGATTCGGAAGCGGCCATGGTCCGTTTCCTCAACCTGATCGGAAGCGAACCGGAGATCGCCCGCATCCCGCTAATGATCGACAGCTCGAAGTGGAGCGTGATCGAGGCGGGATTGAAATGCGTTCAGGGAAAATGCGTCGTGAATTCGATCTCGCTCAAGAACGGTGAAGAGGAATTCCTGCGTCACGCCGGGTTGATCAAACGCTACGGCGCCGCTGTGATCGTGATGGCGTTCGACGAACAAGGACAGGCCGACAATTTCCAGCGCAAGATCGACATCTGCGCCCGCGCCTACAAACTCCTCACCGAGCGCGCCCAGTTTCCGCCGAACGACGTCATCTTCGATCCAAACATCCTCACGGTCGCCACCGGCCTGGACGAGCATCGCAATTACGCCGTCGATTTCATCGAGGCGACGCGCTGGATCAAAGCCAATCTCCTGGGCGCGCGGGTGAGCGGCGGCGTTAGCAACATCTCATTCTCCTTCCGCGGGAACAACACCGTGCGCGAAGCGATGCATGCTGCGTTTTTGTTTCACGCCATTCGCGCCGGTCTGGACATGGGAATCGTCAACGCGGGGCAACTGGCTGTTTATGAGGAGATCGAGCCGGAGCTACGCAAGCGTGTCGAAGATGTGCTCTTGAATCGGCGCGCTGAGGCGACCGAGCGGCTGGTCGAGTTCGCCGAGCAGGTAAAAACCAAAGACAAAACGCCGGTCAAAGATGAAGCATGGCGCAATCAACCAGTCGAGGAACGCCTCAAACATGCGCTCGTCAAAGGCATCGTCGATTACATCGACATCGACACGGAAGAAGCCCGCCAAAAATGCAAACGCCCGCTCGACGTGATCGAAGGTCCACTGATGGCGGGAATGAGCGTGGTGGGTGATCTCTTCGGCGCGGGCAAAATGTTTTTGCCGCAGGTGGTGAAGAGCGCACGGGTGATGAAAAAGGCGGTCGCTTATCTGCTGCCGTTCATGGAAGCGGAGAAGGCGACCGGCGCGAAGCCGCAGGGCCGCATCGTCATGGCAACGGTGAAAGGCGACGTGCACGACATCGGCAAAAACATCGTCGGCGTCGTCTTGCAATGTAACAATTACGACGTTGTCGATCTTGGCGTAATGGTGCCGGCGGCCAAGATCCTGGAAACGGCGCGGGAAAAGAAAGCCGACGTCGTCGGGTTAAGCGGATTAATCACTCCATCACTCGACGAGATGGTGCACGTGGCCCAGGAAATGGAGCGCGAAGGTTTTAAGTTGCCGCTCTTGATCGGGGGAGCGACCACGAGCCGCGCGCACACCGCGGTGAAAATCGCGCCCAATTATGACGGCAGCACCGTGCATGTGCTCGATGCTTCGCGCGCGGTCGGCGTGGTGAACTCGCTGCTGAACCAAGCGTTGAAGCCCGATTTCGACGCGCAAACGCGCGCTGATTACGTGCGCTTGCGCGAAGAACAGGCGGCGAAGGTGGGCCGTAAAAAACTACTGAGGCTGGAAGAAGCGCGCGCGAAGCGCACGCCGATCGACTGGAGCAAATATCAACCACCGCAGCCGGATTTTGTCGGAATACGCGTCTTCGCGTCGGATCAGCATACCGTGTCGCTACGCACGCTTATCGATTACATCGATTGGTCCCCGTTCTTTCACGTCTGGGAATTGCGCGGGCGTTATCCGGCGATCTTCGACGACCCAGTCATCGGCAAACAGGCGCGGGAGCTGTTTGACGATGCGCAGAACCTTCTCGATCAGATCGTCGCGGAAACCTCGCTCGTCGCGCGGGGCGTCTTCGGGTTTTGGCCGGCAAACTCCCACGGCGACGATGTCGATCTTTACACCGACGAATCGCGTCGCGAGAAACTGGCCACGTTCTATTTCTTGCGACAGCAAATGCAAAAACCCGCCGGACAATTCAATCATTGCCTCGCGGATTATGTCGCGCCCGAGGGCGCCGATTATCTCGGCGGTTTCGCCGTCACTATTCATGGCGCGGACGGGCTCGCGGAAAAGTTTGCCGGCGCGCATGACGATTACAGCGCCATCATGACGAAAGCGCTGGCCGACCGCCTCGCCGAAGCATTCGCCGAGTATCTGCACAAACAAGCCCGGATCGCCTGGGGATTCGGGCGTGGCGAGAACCTGACCAATGCCGATCTCATCCGCGAAAAATATCGCGGCATCCGACCGGCGCCCGGTTATCCCGCGTGCCCGGATCACGCGGAGAAGCAGATGCTGTTCAATCTGCTCGAGGCCGAACGCAAGATCGACATCCGGCTGACTGAATCCTCCGCCATGCATCCCGCTTCGAGCGTAAGCGGATTATATTTCTCACATCCGGACGCGAAATACTTCGGTGTCGGCCAAATCGGGCGCGACCAAGTCGAAGATTATGCGCAGCGCCGCGGCGAACCAGCGGACGCGGTGGAGAAGCGCCTGGCAGCAAATCTCGGATACGAACCGGGAAAATGACAAGATCGGGGCGAGAGGATTTGAACCTCCGACCTCGTGGTCCCAAACCACGCGCTCTACCAAGCTAAGCTACGCCCCGGCGAATCCAGCGTGACGTTTAGCACGTGACGCCCGGTCGCGCACTTTGAAATTTGCCGCGAAGGCGGTTACTTGATCAGGAATGATATTGGTCCGGTTTATTTTTGTGGTGGCGATGAGTGCCCTTGTCCTGAGCGTGCAGGCGCAGGAGGCGGCGCGGCCGACTGTCGATCTTTCAACTAAAGCTGCCGGGCAGACTCCTGTCGCCGCCGCAGTGACACCGACCCCCACGCCAGCGCCCGCGCCGGAATTACCCGATCTTCCCGAGCTGTCCAAGCTCGATGAAATTTTCAAACAAACCTCGCTCGGGACCAAGGCCGATGAATCCCGGATGCACATCGAGTGGCGACGTTTACGCAATCGAGTCACCAACGATCCGGACGTAATCGCAGCCAGGAAAGCAGCCGACACGGCGCACACCGATTTCGAAAAACGCGATCGGCTGCGCCATTATTACAGCGTTTACTACGCTCGAATGGAGGCGCTGACTGACCGGGCGGACATCAAAGCTGGCCTCCAGGACATGAAAGCCAGGCACGTTGGCCTCGCCGATCAAAACCGGGTCCGCCCTTCGCCCTCGCCATCACCGACTTCCTCGCCTGCGAGTTCGCCGGCAGCCCAACCAAGCGCCGACGAAAGCGAGCGGCCATTGCCGCTACCTTCGACGCTGCCCTCGGAAACGGCGACCCCGCCACCGCCGCCGACAGACGAGCCGAACCAACCGTAAACGCCGCCGCGACCCCGGAGCGTCGCAGGAGATTCTCGATCCTCCAACTCATTCGTAAGCCTCGACGGCTCGCATAAGACACCGGAGGCGCGGGAGCTTGCGCGACCGGCTTGCTGAACGAAGTCATCTTGATAAAGTCCGCTCTGCGACGGCGCGTTCGTCTAGTGGTTAGGACACAGCCCTCTCAAGGCTGGTGCACGGGTTCGACTCCCGTACGCGCTGCCAATTTGTCCCCTCGGCGCAAATTGCAGTTAAAAACAGTCGCTTCTACACTGCCGATCTTATGCCTTACAAAGATGTCGCCCCGCCTGCTGGGGAAAAAATTTCACGCGATCAAGCGTTAAACGTACCGGACCGGCCGATTATCCCCTTCATTCGCGGCGACGGAACGGGACCGGATATTTGGGCGGCAAGCGAGCGCGTCTTCGATGCCGCTATCGAAAAAGCGTACGGCGGCCGCAAGAAGATTTCCTGGTTCGAAGTTTTTGCCGGACAGGCGGCCAAGGACAAATTCGACAATTGGCTGCCCGATGACACGGTCGAAGCGTTTCGCGAATATCTGATCGGGATCAAGGGCCCGCTCACCACTCCGGTCGGCGGCGGAATTCGCTCGCTCAACGTGGCGCTACGACAACTTCTCGATCTTTATGTTTGTCTGCGCCCGGTGCAATGGTTCGCCGGCGTCCCCTCGCCGATCCGACGGCCGGGCAAAGTTAACATGGTGATTTTTCGCGAAAACACCGAAGACATTTACGCCGGCATCGAATACGCCGCGGGAACGCCGGAAGCGCAGAAGATTCTGGATTTTTTCGCGAAAGAATTTCCAAAAGAGTTCGCCAAGATCCGGTTCGGGACGAAAGAGAAGGCGAAAGAATTCTGGGACCAGGTCGGGACGAAAGATTTTCCGGCCGACGTGCGCGTGGGTCTCGGACTCAAGCCGGTGAGCTACTCCGGCACGGTGCGCCTGGTCCACAGCGCAATCAGCTACGCCATTCGTTACAACCGCAAATCGGTCACGCTCGTGCACAAGGGCAACATCATGAAGTTCACCGAGGGTGCGTTTCGTGATTGGGGCTATGAAGTCGCGAAAAAGTTCTTCGGCGCGGAGGAGTTCGACGGCGGCCCGTGGTGCCGAATTCCGATGGGCAAACCGGGCGCGGGCATCGTGATCAAGGACGCCATTGCCGACATCACGTTGCAGCAGGTGCTGACGCGCCCGGAAGATTTCGACGTAATCGCGACGTTGAATTTGAACGGCGATTACCTGAGCGACGCGCTCGCCGCGCAGGTCGGCGGAATCGGCATCGCCCCGGGTGGAAACATTAACTACATCACCGGTCACGCCGTGTTCGAAGCAACCCACGGCACCGCGCCGAAATACGCGAACCAGGACAAGGTGAATCCCGGCTCGGTCATTCTCTCCGGCGAAATGATGTTCCGCTACATGGGCTGGACGGAAGCGGCGGATCTGATTCTAAAAGGATTGAACGGCGCCATCGCGAGCAAACGCGTCACCTACGATTTCGCGCGTTTGATGGACGGTGCCGCCGAGATCAAGTGCAGCGAATTCGGCAATAACGTGATTGAGCATATGTGAGCAGAACGACGAATGACGAAGCCCGAAGGAATGAGGAATAACCGAATAACCAAACGTGGTCGATGTAGCGCTGCGAATTTCGAGCTTCGTCATTCATTCGTCATTCGTCATTCGTGCTTCGTCCTTTTCCTTTCACTGGCTCTGTTCGCGCTTAGCGGTCCCGCATTCGCCGAAAAGCGCCCCATCAACGAGAAAGATCTCTGGGATTTTGTCTGGATCGGCGATCCGCAGGTTTCGCCGGATGGATCGCGCGTTGCGTTTGTCCGGGTCACGGTGAACGAGAAGAAGGAGGGATACAACACTTCGATCTGGTCGGTGGCGGCGAGCGGAGGCGAACAGCCGCATCAACTGACCAAGGGCGATCACGATTCGACGCCGCGCTGGTCACCGGACGGAAAGTTTCTCGCCTTCGTTAGGGCGACGGAAAAGGACGGCAAATCCGAGCCGCCGCAGTTGTCGATCCTGCCGATGAACGGCGGCGATTCGTTCACGTTTACTGATTTGCCGAAAGGCGCGAGCGACCCGCGCTGGTCGCCGGATGGAAAGGCGATCGCGTTCACTAGCTCGACGAACGCAGAGGACCTCGCCAAACAGCAAAAGAAAAAACAAAAAGAAGAAGAGCTGAAGAAAGCGGTAGCCGGCGTCGGCGATGCCGGCCTGCAGAAAGGCGCATCAAGCTCGCCCGCGCCGACGATTTCAGTCGCGCCGAAAACAACCAGTTCACCTAAGACCGCGAAAGAACGCGCCGAGCAGGCAGCCGATGCCGCGGCCGCGAAAGCCCAAAGCGAGTCAGAACATGAGAGCGATATTCACGTGATCACGCGCGCGGTCTATCGCCAGGACAACGAAGGTTACACGGATCCGACGCGGCCACAGCACATCTGGACGGTGACGGCGCCGCGAACGGCGGAAGGAAAAGTGCAGCCAAAACAGCTGACCTCCGGCCGGTTCGACGAAGACAACGCGACCTGGTCGAAGGATGGGACACAAATTTATTTCACGACCACGCGCGCGGACGAACCGTATTACGATTTCCCGCGAAGCGATTTGTATTCGATATCAGCGACCGGCGGCGAGCCGACGAAGATCACAACGCTGGAACTGAATCTCCAAGGTGGACCCGACTCTGGTGCGCTCTCACTCAGTCCTGACGGCAAACAAATCGCCTTCATCGCCTCGACGAACCAACCAGTAAACTCCTACTCGGAGCCGGACCTCTGGACTGTCGATCTGGCCCCCAACGGCAAGCCGCGAAATCTCACCGAGAAATTCGATTTCGACGTCGGCAACTCGTTGATTGGCGACAGTCTTCCGCCGCGCGGCGGCGGCGACAATCGCCCGATCTGGACGCCGGACGGAAAATCGCTGATCCAGATTTATTCCAAAGAAGGGAGGGCGAATGTCGCGTCGTTCGATGTCGCAACCGGCAACGCGACCGATATCACTTCGGGCAAACAGGGCATCATTAGAGTGCGCGCGTCCCCGGATGGATCGAAACTCTTCTACACGACGACAACGCCGACACGGATTGGCGATTTGTTCACGCTCGATCGCGCGGCCGGGAGCCAGCCGGTCCAGCTCACTCATTTGAACGACCAGCTGTTGTCGAAACTCAACCTGACTGAGCCGGAGGAGATTTCTTACAAAAGTTTCGACGGCAAAACAATTCAGGCGTGGGTGCAGAAGCCGCCGGACTTCAACGCGTCGAAAAAATATCCGCTCATCCTCAACATCCATGGCGGGCCGCACGTCGCTTACGGCTACATCTTTTTCCACGAGTTCCATTGGATGGCGGCGAAAGGTTACGCGGTTCTTTACCCAAACCCACGGGGCAGCACGAGCTATGGCCAGGAGTTTGGGAATGTGATCCAGTATCATTATCCCGGCGACGATTTCAAAGATCTGATGGCCGGTGTGGATGAGTCGATCAAGCGCGGTTACATCGACGAGAAGAAATTGGGCGTAACCGGCGGCAGCGGCGGCGGTTTGCTCACCAATTGGGTCGTCGGTCACACCGATCGGTTCGCCGCGGCGGTGGCGCAACGCGACATCGCGAGCTGGAGCGATTGGTGGTACACGGCCGACTTTACTCTCTTCCAGCCAAACTGGTTTAAAGCGCCGCCCTTCGTGGACGAGCAGGATTTCAAGGCGCGCTCGCCCATCACCTACATCAACAACGTCAAGACACCGACGATGTTTATCCTCGGCGAGAACGACACGCGTACCCCGCCCGAAGCCGGGGGCGAGCAGATGTTTCGCGCGCTCAAGTTCCGCAAAATTCCGACGGCGATGGTGATGTTTCCGAACGAATCGCACGAACTCTCCCGTTCCGGCCAGCCGTGGCATCGGGTGGAACGTCTCCAACACATCGTCGGCTGGTTCGATCACTGGCTGCTCGGCCTGCCAAAATCTGAATACGAAGTAGCGGCGGAGAGCGAAGTGCCGGTTCGGCCCAGGCAACAAGCATCGCCGCCGCGCTAATCAGCTACATGGAGGGACGGGCTCTGTTCCAGCATCCCTCGGGCGCGTTCATCAGTGGCAAACGATCTCGCGCGGCGAGTTGTTCAGCTCTGTTTCCTTTCCGGCGACGCGCAGATGGATTTGGTGTGGGCGTCCGTCCCTCAGCGCGGGTGGAATTTGAATGTGGAATGCGTGCCGGCCATTGCCATAGCCGGCATCGGCCAGATCCTGCCGGTATTCATGTGCGGGGAAGCTCAGCAACCATTCCTCGCCGTCCCAAAGATCGACAATCACCGGCGCGTCGGGATGATGCTTATCCCAGACCCAGCCGAAAATCTCCGTGCAATTCGCCTCCTCCAGCTGGCTCAGATGGTGAGGCAAAGGCGCGGCACCGATTCGCCCGGAAAAAATGAGCAGACCGAATGCGACGCACTGAAAGGTGATCAGAATGGCCAGGCCGCGTCGCAGGGGACTATCGGCCGAGGGGCTGCGGGCCTTCTTGCGCTCGGAATAAATGTGGAAGGCTGAGAGGAGCGTTGCCTGATACAAGCCATAAATGATGTAGTGCGGCTCGACGCCGTGCCATAAGCCCATCAAACCGAAGGCCAAAAAGTAACCGATGATGGCAGCCGTATGTTTGTTGGCGAACCAGCGGCCGCGCGTCGCCGCAAGCAAGAAGCGCATGTAAACGTGGTCGCGAAACCAAAATGAAAGAGTGATGTGCCACCGGTTCCAGAAGTCGCGGATGTTCCGCGCGAGAAACGGCCGATTAAAATTTTCCGGAGTATGAACGCCGAAAAGGTAGCTCAGTGCGATGGCGAAGGCGCTGTAACCGGCGAAATCGAAAAATAAATAGAACGTGTAAGCGTACATGTAGCTGATGTAGGAGTGAAGGTGCCGGCCGGCCGCCGCTCGCTCGAGCCAATGGTCCTTGATCAGCGCCGCGATGATGAATTTGTAGAGAAAACCGCGAAACAGCCGGTGCACGGCCGCGTCGAGATCGGCGAGGAATTCAGCGCGGGTGCGCTTGCGTCGCGACTCGGGGACAAAGCGCCGGTAGCGATCGATTGGTCCGGAGGAAATTGTTGGAAAAAAGAAAAGGAACATGAGCAGATCGAGTGTTCCCGGCTCGGCGATAACGTTGTCGCGCAAACAGAAAACGACGTCGAGTGCGCGAAACGTGACATAGGAGATTCCAAGGAAGCCGAATTCAGTGTGGGGCCAGAGCACGGGCAGAAATTTCGCCGCGGCGAGCGGCAGCAAACTGAGGAGCACCGCCCCGTAGAACAAGGAGCCGGCCGGCGCGCCGGCGCCGGCGAATGCGCGGATCGTCGCCCATTGCCAGAGAGTAAACCCAAGCAGCATCCAGATTTCGCGCACTGAAAATTCAGGACGGACGTGGAGAATTCCGACGTACTGGACAGCGAGCATGAGCGCGGTGACGAACAGCGCCCAGCGCCAACCTGCGCGGCCGAATACGCCGAGGATGAGCGTCGGGACCACCACGTAGAGCAGCAGGCCGAAGTAAGTGAAATCGGCGTAGGGAATCACAAGGATGCGGCCAAGCGCGCCCGGTCGACTTTGCCGTTGGGCGTCATCGGAAATGCATCGAGGAAGAGAAATTTTCTCGGCAGCATATAAACTGGCAGCCGTTGGCCGAGTAGTTTTCGCAGCGCCTGCCCCACCACAAAGTCCGAGGCCTGCTCACGCGCGCTCAGCACAACGAAAGCGGCCAGAGACAGGACCGCGCCGTTTTTCGTCACCGGCAGAACGACGGCGTCGCGCACCTGCGGCAGGCTGAGAAGATTCGTTTCAATATCGCCGAGCTCGATGCGATAACCGCTGAGCTTGATTTGGTGGTCAATGCGGCCTTCGAAAAAAAGCAGACCGTCTCGAAGCCGACCCTGATCGCCGGTGCGATAGGCACGCTCGCCCTCGAATTCGAAAAACGCCTGCCCGGTCAAATCAGGGCGCCCGAGATAGCCCGGACTCACATTCTGCCCGGCTATCACGATCTCGCCCCGCTGCTCCGGCGGCAAAACTTCTCCCGCAAGATCGACAATCACCACTTGCACGCCCGGCATCGGCCGGCCGACCGGCAACGGCGAATATTTTTTCAGCACGTCATCGTCGATTCGGATCGACGTGGTCGCGACTGTCGCTTCGGTCGGCCCGTACATGTTCCAAACTTCGGCGCGCGGAAACCGCTCGCGCAGTCGCGCGACCGTTTGCGGCGGAAGTGTTTCGCCGCAAAAAAGAAAACGCCGCACGTGCGGTAACATTGGCTCTCGGAACGTCTCTTCGATTAAACACATCTGCGCAAACGAAGGCGTCGAGACCCAGGTCGTCACGTTGGAGTTGGTCAACGCCCGGTAAAGCAGCTTTGGATTTTCCACCAGGTCGCGGCTGATGCTGAAGAGCGTGCCGCCGGTAGCGAGGCTGCAATATAAATCCATGACCGAGAGATCGAACGAGAACGGCGCCTGGTTCAGAAACGTCTCGGTGCGCTCCGCGAATTTTTGCTCCCCGAGCATCCAGTTGAGGAAATGTTCCAGACATCCACGCGTGATGATGACGCCTTTCGGCTCGCCCGTACTGCCGCTCGTAAATAAAATGTAGAACGGATCGTTCTTCTGCACGGGGCGGAGCGGGGTCTCGCTGCCTTGAGCAGAAACTCGAGCCGTTTCTTGCGCCGTCAGCACGAGCGCCGGGCGCGCGATCGCGAGGATGTTGTCGATCCGCTGCTGCGGCAATGCGGTATCAATCGGGACATATGCGCGGCCGGATTTCACCGCGCCGAGAAACGCCACCAGCATTTCCGGCTCGCGATGACCAAGCATCGCGATCGGCGCGCACTCATCTCCAACTTGGCCGCTGAGGTAGGCGGCGAGCGCGTTCGAGCGCGCGCGCAATTCGCCATAGCTCAGCGTCCTTTCCCCGCTCACGTGAGCGATCTTATTGGGCGCGACCGTCCCCCAATGATCAACTCGCTCGAGCAGATTCACTCAAAAAGCCTGGTAAACAAACGGCGGGGTGGAAAAGTCACCACGCCCATACATGCCGATTAAGGCGGCGATGATACCCAGATAATAGATAAGCAGCAGCACCCGCCACAACCAGGGATGGGCGCCAACCCAATTCATGATTTTAAACGCTGTTCGACGTCCGCGATAATTTTGCGGGGCGTCTTCCACATCTCGCGCTCAAATTCCGCCGGTGAAACTTTTACTCCCAGTTCCTCTTCCAGCGCGATCATCAGTTCGACCGTCTTCATCGAGTCGAGAACCTGCGAGTCGTAGAGCGGCAGATCCGGATTGGCACGGACCTCGTCCGTGCCGGTGACTGTAACCAGCAGCTCCAACACTTTATCGGCGGTATCCGAAGTCATCATAAGAGCGTCAAGTTTGCTCACGTGTGCGGAACGCGGTCGTGCATAAAATCGTCCAAAA
The DNA here is from genome assembly GCA_046262735.1 of Chthoniobacterales bacterium. Taxonomy (GTDB): domain Bacteria; phylum Verrucomicrobiota; class Verrucomicrobiia; order Chthoniobacterales; family UBA10450; genus AV17. The sequence goes on along the minus strand of JBHEMD010000016.1, from coordinate 1,242 downwards.
CTCGGTCATATAAAATCCAACCTTTCGCGGTCAGATGTGGGTTGAGGAAATCGGGGTCTTGATCGTGCTCCTCAAAATCGACAAGCTCAAAATTGTAGCGTCGTTGGAGACGGCGCAACCGCTCATAAAATTCTTCCCGCGCCGCGCGCGAAACGTTGAGTGAATCGAAATACGGCCCGTTCATCGGCATGCTAATCACGAGCGGCCGGGCCTGAATCTCCCGGAGGATCCGCAAGAGCAACTCCAGATCGGTCCATTCCGCCGATTCGTTCATATGTTCGTGAAACCACCCGTCACGGTTGCGGTCGGTGAGATGCCGAGGGGGATGCAGGGCGTTTTGTTTTTTCCGCTCCTCGGCTGCTGACTCCGTGTTCTTCGCAATCAGCGTCGGCCAGTGAAGTATCTGCGCTTGACGCGGAGCCGGTTTACGTCCCCGCAATACGCCAAGGGCGGCAAAATGGTCCTGCAAATCCCAGATAGCGTCCTGCAATTTTCCAAGTGGCCAGACTGCGTAAAAGGCGAATTGGTCGAACCGGCTCGCGGAAGCAAGTCGCCGGAGGGCGAAGTCAAGCAAGGGTGCTTTTTCAAGCGTGTGCGGATACTGAATCATGCGCGCGGCGATGTCGCGCTTGAGTCCCAGGTCGATTGCGCTGTCGAAGATCAACTGGCTGGCCGCGAAGCGCGAAAAATTTCCCTCATACCAATAGGGATTGGCCGTTCCCAAAAACCAGCCGGAGGACAGCGAGACGGCAACTTTTTTGTCACGCAGCTCCGTATCCAGTGCGCCGATTTTCTGGAGCAGAATGAGCGAAGTCGCACCAGCCTTGCCGACCGGCGAAACCTGGAAGCCAGTGGGCGCTGTCTGAAAAAAGTCCCCCGCTCTCACGCCGGGCGGATTGACCAGTTCGGAGCTGCCGTAAAGCGGCAATACGTCGGAGGCCTCGGCGGCGGCACGCTGAAGAACGAGCCCCTGAGTTTTAAGAGGAAAAATGTCAGGCGCAAAGGCGCTAACATTTTGCCGCTCCCGATGAATGGCGAGCGATCCGCCGCCGAGGACAAACGCCAGCGCCAAGCCAAGCGCAAACAAAGCCGCAAACAAATGCGGCCTGCCCCCTGCCGCTCCAAGCCGCTCCATGAGACGGAGGTTTTATACCCACCTCGCGACCGTTTGCAACCGGTGCACCGGCGCGTTCTCCCCGGCCACTGCGACAAGCGATTGCCAATCCATCGCCACGTGTCATT
>JBHEMD010000015.1:0-8838 GCA_046262735.1 Chthoniobacterales bacterium | reverse complement strand
TGGCCGAGCAAATCGCCCAGCGTCTTTGCGTCGCGCGCGATCTCCTCCAGCACAACCCGATTGAGCGGCGCGAGAATAAGCAATTGATACCAGAGCTCTTTCACTTCCTTGCGCCAGCCCAACCAGTGAAAATGCTGCGCGAAGCTTCTTAAGATGCTTGCGAAATTCGTGCACGGCCTCACCGCGTTTTCGGGGTGCGCGCCGGGTCTCTTTGAGCGCAGAGTCGATTTCTTCCCGAAAAATTCTTTTGAATCCGCCGGGAAGCGTTTCGCCCGATTGGAATCGGTAGCTCATAAGGCGGAGGGGTTTATTCAGTGGCCAGTCGAATATTGCTGTAGCGTTTCTCCCCCGTCACCTCGCGACCAAACCAGGTCGGCGGCTTGAATTTGCGGCACGACGCCTGACTCGGGAACTCAACTTCGGCCACCCTCAGCCCGGCGTTTCGTCCCCGGTAAACATCAATCTCAATCAGTAAATTCTTCCACGGAATCTCATAGCGAATCTTGCGCAGGCGACGTCCGGTCGTAGCCGGCCAGAGCAAAGCGAACTGTTGCGCGCTCAACTTTATCTCGCGCTCCTCGCGCGCGCTCCCGCGCCCCATCTTGAAAGTGAGCGAGGCCGTTTTTCCTTTCTTGCGCAGACGAACATGGCGTCCTCCCGTTTCGTTGGCCAGATAGCCCTGCGCGATCGGATAATTGCGGAACCGGTTCAGGCCGGGCGGCAATTGCTTGATCAAAAACTTGCGCTCGATCTCGCGACCGTTTCTTGTGTTCATTCCGCTCCGGGAATAAGAGTTGCCCGAGTGAACGCGATTCTTCTTTTTTTTGCAATTCCGGCCGCGCTCTGCCTCACCGGCTGTGGCTTCTCCGGTGCGACCGAAGAAGCAGGTGAGCCGCAAGCGGGCAGAACGATGTATCGCGCGCCCGCGGGAAGCGAAATCGGCGAGACAATCCCGACGCCGGCGCCGCAGAAGGTGCCGGGCGAATCGCACTAACGATCCGGCCTGAGGAGCTAGTCGGTGATCAGCTCGCTCACCAGCTCCAGCCGAACTGACGCAGAACGAGAGTAATGACTTTCGTGCCGCCCCACCCGCCGAATACGGGAAGAATTACGGCCGTGATCGGATTGAGCACGAATGGGTGCGGGAAGTTCGGAACATGAACGATGCCAAAGGCAACAGCCCAGTAGAGCACGAACCCGGTGATCAGCCCGATCCAGATTCGCTGCGCCGAAGCAGGTTGTTGAGTCCAATAGGCGAGCAAACCACCAAGGAAACTACCGATTGCACACAGGCCGAGCAGCAAATAGGGCATAGTCACGGTGATCTCTGCCGACTGGGTTGGCAGACTCGGCGTTGTTGCAGCGAGTCGAACCTTGCCTGGCAATGTCGGGATGAATTGCGTCAGGGCACGAGCTTCGTTTGCGGCGAATTTCACTTCCGACTTGGCCAGCGCACCCGAACCCTCTTCAATCGACAGGTAGACCGCGCGAGCCTCATCCGCGACCACGCTGGTGCCGCGGTAGTCCACCAGCTGAACTGCAACATCGACAGTGTCCAACAACGTGACGCTGGGCGGGCTTGGCACGAGCTTGGGCGCCCAAACCGGCGAGACGAATTCGATCTTTAATGGTGGATCAAGTACGTTCGCGGGCGGATACGAGTAGGCGTACCAGACCTGAACGTTGCCCGGCCGATCCGCGACGAGTTTCGCCTGACCGATCACGCTGCCTTTCGAAATCTTGATCGGCTCGGGCGTGAGCGGCCCGAGGTCGCTCATCAAGTACAATGCGAGGTCGTCGTGCGCAGGATCGTTGCTTGGCAGCGACGCCCACACCGTCGCCGGGTCCTTATCGTCGGCACGCAACTTCCGATTGGGATAAAACCGTAGTTTCAATACTGGAGACCACGGCGACGAAGATCCAGCAAGAGCCCTCGCGAAATCGTCGGGCCGGAACATGCTTCCCACTCTCCCGGCCGCCGCCGCGCTCGCTCCGCCGGGTGAGGCCGCCGGCGCTGCTTCACTGGCCGGTGCTCTTCCACGCGCGGTCTGAAACAGCCGCGCGGTTCCGCGGGTCCTTTCGCCAGACCGAGCGGCACCTCCGACAGCTTCGCGCTCGTGTTCGCCCGGTGTTTCGATCGGTGCGATCGTCGCCGCCGGCGCGGGCGTCGCCTGTGGTGCTGGCGATTCGTTGGGAGACGGGATGTTCACCAGCGCTCCGCCTGTCGCCAGCTCAGGATTCGTCGCGCTCACTTCCATCACACCGGTGCTCTTCGTCGGCAACTCCGCCGATGTGCCGGTCTCACCTTGTTTGATTGTGACCGTCGATTTACCAACCGCGCCGTTCTCCGCTTTGGCTTCGACTTCGACCTTCAGGTCTTTTTTGGCTGGCGCCGGGCTGTTCGCCGGATCGACAAGCTTGAGGTTAATGGTCGAACCGGACGTCGCTGGCATAGTTACCTCGATTTTGGCCGGCACGCCGCTGAGTTCTTGCGCCAATATCGGCCGGGCGCAGGCGAAGAGCGACAGCCCTGTCGCAGTCAACATCCCCCATCCGCTTCCGCATAAACGAGTGACCGCAACTTGTTTCGCGTCCTTTGACACCGACAACTTTCGAATTTTCATCGCTGGAGGTGGATTCATTCACCTTACTTCTCCGGAACTTGCGGACGAAAGTTCCGCAAATTCTTACAAAAGATTTCCCGAGCCGCATTGCTGCGGTCCGCCGGCGGTTCCAAATTTGGGTTTGCCGCTTTCCCGCTGGAACCAAAAGCGCACAGTCAATCGGAAGAGGCTAAATCGCCGATCAGCCCGGCGCGTGCCGGAGAAATTGTTCAACGCATCGGCGGCGGCGAGAATCGGCCAGGCCGAGATCGCCAGAATGACCACAAAAAGCAACGCCTCGATAAAAAATTTCCAACGTTTTTCGCTCGCGAAATAATCCCCGGTTAGTTCAGGAAAGGACCCAAGAGTCAGCGATCGTTTCTCAGTTGACTGCCTGCGCAGCGTTCTCTTCACGGTAATTACGCTCATGTTGAGCGTTGCATAAACCGCCGGCGCGATACCGTCAGGTTACGAATTGTCAAAACGCGGTAACGATCGGGTGACGCAGTGCGCTCTGTCCTTCGCGCAACGCGGTTCGCTCTCAAGTGATAGGAGCCGGTTTGGGACGAAATCGAACCAACGCGATGATGCAGAGCAAAACGGACATGGTCAGAATAACGAGCTGGGTGAGTTTGAATGGCGACTCGATATTTCCTCCTGGTGTTGGGACGCTTACATCCGAATGTATTACCATCGGCCGGGTGTGAAAGATTGGTGGCGGTTGCGTAGAGCTGCCTTCGCGGCTGATTTCGGCGATTACATCGAGCGCAGCGCGCCGACTGTCGATTCTTCCCCCGGTCACCGAACTAATCCGCGGCAGTCGCTGACCGCAAAGAACCGATGCGTTGTCGCTCCGAGCGGGGCCATCGCTCCCCCGAGATTCGAAAATATATTGGAACCCCTGGGCGGCTCCGGCGCATCAAAAGGCCGATGAGATGAGAGCTTTTTCAAATCGAGCGGAAGCCGGACAGCTTCTTGCGGAGAAGCTTCTGGATCATGCCGGCCGCGACGATGTCATCGTGCTCGGTTTGCCGCGCGGCGGTGTGCCGGTGGCGTTTGAAGTGGCGCGACGCTTGCGGGTCCCGCTCGATGTTTTCGTCGTGCGCAAACTCGGCGTCCCCGGGTTCGAGGAGCTCGCCGTGGGCGCGATCGCCTCCGGCGGTGTGCGGGTTTTGAACGAAGACGTAGCGCGCGCGATACCAAACGTGGATGAGGTGGTGGAGTCGGTCACGGCGCGCGAAACGGCCGAGTTGGAGCGGCGGGAACAGATTTACCGCGACGGCCGGCCCGCGCCGGAGTTGCGCGGCCGCACTGTCATTCTGGTTGATGACGGGCTTGCCACCGGCGCCACCATGCGGGCGGCGGTGGCGGCGTTGCGCCGGCACGATGTCGCCAGGATTATCGTCGCCGTGCCGGTCGGCGCGCCGGAGACCTGCCGCGTGTTCCAGCACGAAGTAGACGAGATCATCTGCGCGATGGCGCCGGAACATTTCCAGGCGGTCGGCCAGTATTACGAAGATTTCTCGCAAACCAGCGACGAAGAAGTGCGCGAGCTCCTCGCGCGCGCCGCTCAGGATCGGCAAGCATCCCAATGACCGACGCCGAATTGGTTCGCAAAATTGCCCAGCCGCTTGCCGGCGGAGCCAATGATTGCCGCTCGAGCGGAGGAGCATTTGGGACAGAGGCGAACTGCCGGAAACGTATCCTTTCAACGTGTAACTCTTCTTACTCCTGCTCTTGCTCATGCTCATGATCGAAATCTCAATCGAGCAGGAGCATGAGCATGAACATGAATGAAGTCCGCATTTCTGCTGGTCGCGCGACGCTGGATGGCAATCTGACGACTCTCGATCGATCGAGCGCGCTGGTGTTGTTCGCACATGGGAGCGGCAGCAGCCGGCACAGCCCGCGCAATCAATTTGTCGCGCACCGGCTGAACGACGCTGGACTCGCCACGCTGTTGTTCGATTTGCTCACGCCGGATGAGGAAGCGGTCGATCTTTACACGAGAAAACATCGCTTCGACGTCGATCTGCTCGCTGAGCGACTGGTTTACGCGACGAAATGGGTCCGCGCGCGAGGCGAGACGCGCGATCTGCGCGTCGGCTATTTCGGTTCGAGCACCGGAGCGGCCGCAGCGCTCATGGCCGCGGCTGAACTGCCCGATCCGATCAGCGCGGTCGTCTCGCGCGGCGGGCGCCCCGATCTGGCCGGTGAGGCGCTGCCGAAAGTCAAAGCGCCGACGCTGCTCATCGTTGGCGGCGAAGATCACGTCGTGATTGGGATGAACGAAGAGGCGCGCGCGCGAATGCGTTGCGAGGTAAAGATCGACATCGTTTTCGGGGCGACGCATCTCTTCGAAGAGCCCGGCGCGCTCGAGCGCGTCGCCGGTTTGGCGGCAAATTGGTTTTTGCGACACGCGTCAGGCGCTCGCGAATCCTTTACGTCTACTTAGAATATCAGCAGTTGAATCCACCGGCGCCCAGTTTCACCGCGCTCACGACCGATCTCTACGAGGTCACGATGGCGTGCGGGTATTGGAAGGCCGGTGTGAGCGAATGGGGGGCTGCGTTTTACGTCGCGTTTCGCGACAATCCTTTCGGTGGCGAATTCACCGTTGCATGCGGCCTTGCCCAGATTGTCGATCTTGTACGCGATTTTCGGTTTCAAAAGCACGAGCTCGTTTATTTGGGGGCGCAGCGCGGCAATGACAATAAACCGCTGTTCGAACCGGAGTTTCTCGATTACCTCGGGGCGCTGCGATTGACGTGTGATATCGACGCGGTCCCGGAGGGCACAGTCATCTTTCCCCATGAACCGCTCATCCGCGTCTCCGGCCCCGTCATTCATTCTCAGCTTCTCGAGACCGCGCTGCTTAACATCTTAAATTTCCAAAGTCTGATCGCCACAAAAGCGGCGCGGGTGTGTCTCGCGGCGGAGAATGATCCGGTGATCGAGTTTGGTTTGCGGCGCGCGCAGGGCGTGGACGGCGGCTTAAGCGCGGCGCGCGCGGCCTACATTGGGGGCTGCGCCGGCACTTCGAATTTGCATGCGGGCGAGCGGTTCGGCATCCCTGTCAGCGGCACGCAGGCGCACAGCTGGATCATGTTTTTCGAGGACGAACGCGAAGCGTTCGAGATTTACTCGAAAGCGCTGCCGAACAACTGCATTTTCCTGGTCGACACCTACAACTCGCGCGACGGCATCCAGCGGGCGATTGCAGCCGCAAAACAGCTTCGCAAAGATCGACATGAGCTGATCGGGCTGCGCCTGGACTCGGGCGATCGCGTCGCGCTGAGCATCGAAGCGCGAAAAGCGCTCGATGCCACCGGCTTCGAAAACGCGAAGATCGTTTGCTCGGGCGATCTCGACGAATTTGAGATCGCCGATATGAAACATCGCGGCGCTAAGATCGACATGTGGGGCGTGGGAACAAAACTCACGACCGGTTGCCCGGATGCGGCGTTGAACGGCGTTTACAAACTGAGCGCTGTCCGTCGTCCCGGCAAGGCGTGGCAATACCGGATCAAAGTTTCCGATGACGCATGGAAAGTTTCCTGCCCCGGTTTGCCGCAGGTGCGACGGTTCTGCCTGCCCGATGGCAAATTTGTCGCTGACGCGATCTACGAGATCGACCGTCCGGTGAGCGAGCCCACGGTGATTGTCGATCTTGCCGGCAAGCCCGTTCGCGAAATTCCTACCGGCACCGATTACACCGACTTGCTTGTGCCGGTTTTTCAGCGCGGCGAGCTGGTTTATCACGTTCCGCCAATCAGCGAGTCGCGCCGACACACGCGCGAACAACTGGGCTGTCTTGCTCCTGCAGTGATTCGATTGACCGAGCCCGCTGGTTACGATGTCGGTCTTGAGAAAGCGTTACACGAACTCCGGGTCAAGTTGATCGCTCAGGCGAAGCAAACATCGACGTGAACGCGCTTATCATTGTCGACGTTCAGAATGATTTTTTGCCGGGTGGCTCGCTACCGGTTCCCCGCGGCAACGAGGTCATTCCACTCGTTAACAATTTACAGACGCAATTCGAGCTGGTTGTCGCGACGCAAGACTGGCATCCGCCGAACCACGGGAGTTTCGCCACGAATCATCCGGGCAAAAACCCGGGCGACCGGATTATGCTCGAGGGCATCGAGCAGATTCTCTGGCCGGTCCATTGCGTGCAAAAGACGCCGGGCTCGGAGTTCGCGCCCGCGTTGGAGAGGAAACGTTTTGCCCGCGTTTTCCAAAAGGGCGTTGATCCGAGGATCGACAGTTACAGCGCGTTTTTCGATAACGCGCATCGGCGCGCGACCGGTCTGGGCGATGACCTGAAGGAGCGCGGCGTGATCGATGTTTACCTTTGCGGGCTCGCGCTTGATTATTGCGTCAAATACAGCGCGCTTGACGCGCGTGAGCTTGGCTTCAACACGCACGTGATCGTCGACGCCTGCCGCGGGATTAATCTCGCGCCGGGAGATGTCGATCTTGCGATCAAAGAGATGAAAGCGAGCGGCGCGCGCGTTATGCAAAGCCGCGATCTCCGTGACCAACGCGAATAACCGGCGGCACGGAGCGGCGTCCTCATTAATCTTCTACGCCGCGCTCTTCGCCGGCTTGCTCTGGTTTTATACCGCGCACAATTCGTATCCGTTTTTTTATCACACCGACGAACCGGGCAAAACGCGCCAGCTCATCAACGGGACCCGTAACTTTCATCATCCGCTGTTGCTGATCACGGCAACGGACCTCGTGACGCGCGCGCTTCGCGCCGAGCGAACCGACCAAAATGTGGTCGTTCTCGGCCGGTGGGTTTCCGCGCTCTGCGCCGCGCTCGCCATGGCCGGTGTCGCGCTGCTGGTCGCGCGCCGCGGCGGATTGATTGCCGGAATGGCTGCCGGATTGCTGGCCGGATTGCATCCGGTCATCTTTCAGGGCGCACACGTGATGAAGGAGGATTGCGCGCTGCTCCTTGGAATCGTATGGGCGTTTTGCGCGCTCGATTACTTTTGCGCTCGCGAACGAATGAGCGCGTTGGCGCTGAGCGGCATCGCGTGTGGTGTTGCCGTTTCGGCCAAATACATCGGCCTACTCATGCTCATCACTGCTGCGGTGGTGATTGCGCTGCAGTCTCGGACTAAGCCCCTCGCAATAATGCTGAAGCGGATGGTAATCTTGCTCGCGGCCGCCGTCATTACATTTGCGGTGATCAATTTCCAGGCGCTTCTTCAACCCTCGGCAGCGATCGCGGCTGCGGGCAGCGAGTTCGAGCACATGCACCAGCTCGGACGAGCACAAGTGTTTCAAACCAATTATCTGCCGAAGCTCCTGCGCCGGGCCGGGATCCCAATGCTTCTCTCCGTCGCGCTGTTCGTCTGGATGCTGATTGTTCGTCGCCGCCGCGCCACAATCGAATCGGCAATTCTCGGCTTCAGCGCGGCGTGGCTCTTCGCACTCTCATTCACGCCGTTGAGCAAAGATCGTTATCTGCTACCGGTGCTGACGTTGTTTTTCGCGCTCGCCGTGATCGGGCTGCGCTGGTTTCTCGGACGGCTGGGCGAACGCGTCCCCCGGCTACCGCAATTGCCATTGCTCCTCCTCTGCTGCGCGGGGCTCAGCGCGGTGTATCTGCCGAAAACGTTGGAGCTGCAACGCGACTTTGCCACCGACAGCCGCAAACAAATGATCGCCTGGATCAGAGGAAATCTTCCCGCTGACGCCGTCATCGCGCACGAATGGCGGATCTGGCCGCCGCCCGAAGGGACCGGCGTGGACGGCGATTTTTTCATTCCACAAAAACGCGTCGCGGCGCAGCGGTTCGCGTCGGAATTTGAAAGCATTGAAAAGTTGCGCGCTCTCGGCGCGACCCACGTGGTCGTTCTCGGCAAGTTTTATCGCGACCTTCTCGAAGGCGCCGAGGTCATGCCGGTGCGCGCCGATCCGGAGTTTTATCGCACGCTGCAGGCGCGCGCGAAATTGATTTGGGAGACTCGGCGCGGCGCAGACATTTATACTCATCCGGGCCTGAGCATTTACGAGCTGCCGCCAAAGTAAGAATTCAGCATTCAGCGCGACGCAAAAAATGTTAGCCGCTGGGTGTTTAGCTTTTTTTCGTCAACGCGGTGAAGAGATCGAGCGGGATGGGGAAGAAGGTCGTGGTGTTATGCTCGCTCGAAATCTCGCGCATGGTTTGGAGAAAACGCAGTTGCAGCGCGATCGGTTCCTTGCTCATCATCGCGGCGGC
>JBHEMD010000014.1:0-18053 GCA_046262735.1 Chthoniobacterales bacterium | reverse complement strand
GCGGTCGAGCCCGCGCGAGCCGAAAGCAAGATCGACATCTCCACTGGCGATCGGCTCAATCACTTTTGGCGTTTCGCTCAGCGGCGTCGAGAGATCGGCATCGAAAAACAAACCGATCGGCTGGCGCGCCGCGCGTAAACCGGTGCGCACCGCCGCCCCCTTGCCGCGATTCGGGAAATTTTCGAGCAACTGCGTCTGCATTTCTGCGGTCGCCAAAACTTCGGCAGCGATTGTCGATGTTGCATCGGTCGAGCCGTCATTGATCACGATGAGCTCACTCTGTGGGCTCGCAACGCGGAGATAATCGAGAGTTAATCGTAGTGTCTCGCCGACCCGCGTCGCCTCGTTGAAACAGGGAATGACGACCGAGAAGGGCGGAAGCATGACTTGAAGTAGCGCAAGCGTCTCCCTTCCGGCCATCAAATTCGCAAGCGAGACGCTTGCGCTACTTCACCTGTAAATCTCGACGACGAACTTACCGGTTGGATCGACATAGCCGCGGTACATCCCGGTTGTGTTAAACGGCAACGCCATGTTGGCGTTTTTATCGATTGCAATCAATCCGCCTTCGCCGCCGAGCTTCCGAATTTTATCCAGAACAATCTGCGTCGCTTCTCCGACCGGTTTGCCGCCGTATTCCATCAGAGCCGAAACGTCATGCGCGGCCGCGGTCATTATGAAAAACTCGCCATCGCCGGTGCCGGACACGGCGCAACTGTTGTTGTTGGCGTAACAACCCGCGCCGATCACCGGCGTGTCCCCCACCCGACCGGCGAGTTTGTTCGTTTTACCGCCGGTGGAGGTCGCAGCTGAAAGATTCCCGTCCCGATCCAACGCGACCGCGCCAACGGTTCCATGCAATCTCTCCTCGCTGATGATGAATCTCTTTCCGCCGGTCGCGCCTTTTTGTTTAGCGGCTTTTTTTTCACGTTCCAGCTCGTCCCAACGGCGCTGAATAAAAAAATACTTTTGATCCGGCAGGAGCTGCACGCCGTGTTCTTTGGCAAATGCCTCCGCGCCATCGCCGACCATGGTGACGTGCGGCGACTTTTCCATCACCAGCCGCGCCAGACTGATTGGATTCTTCACGTATTTGACGCCGGCAACGCTGCCCGCCATGAGGGTGCGGCCGTCCATAATCGCAGCGTCCAATTCGTTGGTGCCGGCGGCAGTGAAAACAGAACCGCGACCTGCATTGAAATGCGAATCGTCTTCGAGCACGCGCACGGCTGCTTCGACTGCGTCGAGAGCAGGCGCGCCTTTTTGCAAGATTTCCCAGCCGGCGCGGAGCGCATTTTCCAAACCGGCGCGGTATTCGCGCTCGTCCTCTGGAGTCATTTTAGTGCGGTCGATCGTTCCGGCGCCGCCGTGGAGAACCAATCCGAGTGTTCTTTGGTTTGATTTCATAATCGTTTCCGGCGGCGAAACAGTTTTTTCGGTGGTTTGGGCAAACGACGCAAATGCAGAAACCATCACCACCACTTGAATCGCCGTCATGGTTAGACAAGGAGAGGCGGTCTCCAGTCCGCCTTTTGATGTGATGCGGGGGACTAGAGATCGCCGTTCCATGTAATCTCGATCAGCGCATAGCTGGGCCATGTTGAGGGTTCCGCCGGGGTGGTATCGGCGCCGAAATGATGGGCAAACCTTCCTTACCCGCGCCGATGTCACTACTTTTGCGTCGCGACTGAGCGCGATAAAAGCGAAGGCGGGTGTTCTTCGTTTCACAGGGGCGGAGTTTAGTCAGCTAGTGGCGAACGTGTCGAAACGTTTTGGTGGGAACTAGAGCGCGTTTCGCTGCGCGTCGAGGGACGGCTACAGAACTTTATCCTTTTCCCTGCGGCGAACTGAGGCAATGTCCGGTCGATATGGCGGAGGGAGAACAGCGTGAAAGCGATGTGACGTTGACGGCGAATCCGGTCGTGCTCGTCCAGGACATCGGCGAGATCTCCCGCGGGTTTTTGCGCGAGGTCGGGAGCCTGTTCTGGTTCATCATAAATACGTTCCAGGAAACGTTCGAGCGGATGCAGCAGGGGCGGGTGCCGTTTCGCGCGGCGAGTTTTTTTCGTCATGGCCAGCGCGCCGGGGTCGATTCAGTGCCGCTGGTCGGCTTGGTATCGTTTTTCCTAGGGTTAACGATGGCGCTGCTGACCGGTTACCAGTTGCAGCGCTTCGGCACCGAACGGCTCGTTCCGGGTTTGGTCGCAATCGGTTTCACGCGCGAGCTCGGCCCGCTCATCACCGGGATCATGCTGGCGGCCCGAATCGGCGCCGCATTCACCGCCGAGCTCGGCACGATGCAGGTCTCTGAAGAAGTGGAAGCGATCGAGTCGATGGGCATCGGGCCGTTGCGGTTTTTGGTCGCGCCGCGCATGCTCGCGCTTTTTTTTCTGATGCCGTGTTTGGTCACGGTCTCGAACGCGGCAGCCATTTTCGCGAGCAGCCTCGTTTCGAAGGCGTTTTTCGCCATTCCGTTCGTTTATTTTCTCGACCTGGTGAAAGACGCGTTGCTCATCCGCGACATCCTGACCGGCATCCTGAAGAGTTTTCTCTTTGGCCTGCTCATCGGCGCGATTGCCTGTTACCGCGGCCTGACGGTGAAAGGCGGCGCGGCCGGGGTTGGAACATCGACAACCTCCAGTGTCGTGCAAGCGATCACGGCCGTGATCGGCTTCGATACCCTCTACAACATCGTTTACACGACGTTTTTTCCAACGTGACTACGCCGCTGCACATGGTCGAGCTGCGCGACGTGCACATGCAGTTCGAAGAAAAGAAAGTGCTCGATGGGGTCTCACTCAAAGTCGAGCCGCAGGAGCGTCTCGTTGTGATGGGTCAAACCGGCAGCGGCAAGAGCACGATCTTGCGGTTGATTCTTGGAACGCTGCGGCCGGTTTCCGGCGAAGTTTTTTTCAAGCAATTCGAAATCACACGGCTGCAACGACGCAAGTTGCAGCAGGTGCGCCGCAGCATGGGAATGGTTTATCAGTATTCGGCGCTGCTCAGCTCGCGCAACGTCCGGGATAACGTCTCCCTGCCGCTCGAAGAATTGACCGACAAATCGCGCAATGAGATCGATCAGATTGTCGATGAAAAACTCGACCTCGTCGGGATGAAAGACGCAAAGGAGCTGCTCCCATCAGAACTGAGCGGCGGAATGCGCAAACGCGTAAGCCTGGCCCGCGCTCTCGTGCTCGAGCCGGAGTTGATCTTGTTCGACGAACCGTCGGCCGGTCTCGACCCGGTGATCGGCTCAGTGATCGACGAATTGATCATCAGCCTGACCGAAAAATCGCACGTGACCTCGATCGTCGTGACGCACGAAATGGACAGCGCCTTTCGCATCGCCACGCGCATGGCTATGTTGTATCAGGGCAAAATCATTGAAGAAGCCGAACCCGAACAATTCAAACGATCAACCAATCCGGTCGTCGCTCAGTTCTTGAGCGGAAGCACCGAAGGCCCGATTTTGGAAGGCAGCCGAGATGCAATTACAACGAAATGAAATACTGACCGGCCTGCTCGTGGTCGGCACCGTCGCGGTAGTGGCGTTCGTATTGATTTTGCTCGGCGCGCCCGGGCTTTTCCGGCCGCTCGTCATCTACAAGATCTACTTCGATAACGCTGCCGGACTCAAGCAAGGCGCGCCGGTACTGCTTGCGGGTCGCAAGATCGGTCAGGTGCAGAAATTATTTTCCCCGGTGTCGCACGAGGAAGATCGGCGCGCGCAAGCGGCGGCCGACGCGGTGCATCCGCCCGAACCAAATGCCACGCCGCCGCCGCCGAGCAACAAGCCGCGCTTTGAAGTCCGTGTCGAAGTTCAGGTCGACAAAAGCGCGCTCGTTTATCGCGATGCGCGGGCGCGGTTGATCCAGCTGGGATTGCTCGGCGACATGGCGATCGATTTTACCGAGGGAACCGATGCCTCCGGCCGCGCGCGCGATGGCGGGATGTTCGCCGGCGAACGCACACCGGATTTGGGGACAGCCGCCGCCAAAATGCTGGAAGTAATCAAGCCGGTCGCCGCCGAAGCCACCAACACGATGAAAGAGCTCGAGGTCACCGCGCAAAACCTGAGCAAAATCACCGAGCAAAATTCCGAGCTCAACCAGGCGCTCGGCAAATTCAAGGAATTCGGGAGCCACCTTGTCGATCTAACAGCGCCCGAGGGACCGCTGCGCATCTCGTTGAACAATCTCGAGACGCTGACCAGTAATCTCACCGAGAACGACAACATCAAAGTAACGCTGCAAAACTTTCGCGATGCGTCCGAAAAACTAAAATCGACCATGCGCGATCTTGCCCCGGTGGGCGCAAACATCGCCGAGTTCAGTCAAACGGTGAAAACACAACCGTGGCGCCTGATTTGGCCGAGCACGAAAAAGCCGCCGGAGAAACCAGCGGAGGCCGGTGCGAGTGAGGCGACAATCACGGTGCGGAAAAGCGCCAAACCCAAACCCACGCCGACGCCCTCGCGCACGACCAGGCGCTAGGGTGTCGCTGCGCGATCGGACAGATTGCCTCACCTCAATTCTCTCCTTCAGGAAGAGGAGGACAACGAAGTCGCCCGGGTGAGGGAACCGAATCAGTTCGGCAGCTGCGCGCGCAAGAATTTCAGGACGGCGCGTTCGCCACGGCGAAGATCCACATTGCCGTCCGCGCCATCTAATCCCGCGATGGAGGTGCCGTTGAGGTAAGCCTCCACGATCATCGGATAAACGTAGCATTTGCGGCAAATCGCAGCCGTATTGCCGAGAACTTCCGCAACCGCGTTAATGGCGTCCCGGATGTTCTTCTTCGCCTGCGTTTTATTTGCGAAAGCACCGACGGCATTCAACGCAATCCCGGCCAGAACCGTCCCGGCCCACGTGCGAAAATCCTTGGCCGTGAAATCTTCGCCCGTGATTTCGCGCAAATACGCGTTCACCTCCTGCGAAGTGATCTCGCGCACCTCGCCGTTATCATCGACGTACTGAAACAAGTCCTGGCCTGGCAAGTCCTGCAACTTCGAGATTATCTTCGCGACCCGGCGATCGTTTAGATCGACTTCGTGGACACGGCCGCTTTTGCCGCGGAACCGAAACCGCAGCTGCGACCCTTTCACGTCCACATGTCGATCTTGCATCGTCGTCAGGCCAAACGATTTGTTTTGCCGCGCGTATTCCGGATTGCCCACGCGAATGAACGTGCGCTCGAGCAGACGCACGACCGTCGCCAAAACTTTCTCGCGCGGCAGTCCGCGCAATCTCAGGTCCTTGTCCACGCGGCGGCGAATCTTGGGCAGTTGCTCGGCGAAACTGAGCATCCGATCGTACTTATTCTCGTCACGCACTTCCCGCCAGCGTTCGTGATAAAGATATTGTTTGCGGCGGCGCGCGTCCCGGCCTGTCGCCTGAATGTGGCAATTTGGGGAAGGACAAATCCACACGTCCGTCCACGCCGGCGGAATCGCCAGTCGTTGGATTCGCAGGAGCCGTTGCTCGTCGCGGATCGATTTTCCTTCCGCATCGAAATACTCGAAATCGTCGCCCTTCTTTTTGCGGGTGTAACCGGGCCGGTCGTCGCTCACATAACGCAAGCCTGCTTCTTCGGCCGCCTCGGCGTTCAGCTCGGTAAGCTTGCCGTTTGGCTTAATCTTTTTCGCCGGCGCGTGCACCTAAGTGGATTCGCACGCCGAACTTTGAAGGGACGTGCGCCGCCAGGTCCAAATTATGGGGCGACACGGCGATCGCCCCCCCCATTACGGCCCGTAGCTCTTAGTGAACTTCTTCTTCGACTCGGTTTCGCTTGAAGAACCCGGCGACGATGGTTCGGGTGCAGTTGTCGATCTTTGCTCCTCTGCCGGCGGAGCTGGAGATGGCTCCGGATCGGGCGCGGCCGATGGCGGCGCGCCTTTCTGCGCCACCTCCACGTAGACCATCTGCAAATTGGCCAGCGTGTTGCGCAACACCGCCGCCTCTTCGTTGGTCAGGTTGCCGCGGGTTTTTTCCTGAATCATGGCGAGCTGATCGATGAACATTTTCGCCAGCTCCAGATTCACTTCGCCCTGACCGGTTTTTGGATTGGGGATTTGCCCGAGGAAGAGCGCGGCGTTTTGCGCGTGCATCATGACAAACTCGATGAAGCGCTGCGAAAGCTCGCCGCTTTGGGTGCTGGTCTGGACTTCAGCCATAAGAAACAGTCATGAGTGCTGTGTGTTTTACTAGCACAGCACGGCGCTCTCGTCACTTATCACCCGTCACTCGTCACTTCTTTTCGGGCGGATGCACTGTGGCGAGAACATACGGTTGATCGCGAAAATATTTCGCCGCCACGCGTTTGATTTCGTCCAGCGTCACCGGGTTGACCTCGGCCTCGAGTTTTTTGTAATGATCGAACCCGAGCCCGTAAATCTCGTCGAGCGCGCATTGGTAGCCGAAGCTGTCGTTGCTTTGATTGGCGATTTGCTGTTGCCCGATCAATTTCTTTTTCCCGCGGGCCAGTTCTTCCGCGGTCAGACCTTCGTTCGCTAGTTTGCGAATTTCATCGAGCAACGCCGTTTTCACCGGCTCGATCTTCTGCGGGTCGGTCCCGAGATAAAACGCAAAGAGTCCCGGCACCAGCCCCTGCATCTGGCTGGCGCCTACGAAATAGGCCAGGCCCATTTGTTCGCGAATCCGAATGAAAAAGCGTGAGCCGAGATCGCTGCTCGCTTCGTCGATCAATTCGAGCGCATGTCGATCGTTGCTGAAAATGTCCACCCCGCGATAGCCGACCATGACGATGCCCTGGGTCTTTTGTTTTTGTGCTTCGACATTATCGACCTTGCTCAACGGCGCCGGCGGCTTCGCGCCCGTCAGGGCGAGCGCGCCCGGTTTCATTTTGCCGAGCGCCTGTTCGAAAAGCTGTTTCACGTCGGCGGCATTCACATTGCCAAAAACCGAAATCACGCCGTTCTTCGCCGCGACGTAATGGTCGCGAAACGCGAGCAAATCTTTCTGGGTGAGCTTCTGGACCGATTCGGGCGAACCATTGGCGCGCAGCGCGTAAGGATGATCGTGAAAGAGCGCCTGGCGCAAAATATTGCGCGCGACGGTAGTGGGTTGTTCGTCCTCCTGCTTGATCCCGGCGAGCTGGACTTCCTTTTCGCGGGCGACGGCTTTCTCCGGCATGGTCGCGTTGAGCAACACGTCGGCGAGCAGTTCGACACCGAGTTTCAGGTCTGATTTCGTCAGATCGAGCGACACGCTGAAACTGTTGTTGCCGGCATCGCTCGAGATCGAGCCGCCCACGGCCTCGATTTGATCGGCAATTTGTTCGGCCGTGCGCGTGGTCGTGCCTTTGAGCAACGTCTTCGCCGTTAATCGCGTGATGCCGCTATCCTGCGGCGTCTCCGCCAAAAGCCCGCCGCGGAAAATCGCGCTCATCGCCACCAGCGGCAGCCGCGGGTCTTCGCGCACAAGAACGCGCAGCCCATTGACGAGCTCGAACTTTTGGATCTCCGCCGCGCTCACTGGTTTTGCTTCGCCGGCTTTTCCGGCGAGCGATCCGTTCGGGTTCAACGACACGACGGTGAGGTTTTGATCGACAAGGTATTTCCCGGCGACACGGCGCACATCGTCCAGCTTCACTTTCTGAACAGCGGCGAGATAATCGCGGCTGAAATTCAAGTTCCGCGTCAGCAACCAGTTCGAGCCGATGTCCGACGCCTGGCCGCGCATCGTGGTCAGAGCGTGGAGATGATGACTGAGCGAAGTCTTCTTTACCTTGGCCAGCTCCTCAGCCGTCACACCGGCTTGCTTCACTTCCTCGATTATTTGCAGCATCAATTGCTGCGCCGGCTCACGCTTTTTCGGATCTACTGTCGCATCGACACCGAACAAGCCGGGGTCGCCGGGCGTGTAGGAAAACGCGGAGACACTGTAAGCGAGTCCGCTTTGCTCGCGCACCCGCCGATACAAACGCGAGCTGCGCCCGTCGCCGAGGATACCTGCGAGCAAATCAAGCGCCGGCACGTCGGGATGGGTGATCTCGGGAATATGCCAGGCGAGCGAGAGCCGCGTCAGCTCGGTCGGAAATTCATTGTGCGCTTCGCGCCGGCCGAGCTGCGGCGGTTCCTCGGGAATAAAAACCGGCTTGATCGATTTCTCCGGATAAGCTTTGAAGAACTCGGCCAGCTGCTGGCGCACTTTTTCCGCATCCACGTCGCCCGCCACGATGAAAGTGAGATTGTTCGGGACGTAACGCGTTTTGTAATACTGCATCACCTCTCCCTGGGTGAGCTGATTGTAGACTTCAAGCTGCCCGATGACCGGGAGCCGGTAGGGATGTTTCTGGTAGGTGGTCGCGAACAGGAGCTGCCCGGCCATGCGATCGGGGTCGTCCATGCCCATGGCGAACTCGCGTCGGATCACTTCCTGTTCCTTCGCGTATTCCTCCGGGGGCAAAGTCGAATTCATCGTCGCGTCGGCCAACACATCGAGCGCGGTGGCGACGCCATCCTTAGGCACATCGATCCAGAACACGGTCCGATCGAACGAAGTGTAGGCGTTGATGTAACCGCCGACGTCCTGGATGGTCTGCGCAATCGCATTTGTCGATCTTGTCTTGGTGCCTTTGAAGAGCATGTGCTCGAGAATGTGCGAAAGGCCCGCGCCGAGATGCTCGTCCTCGTCCACGCTCCCGGTGGCGCACCACGCCTGCACACTCGCCACCGGCGCGCTGTGATCTTCCTGCACAATCACGGTGAGCCCGTTCGGCAGGACCCATTTTTGCGCCGTGCTCGGCGGGAAACTGATACCCGTGGCCACCGGAGGCGCGGCTTTTAAGTTGACCATGCCGAATAATAGAACCACGCAGAGAAACTCCGCCACTGGGACACGATACATTACTTATCGCCTCGGAGAGCGACGCCCCTTGTGATTAGTGATCTGTGACTAGTGATTCGTAAATCCAAACGGTGCAAATTCCATTCACCTGTCACTTATCACCACTAACCAGATTTCGAATCGGCCGGCTTGGGCGCGGGTAAACCGGGCGGCAGCGGCTTGGCCGCGATCGGTTTTACCGGCGCGAACGGTTTTGCGAATGCCTCTTTGAAATCATAAACGTCCTTGAAATCGTCGATCGAGTCCTCCTCGGTTTTTCCGAAAATGCCGGCATCGATCAGATTGAAAACCATGTGGCCGATGTCTTCGCAGCAGTAAATTCCCCAGTTCTCGAACACGGTCAGCACCATCGGCCCGAACTCCTTGAGCGCGTATTGCCGCACGCCTTCGAGCAATTCCGGGCCGGCCACGTGACGCACGGTCGCGCCCTTGATTTTCTTCTGCTGCTTGGTGGTGAAATCGAGCGCATCGCGCAAAAAGACATAAGCGTCCCGCTGATAACGCGGGTCGCCCGCCACGATCGAGTCCAGAGCCTCGGCAAATCCAATCTTTTGCATGGAATCAAACGCACGGTTGTGCGCGCGCTATGATACGCGGCCAGGGTGCGCGAGCAACTCGCCAAGGCATTACCGAAGATCGACATCGAGCAACTTGCGCGGCCGTGCTGGCTGGGAACGACAGTTTCCTTCTTTTTTTTGGCACGCCAAATGGTCTAAGCAAATGCACGAGCCAACCCCATCGACTATCCCTCAGGGCAGGCTAACTGGGCCGCTGTGAAGTCCACCTTTGATTTTATGAAACCGTTGTCGATCTTAGCAAAGCTCGCTCTTGCCAGCGGTGGCTTATCTCGTCTCGTTAGGCCAGATTAAATGACGAGGTTGCGCGGATAAGTCTACAAGACACTCATGAACGCCAAGAAAGAAAAAGAATTGGTAAGCAAAACGAATCCTACGCCGGCTGCAGAAGATTCAGAGGGCCAAGTGCCAACGGATCTTCGCAAAGCGCTCACGCCAGAGCCGAAAGCGAAGGCTCAGTGGCGCGATCTCACGCCGATCGCGCGCCGAGACTTTATTAGTTGGATCGACTCAGCCAAACAACCCGAGACACGTAGACGCCGGATCGAGAGAGCCTGCTCGATGCTTGCGGCCGGAAAGCGACGCCCCTGCTGTTATTCGATCGTGTCATTCGGTCTTTACACAGCGCTCAAGGCTATCCCGAAAGCGAAGGCCCAATGGAGCGACCTCACGCCGATCGAGCGCAGAGACTTTATTAGTTGGATGGACTCAGCCAAGGAACAACCGGAGGTACATAAACGCCGGATCGAGAAAGCCTGCTCGATACTTGCGGCCGGAAAGCGACGCCCCTGATGTTTTTTCCAAATCTGTCATTCCGAATGGAGTGAAGAATCTCAGATCATTTTGTGCAAGTCATGGCTTGGAAAAATAGTCAGAGATGTTTCGCTCCGCCCAACATGACAGGCTCTTTGGATTATGAGACCTGCTCTAGTGCATCGGAAGAGCGAGTAAACCAATCATGAGTAATGCCACCAAACGTGCGATTCTTCGCTGGATTCACCTCATCTTTGCGATTCCGATCATCGGTTATGTTTATAGTCCGTTTGCCGAACTTCCGGACTACGCCCCCGTGGTTCGGTTTGTCTCCATTCCTGTCCTTATCCTTTCGGGATTTTGGATGTATGCAGGCGTAGTCTTCGCCATGATTGGCGTCGCGCTATGGCTCGGTGCTATTTATCTGTCTGGATATGGGGCGGCTCTCCTGAGTCTGGTCGCGCTATTCATCGCGCGGAAGATTTTGGTAGTGGTCCACGTGCGACAGTCGAAAGGATCGGCCCAACAAGTTGGATTGGGGTAGCTGAGCCTTACGTCCGTAAGAGTGCGCAAGATCGACAATCGAAACACGCGTGTGAATTAATTGCCGATTAATGCCCCGGCGCTGTGTCGTCTGCGTTTTTTTACGCGGTGAACATCCTCGCTTTCGTTTCAGGAAGGGCATTTCATTCACATCAAACCAACAGTATAAACATTCATGAAATACATGCTCACCTGGTCCGAACGGCCGCAGGGTTCACCGCTGGAATACGAGAATGCTCAGAAGCGAATTCTGGAGGTTTTCACGCAATGGAAGGCGCCCGCCAATTTCAAGATCGAGTTGTTCGTAATACGAGTAGGTGACTGGGGCGGGTATATGATGCTGGATTGCGACGATCCGTTGGCAGTTCACAAATTCTGCTCGATGCTGCCGGCCTTTGTATTCGAGGTGCGCCCCGTGGTTCCCGTCATGGACGCTGTCCGGGTGGAACAGGAGGCGATTGCCTTTCGGGATGGGCTCAAAGCCAGATGATGTTGTGAGACGATGTGTGACCTAGCCCTGCGATGCAGCGGACTCCGTAGGCTTTCGGCCGTCGCCCATCTGGGGTCTCCTTAGACGCGCACAGCAGCAAGCCGCTAGTTTTGCAATTGCTGCTCGAGCGAATCGAGATAAACCGAGATCGGGTCGCGCCGGCGCGGTTGCGGTTCGCTCGATTCGGTGGCGGTGCGCAGGTAATCGACGAAGACGCCGCTGCTACTCGTTTGCTGGGTGGCTTCGAACCAGTTCATGTAATCGTCGATCTCGTTCATGCGTGCGAAGAGGTTCGCCCGCGTCGACTTTATCTGGTCGAGCCGCGCCGCCGACCGCTTGCGTTTGCCGGCCGCGAGCAATGTGGTGATGTCGTAGTATTCCTGAATTACCGGGCGCATCACGGGATGGGCGCGCCCCAGGAGCAAAAGCAAATCCTCACCGAGTTTGCTCAACGCCGCCTTCTCCTTCGGCGAAGCTTTCCGCCGCACTAGGTCTTCCAGGCTTGATCGTTTCGCGGAACCGGCGCGGCTGAGAGGGTTGGCTGCCAAAACTTCTTCGAGCTTTTTGTCCGTCTGCGCGAAACTGAACAACTGATAATCGTGTGACGCGCTCGCTTCGGCGACGCCAGTTTGCCAGACCTTTTCCTCCGCGCCGGCAAAATTTGGAAACTGCGCTTTCAAGTCAGCCAGCGCATCGTTCGACGCGTGGGAGAGATTGTCGATGTAACGAGCCAGGCGCGCCGGCCCGTCCGGGCTGTTGAGGAGCATCTGCACGAACACCAGGGAGTAGGCGCGATAGAGGCTGCGCGCGGGAGAATCGAGAAGCGCCGGCCGTTGAAGCAAGAATTCCTCCAGCGGCATGATCTTCGAGGCAAGCTGCAAGCTCTCGACGAGCGAGGCCCGCTCGCGGCCGGGTGTGAGCGCCAATACGCCGTCGAGCAGCCAATCGGGCGGCGGCACATACGGCGTTCCGGCGGGGACGCTCGGCTGGCGGCGATAAATCATTTCCAGGACAATCGCGCGCACCAATTCGCGCTCGATTCGCGCCGGATCGATCTCCCGGCCCACGCTCAAATCGAGCTGGAGCTTCAGACCAAAGCCTGTCTGACTAAAACGCAGCGCTGCAGGGGGCAGCTCCGGCCGATCGACCTGCGGCAGCTGCAGGTTCACAATCAGCGGCGTCGTCCAATTGTCACGTCGCCGGAGGAGCCGGAGTAAATTTGCCTTTGTCGTTTCAGCCAATTCAGAGATCGCTCCGCGCAGCCGCGCGTCGCCGCCGTAAATGACGAATTGCCGTGAGGGGCTCAGGCTGCGCTCGGGGAGGGAAACGGCTGCGGCATCACGCGCAAGCAAGATCGACATCGTCACGGCAAGGCAGGCGCAGACGTGTTGCTTCATTTCTTTCTCGAGAATAGCAGCAGCCCTAGACCAGCGGCGAGGGCAAACCACGGAAAAAGTTTTCCCCGGTGCCAGGAGCAAAAAACGCAACTTCGCTACAGCGCGTGTGTGTAATCGGAAAAGAGAAAATCAGGCTTATGAAGTTGAAATCAATCCTCCTCCTCAGCGCGATTGCGCTGATCGGATTCAGCGCGCCGGTCGCGTCCGCGCGGACCCACTGGTCGATCGGTATCGGAATCGGATTTCCGGGATACGGATACGGCTATCCCTATTATGGTTATCCATCCTACGGCTATTACCCGTATGGCTACGGCTACGGCTATAGTCCGTACGGGTACAGCTCTTATCCCTACGGGTACCGCTCGGGTTACAGCTATTCTCCCTACAGCTACGGCTATTCCTCCTACCGGCCGACCTATCGTGGCCAGACCGCCTACCGCGGCGGCAGCGTGGTAGTGCAGGTGCAGGAGAGACTCGCCCGAGCCGGCTACTATCACGGCCGGGTTGATGGCGTAATGGGATCACAAACGCGTTCCGCGATTCGCGCTTATCAGCGCTCGCACAACATGCGCGCGGACGGCATGATCAACGATCACCTTCTCGGTACGATGAGCTTGCGCCGCTAAGGCAAAAGAAACCGGCACATTTCGGTTGGTCGGCCGGCGGGCCAAGCAGGGTTGCAGGGAGGCCTGTCGGCCGCTTTTTTTTAACCGGGCGGCGCGGTCAGGACAACGCTCTTGGGGTGGAACTCAATCGTGTTCATCTTGCTGACGAGCTTTCGCTCGCGTTCCAGCGCCGACCAGACGTCCACGAAGATTACGTCCATGACCTGCATCAACACCGGATGCACGGGAATGCGACCAATGCTTCCGCCGTTGTTTGAAGCGACCAGCTTCCCGCCCTGCAGCTTCACCTGGTAGGATGAACCGCTGTAGATCGAAAAACCGAAGAAGGCGCGCTCGGCCGTGAC
This sequence comes from Chthoniobacterales bacterium, assembly GCA_046262735.1. Classification (GTDB taxonomy): domain Bacteria; phylum Verrucomicrobiota; class Verrucomicrobiia; order Chthoniobacterales; family UBA10450; genus AV17. Next base: position 4,458 of record JBHEMD010000014.1, on the reverse strand, counting down.
GTTCACAGCACCCTCGCCGAACCCGACCACGACGCGCCTGAAATCCAGCAACGGCTTGTCGAGAGAGTTTTGTTTGATCTTGAGCGCGTAGCCCAGATACGCGTTCACCTGGTCCTCACTGTAATGAAGCTGCGCCGGTCGGTGATAGTTGACCGCGTTCTCCAGGTCGAAATTAAGCTGCGACGGCAGCAACAATGGTTTCACCGGCGCGGGCACATCCGGGGGCGAGAACATTTGGATGAGAGCGGCAGTCGCGCACGCGCCCAGGACCAATTTCGCGGTGCGGAAAAACCATAGCCGAATCTTCACCCGCGTTGGGTCGAAGATTCTCCGGACCCGCCGCTGAGTTTCTTTCAGCCCTTCCTGTACCGATTTTTTCGACACGACGGCCGAACGATCCAGCCGCATACCGCAACTGTGGCAGTAAATCCGCTCCGGCTCATTCTCGTGACCGCACTCGGCACAAACTAATTTGACCATCGTCGTCGTCATTCTTTTTTCGCTTTGCTCTCCGCGGACGCAGCCGATCGAGTTTTCGCGTCCGCCTTTTTGGCTGTGTCCGGTTTGCTTGTGCTGGTGGCGGGCGCTTCTTTTTTCGCGGCTTCCTTGTAGTCCTTGCTCCGGTAATCGGTGACGTAGAATCCCGAGCCTTTGAAAATGATCCCCGCACCGGCGCCGAGCAGCCGTTTCACTCGGCCGCGGCCCCATCGCGGGAGGCGGCAAAGCTCCTTCGGACAAACGCGAAAGGGCTCGTCGCGCATCGATTGAAAAGCCTCGAAATTCTGTTCGCACTTGGCGCAGTGATATTCGTAGGTAGGCATGGCCGGGAAGAGCATGGAAGTCTCCCTGAACCAAAGCACAATTCAAGCCCACCACTGTGGCAGGTGACGTTTTCGCCACGTGATGCTCACGCTCTTGCAACTCCGCACCGCTTGACTTCGCGCGCACCGCCGGTAGAAAGTTCGCCCCAACAATCCTTGCCTATGTTCCTTCCAGTTTCCCGCTTGCTTCTCCCGCTCATCGGATTGGCGCTCTTGCTCGCGAGTTGCGCGGACGAAAGTCATTACGCCGCCAATCAATACTTGGGGGGCATCTACGGCGCCGGGCCCACCTACGGCGCGCCCCAGGACACCGTCTCCTATTGGGATGGGGACGGACTCGGCGGCAAAGCTTTGATCAAGATCAGGCTTAGCGAACAACGCGCCTATTTTTACAAAGGCGGACTACTCGTGGGAATTTCCCAGCTCTCCACCGGCCGCGAAGGATTGATTACCCCGACAGGAACTTTCTCCATCATTCAGAAGGACATCAGTCACGTCTCAAGCAAATACGGCGATTTTGTCGATGACGCCGGCAACGTCGTGAAACCGAATGTCGCGGTGAGCGACCCAAAACCGCCGGGCACCCATTTTAAAGGCGCGCCCATGCCGTATTTCATGCGGATCGTGGACGGCGTGGGCATGCATGCCGGTTATCTGCCCGGCTACCCGGCTTCGCACGGCTGCATTCGGATGCCGGAGTTCATGGCGCAAAATTTCTTCAAGTCCGTATCGACTGGGACACCGGTCACGATCAGCAACTGAGCTAAAGGTGCGGCAACGAGGCGTGCTCGCGCAAGTTGCGCGCAACAGTCCGTCTTGCGAGTGGCTTTTCAGCCGGCGGCGCGCTACGATTTCGTCGCCTCTTCGCGAATAAAATTTTATGCCCCAGGTTCCGATCATTATGCCGCAGTTGGGCGAATCCATTGCCGAGGCAACGATCGTCGAGATCAAGGTGAAACCGGGCGATGAAGTCGCAGCCGATCAGGAGATTCTCGACGTCGAAACGAACAAGGCCGTCATGGGCGTCACCACGCCGTGCAAAGGCAAGATCGACAAGATCAGCGCGCAACTGAAGGAGACTTATCCGATCGGGAGCGTCCTCGGTTACATCGAAGCGAGCGAGGCCGATGCGGCGCGATTTACCAAACATGCCCCGCCCCCGCAACGCGATGTCGCGGAAGAAATTCCCGCGCGCGCCGATCAGGAGGTTGCGCCCGCGCAAGCGTCCCGCTTGCCTGTGCGAGATGGCAACCGAGACGGTCGCCCTACTTTGCCCATTCCGGCGACGACCAAAGGCGCGACATTCCTGTCGCCCCGGGTGCGCGCGCGCATGGCCGAACTGCATTTAACGAACGCCGATCTCGCCGGAATCATGGGGACCGGCGAAGGCAACCGCGTGACGATCAAGGACCTCGAGAATTTCCTGCACAAGATCGACAACCAACCGGCCGAGGAAGCATCGGCGATTCGCGCCGGCGTGGCCGACGCGATGCGGCGGAGCTGGAGCCGGCCGCTCTCGACGGTCGGCTCATCGGTGAATCTCGACCCCGTTCTGCAGGATCGACAGTCGCGCGACCCCAAGCCGGGTCCCGGGCTTTATGCGCTGCGCGCGCTCGCGCTAGCGCTCGCGGAAAATCCGAAGGCCGCCGCGAAATTGATCGGGAACCGCGTGGTCCAATCGAGTTCGATCGACATCGGGATCGCCGTTGAAGCACAAGACGGCATCATGGTCCCGGTCATTCGTTCGGCCGAGAAAACGTCGCTCGCGGATCTCACGACGAAATACCAGGAGCTTGTCGATCTTGCGCGCAAACGCCGCATCTCGCCCGACATGCAGGCCGGCGGCATCGCCACTGTTTCCAACTTCGGAACGTTCGGCGTTGAATGGGGCACACCGATTCCCCTGCCCGATCAAACTTTGCTCCTCGGCCTGGGAGCGGGGAAAAAATCTCCAGCGTGGGACGAATCCAAACAGCAATTCATTCCCAAAACCGAAGCGCAAATCATACTCAGCTTCGATCATCGCAGCATCGACGGCGGTGGCGCGGCGCGCCTGCTCAAACGCGTCATCGAATTTTTGGAGAATCCAAAGAAATTGTAGCCGCCTCGCTCTGCCGAGGCGGTCCGGGCCGGACTGGCCTTTCGCGGCGAGAGAGCGCCGCGGCTACAACTCTTGCGGTTGGAGCCGCGGCGCTTAGTTTGAAAGACCATGCACGAGAACAAGGAATTCAAGCTGAGCCGCGATTGCGAGGTGACACTGATCCCGAGTGGGCAAAAGTTTAGTATTCCGGCCGGGACTCCCGGCGTGATCACCCAGGCGCTGGGTGGAAATTATACCATCGCGACTTCCTACGGCTTGTCCCAGGTCGCCGAAAACAATCTCGATGCGCTCGGTCTGGAAAAACCGGCGAGCAAAACGCAGTCAAAAATGGCCGTCGCCACTAACGGCGCGGTTTCCGAAGACGATGTTTGGAACCAATTGCGCCAGTGTTTCGATCCGGAGATTCCGGTCAATATTGTCGATCTTGGGCTGGTTTACGATTGCCGGCTGATCAAAAAAGATGACGGCGGCACGCGCGTGGAAGTAAAAATGACACTCACCGCGCCGGGTTGCGGCATGGGCCCGGCCATCGCGCATGACGCGCAGGCGAAAATCCTCTCGATCGACGGCGTGGATGAAGCCGACGTGCAACTGGTCTGGGACCCGCCCTGGAACCAAAACATGATCAGTGAAGTCGGGCGCATGAAGCTTGGCATGATTTGATCGGCTTCCAATTCCCAGTCGTCGAAAAAGTTTTTCAACGCACACGTTGACACACAACATGCGCACTGCTTTGATAGCGACTCGCGCTCGTCGAAAAATTCGCGAGCGCAAATTGTTATAAGCTCAAGATGCCCTCCACTGAAATCATTCTGACGGAAAACATTCCCGGGCTCGGCGCCGAAGCCGACGTGGTGAAGGTGCGCCGCGGTTATGCGCGCAATTATTTGCTGCCGCAGGGGAAGGCTTACGAGGTGACGCCGGTTAGCTTGCGTCAGCTCGACAACCTGAAAAAGAAACGCGCCGAGCGCGAGGCGCGTGAGCTGAATGAGTCCGAAGAGTTGAGCCGGCGGATCGGAAAACTGAATGTCACTTTTACGCTCACCACGGGCGAGAGCGGCAAAGCCTTTGGCTCAATTACCGCCCAGGACATCGTGAATCGGCTCAAGAGCGAGATCGGTCAGGAAATGGATCGCCACAGAATTGTGCTCGAGCGGCCGATCAAGGACACCGGGGAGCATGACGTGGCGATCAAGCTGCATCACGATGTGACCGCGCATTTTAAGTTCGATGTGAAATCGGGCGAACCGGCGAAAGCCGATCACGCTGCCGCGACTCCAGGGGAGCCGGAGAAAAAGCATCGATCGTTTTTCCGACGCAAGAAGGAAGAGAAAACAGAAGAAAAATAGTTAATGGCAACTCAACCCTCCTCTTCCTGGAGCGGTGGGAAGCCTCGTAGATCAGCAGGAAATGGCGCTGGCCGAGGCTCGGCGGCGCGAAGTGGCGAAAATGTTATTCCGATTTCGCCCACAGGTTCTGCGCAGGATATTCACCGCACTCCGCCCCACAGCGTCGAAGCCGAGCAAGGCGTGCTCG
>JBHEMD010000013.1:0-27550 GCA_046262735.1 Chthoniobacterales bacterium | reverse complement strand
TCGTCGAAATCCAGCGGCATTTCATTCGCGGCGAGGAACAAATTAACCGCGAGCTTGTCGATCTTGCCCGAGCGAAACGATTACCGCTCATAGCGACGAACGGCGTGCAATATGCGAAGCCGTACGGGCGCGAAGTGCTCGACGTGTTCACCTGCATCCGTGAACACACGCACCTCGATGCCGCCGGCAAATTGCTCACGCAAAATGCCGAACGACACCTTAAGAGTGAACGCGAGATGCGCGAAATCTTCGCGGATTTGCCGGAAGCAATCGACAACACGGCGCGTCTGGCCGGGCGGCTGACGTTTTCTCTCGAAAATCTCGGCTACGAGTTTCCCGGGTTCCCGGTCCCGGCCGGCCATTCGATGGATTCATTTTTGCGCACGATCGTCTGGTTCGGCGCGCAACAGCGTTACGCGGCGATCAGCGCGAAAGTGAAACGTCAGCTTGAGGAAGAACTGGCGCTGATCAACAAGCTCGGATTCCCCGGCTATTTTTTGATCGTCTGGGACATCGTCAATTTCTGCCGCGAACACAACATCATGGTGCAGGGCCGGGGCAGCGCCGCGAACAGCGCGGTCTGTTATTGCCTCGGCATCACGCCAGTCGATCCGGTGAGCAACAATTTGGTGTTCGAGCGCTTCCTCAACGAGAGTCGCAAAGGCTGGCCGGACATCGATCTCGATCTGCCGAGCGGCGACCGGCGTGAAGCGGTCATCCAGGAAGTTTATCGGCGCTACGGAAAACACGGCGCGGCCATGACCGCGAACGTGATCAGTTACCGCGGACGCAGCGCAGCGCGCGAGATCGGCAAGGCGTTAAATTTTTCACCAAGCATTCTCGATCGCTTCTCGCATCTGTTCGCGAACGGCGATTTCCCGCACACGATGGAATTGGAATCGCAGATCGAACAGGCTGGTTTGCCGAAAAATCATCCACGAATGCCGGCCTTCATCCGCCTCTATCACGCGATCTACGGTTTGCCACGGCATCTCGGCCAGCATTCCGGCGGTATGATCATTTGCCAAAACAAACTCAGCTCCTTCGTGCCGCTGGAGAACGCGTCCATGCCGGGGCGAGTGGTGGCGCAATGGGACAAGGACGATTGCGAAGACCTCGGCATCGTGAAGGTCGATCTGCTCGGGCTCGGAATGATGTCGGTGATGCAGGATGCGCTCGAGCTTTGCCGCGAACGCGGCCGGCCCCTCGATCTCGCTCACATTCCGAAAGACGACGAGAAGACGTTCGACATCATGCAAAACGCCGACACGATCGGCGTTTTTCAAATCGAGAGCCGCGCGCAAATGGCGACGTTGCCGCGGATGAAACCGAAATGTTTTTACGACGTCGTGATCGAGGTCGCGATCATTCGCCCGGGGCCGATCCAGGGCGAAATGGTGTATCCGTATCTCAATCGCCGCGCCGGCAAAGAGCCGATCACTTACTTCGATGAACGATTAAAGCCGGTCCTGGAGCGCACGCTCGGCGTCCCGCTGTTCCAGGAGCAGATGCTCAAGATCGCGATGATCATGGCCGATTTTTCCGGCAACGAAGCGGAGGAACTGCGGCGTGCTCTGAGTTTTCATCGCTCCGAGGAACGAATGCAAAAGGTGAGCGTGAAATTGCGCGCCGCGATGGAACGCAAAGGCGTGGCCGCCGACAAGATCGACAAGATCATTCAGGCGATCACATCGTTTGCGCTTTACGGGTTTCCCGAATCGCACGCGATCAGTTTCGCCATACTCGCTTACGGCAGCGCGTATCTGAAAGTGCATCGCGCGCCGGAATTTTACGCGAGTCTGCTCAACAATCAGCCGATGGGTTTTTATACACCGGCAACGATCGTAAAAGACGCACAGCGCCATGGAGTAAAAGTGAAGCCGGTCTGCGTCGCGCGATCGGGCTGGCGCTGCACAGTCATCGATGACAACGCCTTTCGGCTCGGCTTTTGCGTGGTCAACGCTTTGCGCCAGGAGCACGGCGAAGAGTTGGTTCGGCAACGACAAGATCGACAATTCGATTCGTTGCAGGATTTCAAACACCGCGTGCCGCTGGCGAAAGGAGAATTGCGCATGCTCGCCGAGCTCGGCGCGTTGAATTGTTTCGCAAAACATCGGCGCGCGGCCCTGTGGGGAGTCGAGGAAACGCTGCATCATGATCTGGTGGGTAGGGCGGACGTCTCGTCCGCCGATTTCGGTGTCTCGCCGAAATCATTACGAAAGCGAGACGCTTTCGAAGGCGCGCGAGACGCGCGCCCTACCCAAGACTCGCCGCTTGTTCCAATGACGGTCCAGGAGCGAGTGAATGCGGACTATGCGACGATGAATCTCACGACCGGACCGCATCCGATGAAATTGTTGCGTGAAAAACTGCCGAACATCTGGCGAGCGATTGATCTGTCGCAGGCGAAACATGGCGCGACGGTGCAGATCGCAGGGAATGTGATTTGCCGGCAGCGCCCCGGCACGGCGAAAGGATTTGTTTTCATCAGTCTGGAAGACGAGACCGGCGTCGCCAATGCGATTGTCGAGCCGGATTTGTTCGAGCGCTTCCGGCTGCGAATCACCGAAGAATCGTTTCTCCTCATCGAAGGCGAAGTGCAAAACTCCGATAATGTCGTCCTGATCAAAACGCGCGACATCAGACCGCTCGACCACGGCGAACTTGTCGGGAGCGGGTCGCACGATTTCAGGTAAGAAAAATGTGGGAGCGGCCTCAGTGCCGCGATTCTGACATTGTAAGTCGGGACACTGAGGTCCCTCCCACATTAAACCTATTCGCCGGCGTGATGTTTGGCCGGCTCTTTTCGCTCGGCTGCTTTTTCCGACGGCTTTTCGTCGGACTCGATCCATTCGGTGTGAAAAATGCCCGGTTTATCGACGCGCTCGTAAGTGTGCGCGCCGAAGAAATCGCGTTGCGCTTGCAACAAATTCGATGGTAAACGCGCGGAGCGATAACTGTCGAAGTAGGCGAGCGAAGCGCTGAAGGCCGGCACCGGCACGCCATGATCGATCGCCGTGGCCACGGCGACGCGCCAATTCTCCTGCGTCTTGGCAATGATGTCCGTGAAATAAGAATCGAGCAGAAGATTGTGAAGGTCGCGGTCGCGCGCGTACGCATCAACGATGCAGTTGAGAAATTTCGCGCGGATGATGCAGCCGCCGCGCCAGATGGTCGCGATGTCGCCGAAGTTCAGGTTCCAATTGTATTGTTTGCTGGCCGCGCCGAGCAGCTCCATGCCTTGCGCGTAGGAGACTATTTTCGAGGCGTAAAGGGCGTTGCGCACCGCTTCCACCAACTGCGCGCGGTCGCCCTTGAATTGTTTTGGTTTCGGTTGCGGCAAAATCTTCGCAGCCGCAACGCGTTCGTCTTTGCGCGAAGAAATGACGCGCGCTTCGACGGCGGCGTTGATCGTTGAAATGACGACCGACTGTTGAATGGCCGACTGCAACGTCCAGATGCCGGTGCCTTTCTGGCCTGCTTTGTCGAGGATAACATCGACAAGCGGTTTGCCGCTGTCGGGATCGATCTTGCGAAAAATCCGCGCCGTGATGTCGATGAGATAACTGTCCAGCTCGCCCTTGTTCCATTCGGCAAAAGTTTCGGCGAGCTCGTTGCTAGCCATGCCGATGACGTCCTTGAGGATGGCATAGGCTTCGCAGATGAGCTGCATGTCGCCGTACTCGATGCCGTTGTGCACCATCTTGACGTAATGACCGGCGCCGTCCGGGCCCATGTATCGGCAGCACGGCTCGCCATCGACCTGCGCGGCGATCTTGCGAAAGATCGGGGCGATAATTTCCCACGAATCGCGCGAGCCGCCGGGCATGAGCGACGGCCCTTTGAGTGCGCCTTCTTCGCCGCCGGAAACACCGCATCCGACATAATGAATTCCTTTCGTCTCGAGCTCTTTGCAGCGGCGCTGCGTCTCGGTGAAAAGTGAATTGCCGCCATCGATAATGACATCGCCTTTGTCGACGAGCGGTGCGATTTCACTGATGACCATGTCAACCGGCTTGCCGGCTTTGATCATTATCATCGCTTTGCGTGGGCGTTTGAGCGCGCCGATGAACTCCTCGACTGTGTGAGTCGGCTGCACGTTTTTGTCCCTGCCGCGGCCGCTCGCGAATTTCTCCGTGACCTCGGTCGTGCGATTGAAGACGGCGACGGGGAACCCCTTTGATTCCATGTTAAGGGCAAGGTTCTCGCCCATCACCGCCAGGCCGATGATTCCAATATCGCATTGATTCGCGGTCATTTTCGGGTCTCCTTTTCCTCGCGCGGCGCAGTAACCGCATTTTCACTGTAAAGGTTGGTTCCAACCCATGGCAAATTTGGCTTGTGACGTTTTGGTGACGGAGGCGCGTCTCCACGACGCAGCCGACAGTCCGAACCGGACGGGCATGGCTGTCGCTCCAGGCGAAGATGTCGATCTTGCGGCTGGGGCTGTTGCGGACTTCTGGGGCGTAGTTCGCCAACTGGAGGACGGCCGGGAAATCGAAGGAATCGATTACGAGACCCATCGGACGATGGCCGAACATCAACTAAGGCAGATCGCGGTGGCGGCGACAGAAAAGTTTCAGCTACGGAAAGTGGTAGTGCATCATCGGATCGGTTTTGTTTGCGCGGGTGAGCCGTCTCTTTTCCTGCGGGTGAGCGCGCCACATCGTGCGGCCGCGTTCGAGGCGAGTAAATGGATTGTCGACGAACTGAAGAAGCGGGTCCCGATTTGGAAACGGCCACGCTTTCGTGAAGCTAGTGCTGTAGCCGGGGTCGCTGACGCCGGCCCGCGGTCAACCACCGCGGCTACAATTTTGTCGCGGAAATGAACTGGGCGAACCGATTAACACTGAGCCGGTTGTTGCTGACCGTGCTTTTCGTGCTCGCGCTGAATTCCTCCTGGCAATACGCGCGCACAACGGCGCTCATCATTTTTCTCGTTGCGGGCGTGACCGATTTTGTCGATGGCGAAATCGCGCGCCGCTATTCGTGGGTCACGAATTTTGGGAAATTGATGGACCCGTTGGTGGACAAAATCATGATCGCGGCCGCATTTATTTCGCTGGTGCCGCTCAAGGCCATTCCCGCGTGGGCCGCGATTACGGTGGTGGCGCGCGATTTTCTCGTCACCGGTTTGCGGATGATGGCGACGGCACAAGGCCGCATCCTGCCGGCGGAACAGCTGGGGAAACAGAAAACGTCGTGGCAGGTAGTGACCGTAATTTTCTTTCTTGGGTTGCTGTCGTTGAGCGAGCTGCGCTACATCGATCCAAGATCGACATGGTGGTTCAGCGCCTGGCACGAGGCGGGCAGAGTGCTGGTCTGGATTACGGTCGCGCTCACGATCTATTCCGGCCTGGGATACGCGTGGCGACATCGCGAGCTGATTGCCCCCGAGCAGTAAAGGTAGCGTAAGCCTCAGGCTTGCCCGGACAAGCGAAACGGTTGTCCTACTTTAAGTTGTTCTGCCAGGCATAGCTTGCGGGTTAAGTCGGTCCGCCTTCGCGCAAGGCTACGGCGGGCGCTCCAGCCCTCGCTTTGCGCTACGCTCCAAGCGAGGGCTGGAGCGGGTGAAGGGAATCGAACCCTCGTCAGTAGCTTGGAAGGCTACAGCTTTACCACTAAGCTACACCCGCGCGCGGCGATTAACGTGCCGCGCGCTGGCGCGGCTGCCAAGCGATTTTTGTCGCCGCTACTCTGAGTTCGTCCTGATTTCCACCAGCTCGAGCCGATCGCCGGTGATCCCGTCAACCTCCAGGACGTTGCCCACCCCGGGAGCGTAGTATTTGAACTCAAGCAGGTCGGTCTCCAGCGGGGTTGTCTCCTCCGACTGCAGGCAGTTAGTGTAAGTCCGGCCGCCGGCCGTGACGGTTTCATTCAAACTAAGCGTCTCAGCGTAGTCCTCGGCATTAGCGAGGGAGAATTCCTGGCGGTAAAAATCGCCAATCGCCGGATGCGCTTTCATGACGATCCCGGGCTTCGCGCTGTCCACGCCCGCCATAAATGTGCCGTCGATTGTCGTAATCAAACCATCTTCGAGCTCGTGAGTGTTCTCACCGAAATACCAAACGTTACCGTCCTTATCCTGCGCAAACCAATCGAGGGTGTCTTCAGTCAAGACCCCGTCGGTCAGGACAGTGTCGTGAACTTCCACGCAGGTGACGCCGAGGATTGTTCTGGTGTTGTGGGTGACCGCAAACTCGTCGTGCTCAAAACCATCGACGGTCTGGCCTTCGTAAACGTAGATTGTTCCCGGAGGTAACGGAAAATAAGGATTGTTGACGCCGCTAACAAAGTTGGACGGCTTGATCACCGGATCGTAGGGAGCCGGTCCAAAACGCTGGCATGCTGCGACCCGCGCGTTGGACTGATCGGTGCAGGTTTGCTGGGCGGCGGCCAGATCTTCGGCTGCCGTCTGCCGGCACGTTTTCTGCGCTCCGCGTTTCGAAACATTGTCGCAATTCGCCAGCGCCAGTTGGTAATCGCTTTGGGCCGCGTTCTGGCATGAGGTTAAGACGTCATTGGCGGTGAGTTGGCAGCTATCCTGTTGCGCGATCACATTGCTGGCGGCGAGCGCAGCGGCCAATGTGACGACGGCGGCGGTGGTTTTCATTTGCCCAATCAAAGCCCTTGCTATGGTCGCGTCGAATTTTTTCAGCGATGAAATGCAGACAAAGGTTGGCACAGGCGCGCGGCCGCGCTTGCGCTTTCCATCGGTGCGGTCTAGCTACTGACGTTATGAAAATCGCGGGTTTGCCTTTGATCTTAAATGTTTGCTTACTTCTCTCTGCCCGAGCCGATCTCACTATTGTTCAAAAAGTCGAAGGCGGCGGTCAGGCCGGTCAAATGACAGTCAAAATCAAGGGAGACAAGGCACGAATCGACGGTTCGCCGAACGTCACCACAATCATCGACGGCCGGACCGGCGAAATGACCAACCTGATGAACGACCGCAAAACCGTGGTGCGGATTTCGGCTGAAAAAATGAAAGCCGCCGCCGAAATGATCGGCAAGTTCAACACCAAGGACGCGCCGGCTGCCAAAGCCAAGCTTACGCCAACGGGAAAGAAAGAAATGATCGGCGCGTACGAAACCGAGCAATACGTTTGCGAGACGCCGAACTTCAAGGCGACCTACTGGCTGGCGCCGAATTACCCCGATGGGACCGCGATCCTCAAACAACTGCAGTCGCTCAATCCACAGATGTGGCAGACGAACAACCTCGGTCTGCCCGATTATCGCGATTTCCCGGCATTGCCGATCAAAACCACCATGTCGATGAGCGATAATGAAGTCACGACCACGGTTGTGTCGGTGAATCAGGCTCCGCTGAACGAGACTGAGTTTGCCGTGCCGAAAGATTTCCGCGAAATACAAGTGCCCGACATCAATCTCGCCTCGCCGGAGGAGAAAGAGAAGAAACCGGCCGCGGCGACGTCGCCGAAGCCGTAGGCTCCGAGACGGGTCCTGCGGGGCCGCCTGGCTCACTCGAGACAATTCGCTCGCTGGAAGCTGAGATAGTATTCTGCGGCACTTCGATCTTTAGAGTTTCGACGCGCAGATAATTGAGCACGACCGGCGCGAGGATCAGACCGGGAATTCCCATCAGCCGTTCGCCGATGACCAGCGCGATCAAGGTCAACCAGACCGGGTTACGAATTCGTCCACCGATGATCTTGCTGTTCAGAAAATATTCCAGTTTGTGGATGACAACCAAAAAGACCAGCGCGGCGATTGCCAGTTTCAGCGAAACGGTCAGGGCAACGAACACGATGATGATGTTACTCACCAGGTTGCCGACGATCGGCACCAGGCCGCAGAGAAAAGTAACGGCGATGAGCAGTGGCGCCTGCGGCAGGCGAATGGCGACCAGAAAAGCGCCGCTCAATGCGGTATTGATCAGCGAGATCGTCAGTTGCGCTCCCATCACAACGGCGAAACTTCGGTAAAAATCGCGGAACCGCTTCGCCACCTCATCCGTGCAAAGGGCATAAAGATTGTTCGTGACCGATCGCGACGAAGCGTCATGGAACCCGCGCTTCAAAAAGAGACTGGCCGCCGCCACGATTCCAATCATGCAAAACACGAGTGTCCTGATCGTGCTCCGAGCAAAATGCGCGACGCCGCGAAGATATTGCGCCTCCTGCCGGAACGTATCGATCACGACTGCACGCAAGCTTTCGAAATCGGTGAAGGGCAGTTCGATCTGGCGCTTTTGCGCCCAGGCTGTCGCCGACGGGATCGAGGTCCCCGCGAGATCGGGCAAAGCCCGGATCGCCACTCGCGTAAAATAAACCGCCGCCACCGCCAGCCCCGCCACGAGCACAATAAAAAGGACGAGCGCGAGCCACTTTCGCCGCGTCAGATAATAAAGCTGACGCAGCGCGAAATAGGAAAAGAGCACGACCAGAAGCGGCGCGCCGAGATGCAAAACCCCCGCCAGCACGATCGTGAGGACGAGCACGCCATAGGAAAATCGCGCGGGCGTTATCATGGCCGGCTCATCGAGACGCCAACGGGAGCGTCGCGTTTGCGGTTGAACCGGGCAAGCCGCAATTTTGGCCTACCGGGTCTCGACGAGATCGGGTTTGTGTTCGACGCGCACCTCCGCCCGATCACGTTTCAGCACCAGATACAAAAACCAGACAATGAAACAGTTTGCCAGAAGAATGATTAAGGCGACCAGACCCGGCCGGTGCCAGAGATGGCGCACCTCCACGGGTATGAGTGCCCCGGTGGCGAAGATCATCAGCCATTCCGCCCAGCGTTTCTCGAAATACACGCCAAATCCTTCCGTAAAAAGCACCGCGCAATAAAAGAGCGAGAGCAAGCCCGTGGCGCGCAACACCCCGCCTCCGGCCAGCGCATCCTGCAGCTTCGTGAGGAGAAAATGCACCGGCCGGCTGTGGTAGAGCAGAATCTGGTCATCCGTCCAATTGGAAATTTGATCGAGCCAGGCCGGGCGGCTGTTGAGGAAGAGGAGCGAAAAGCCGAGCACAAAAAGAAGCAGTCCTTTGGAGATCTTAAAGAGCGCGATCAGCTTAAGATAGCGGTGGCGCCGCGGCTCCTGCACAATCGCAGGGACATGCGCAGGGTCGCTCATCGGTGACTGTTCGCCGAACTTCGTTTGTTCCGCAATGATGGGATTCCAATGAGCAAGGCGCATTCCGGCGGCGCACGCACCACGTTCGATCCTAACACCGGGCTCCAGCCCGCGCATTGGGAGGGACGCCGCGCTGCGGCCTCCGATCGGCGCAGCGCCCCGACCCTGCCTCTCGCGACAAAGCCTACTCCGCGATCACCGGATTTTCGCGGTGGCAAATTTCCAGTTTGTTCCCCTCCGGGTCCTCAAAAAAGAAAGCATAGTAGCCTGGGTTGTACTCGGCGCAGAGCTCGGCCCCTTCCAGATTTTTGCCGCCGATCTCGCGGACGAGCCTGGCGATGCGATCAACTTCCGCTCGGCTCTCTGCCCAAAAAGCGATGCGCGTCCCGCTCCGTTGATGTTGTCGATCTTCCGTGAACCCAAAGAACGGCGACGGCCGATCTCCGCCGACAGCATAGAATGTTCCCCATTCCTGGTCGGACCGATCGCGCGTAAATCCGAGCGCCGGCAGAAGTTTCCCGTAGAACTTCCTCGCTTCTTCCATGTCGCTTACTCGCAAATCAATGTGGTCGAAATATCGCGTTTTCATTTCGTTCAAGCGCCCGGTGAGGTTATTTCGATTTTCGTTCTTCCCGGCGGATCATCAATTTCAATCCTGGCCAGGTTTCGTCCACCGCGCAGACTTTAATATCGACCGCCCCTGTTTGAGTCCGAGTTTTTGCGCCAGGTGCGTTCCCGAATACCCGGCCATCCTCGAGTGCTCTTAGCAAGCTGTGACATTTTCAAGACGGTCGCGAGAATAAGCCTGGCGCGAGAGCGTGAATGCCCAAAGTTTTTCTTGCCAGGGAAACTAGGTATACCAGATTAGTTTCCGTAAGTGGTTATGCGAAAGGGCGCTGAAAAATCGCGGCCGCCGAATCGAAAGAACGACTCGGGCCGCCAACGGATCGTGGAAGCGGCGCGGACGCATTTCTTCAGTCACGGTTTCCGCAGCGTCACCATGGACGATCTGGCGCGGGAGCTGGGCATCAGCAAGAAAACGCTTTATGCGCATTTTCCCGGCAAGATCCAACTGCTCGAGGCAGTGCTGGCTGACAAGTTTGCGGCCGTTGAGGCGACGCTCGACACTATCACCCTCGCGCACCCGCACGACTTCTCCGCAGCGCTGCACGAACTGCTCCGTAATACGCAACGCGAACTGGATGAGATCAAGCCACCGTTCGTTCGCGACATGCGGCAGAAAGCGCCGCACGTGTTCAAAGTTGTCGAACAGCGGCGAGCGGCGTTGATCGAGCGTTTCTTCGGAAAACTTTTCATCGAGGGACAACGGGCGGGAATGGTGCGCAAAGACGTTCCGGCCACGGTCATGGTCGAAATCCTCCTCGCCATTGTTCAGGCGATCATGAATCCACCGAAAATGGAGGAGTTAGGAATGGCGCCGAAAGATGGCTTCGCCGCCATTCTGAAAATTGTTCTGGAAGGCGCGCTGACCGGAAAATCGCGAACGCGATGATGCCGTCTTCAATGCAAATCGCGAATAAATCCTCGCGTGAGAATTACAACCGCGAAATCGTATGCGCGTTTTCCGCTGTGACGTTGTTGATTTTTCTTTCGGCGTGCGGAAATCGAAGCGACGCCGTCTCCGGCACGATCGAAGTGGATGAGGCGCACGTCGGTCCACGCATGGCCGGACGCGTAGAGAAAATTTTTGCCCAGGAAGGCGACCGGCTCCGTGCCGGGCAGCCGATTGTCGAGCTTGATGCGGCCGAGTTGAAAGCGCGCGGCGATCTCGCCGCCGCACAAATCGAATCGGCTATCCGCGACGCCGATTCGCAGGAAGCGCAGCTCGTGTTTTTGCGCAGCGACGCCCAACGCCAGCAGGATTTATTGAAGCGCAAGGTCGTATCTCCGACGGACGCGGAACGCGCGAGCAGTGCGGCGCAGGCACAGGAGAAAATCGTCGAGGCCGCCAAGATGCGCGTGATTCAGGCCCGGGCGCAACTCGCCGATATCGATGCGCAGTTGGCCGAGATGCAGGTGGTTGCGCCGGCCGAGTCCATTCTCGAAGTCTTGAGTGTCAAAGTCGGCGACGTGCTCCCTGCCAATCGCGAGGTCGCCACCCTCCTTCTGCCGCAGCATCTCTGGGTGCGCGTTTATGTGCCGGAGCCGTGGCTGGGTCGAATCAATATCGGCGAGCACGTGCGCCTGCGCGTCGACTCCTTTCCGAACACAGATTTCGATGGCGTCGTGGAACAGATTAATCGCCAGGCCGAATTTACTCCGCGTAACGTGCAAACGGTCGAAGACCGCATCCGGCAGGTGTTCGGCGTGAAGATTCGGCTGCCGAATAACGACGACCGGCTGCGCGCCGGCATGTCCGCTGATGTCTATTTCCCAAACGCGAAATGAATAAGGAAAGCAGGAAAAGAGGAAATTGTTTTTGGCTTCTGCTTCCTGCATTCCTGCTTTCCTGATTCCTTTCATATGTCTGAAGCAATGATCGAGTGCGAGGGATTGACAAAGCGTTTCGGCACTTTCACCGCAGTCGATCACGTCTGCTTTTCGGTCGGCAAAGGATCCATCTTCGGGTTTCTTGGGCCAAACGGCTCCGGCAAATCGACCGTTATCCGAATGCTCTGCGGCATTCTCGAGCCGAGCGACGGCACTGCGCGCATCGGCGGCCACGACGTGGTGGGCGATACTGAATCGATCAAAGACATGATCGGGTACATGTCGCAAAAATTTTCCCTCTACGACGAATTGACCGTCGATGAGAACCTCATCTTCGCCGGCAAACTTTATGGCCTGAGCGGTCGCGCGTTAACTCAGCGGCGCGACGAGATGGTCGCGATCACGCATCTTGGTCCCTACCTTAATCAGCGCGCCGGGTTACTCTCCGGCGGTTGGCGACAACGCCTCGCCATGGCTTGCTCGCTCATGCATCGGCCGACGGTGTTGTTTCTCGATGAACCAACCGCCGGCATCGACCCGGTTGCGCGCCGCGAATTGTGGGACTTGCTCTTCGGGTTCGCGGCTGAAGGAATGACGCTCTTCGTCACGACGCATTACATGGATGAAGCCGAGCGGTGCGATCATGTCGGTTACATTTACATGTCGAAGCTGATCGTGTGCGGCGAACCTGATGAATTGAAACAAATGCCGGAGGTAAACCTGCCGGGAACACGACGCCTCGACATCACTTGCGACCACGTTACGACCGCGCTGCACGCCATGCGCAACATGCCCGGCGTGCGCAGCGCGACTGTGTTTGGCCAGTCGATGCACTTGCTTGTCGATCAAAGCGTCCGCCGCGACGACATCGATGAAAAATTGCGCAACGTCGGCATCAACCACGCCGACATCCACGAGATCGGCCCGTCGCTCGAGGATGTTTTTGTCACTCTGAGCGCGAAGTATGCGGGCGAGGAAAAGAAAGCGGCTTAGATGAAACCGATTCGGGATGACCACGAGAGATGGCGGGATCCGATGAAAAAACGGGCCCCTTTCCGAGGTCTTGGCGCGATCCTGTTCAAGGAGTTCATCATCGTTTGGCGCGATCCGATGACGTTGTTCTTCATGTTTTTCCCGCCGTTAGTCGAGATGGTCGCCTTTGGTTACGCGCTCGACACCGATGTCAAACACATGGCGCTGGTCGTGTTCAATGAAGACCGGACGGTCGAGAGCCGGCAGTTCATCGATCGTTTCGTCAATACCGAGACCTTCCGCGTCGTCGGCGAAGTGCAAAGCATCGATGCGATGTCGAGCGCGATTCGCAGTGGACGCGCTTACGCTGGCCTCCAGATTCCGCCGAAGTTCACGATGCAACTCCGCAACGGCCAGCCCGCGCAGGTGCAGTTGCTGGTCGACGGCTCGAACTCGACGACCGCGCTGCAGGCGTTGAACACCGCGCTGGGCGTCGCTCTCACTCAATCGGTGCAACAATTGTTGCGCGAAACCGGCCGGCGCAATGTCCCGATCGATATTCGGCCGCAAATGCTTTACAACCCGACGATGCGCAGCCCGAATTTTTACATCCCGGGCGTGATCGGGATCGTGCTGCAAATCGGAACAACCTTTGCCACGGCCATGGCGGTGGTGCGCGAGCGGGAGAAAGGCACACTCGAAACGCTGCTCGTGAGTCCGCTCAGTCGATGGGGCCTAATGCTGGGTAAACTCGTGCCCTATCTGTGCATCGGCATGACGATGGCGATCATTCTTTTTTTGATCATGCGCTTTCTCTTTCACGTCCCGATCCACGGCAGCGTTTTTGCAATGATGTTTTCGACGCTGGTTTATGTGTTCGCATTGCTCAGCCTGGGTCTGCTCGTTGCCACAAAGGCCGAGAACCAGATGCAGGCCTTGCAGATGTCGATGACCTTCATGTTGCCGAGCGTTTTCTTCTCGGGGTTCGTGTTCCCGCGCGAAACGATGCCGTGGATATTCTATGCGCTCGGCGCGCTTATGCCGGCGACGTATTTCATCTCGCTCATGCGCGCGATCATTTTGCGCGGCGCAATGCTCTTCGAATACTGGCCGCACCTGCTCATCCTCATCGTCATGTCGATCTTCCTCTTCGTTCTGTGCGCCGTGCTCTTTCGTAAGAAGATCGGCTAGACAGGCGATAGTGTGTTCCGACGGTTTGTCTTTGCGTTGCTGCCGGTTCTGATTGCGCTAGCAGCAATGACTGCCGCAACCTGGTGGTGCATGATCCGAATGCCGGGAAAAAATGTTGCGACCGCGGCGCCGTTGTCGGCGGAGGAGATCGCGTTGCGCGAAGAACTTCGCGCGGATGTGCAGAAGCTCGCCGGCGAGATCGGCGAGCGAAACATGGCGCGTTATCCGCAGCTCAATGCCGCCGCCGATTTCATCGAGCAATCGTTTACGCGCGCGGCACTGCACCCGCGCCGCGACAGCTACGAACTCCACGGCCGAGCGTGTCACAACATTGAAGCGGAAGTCCGCGGGAATTCTCCCGCCATTGTCGTCATCGGCGCACATTATGATTCGGTCTTTGGTTGTCCCGGCGCGAATGACAACGGAAGCGGCGTCGCGGCGCTGCTCGCGCTTGCGCGTCGGTTCGCCGGAAGATCGACATCTTCAGGCCTGCGCTTTGTCGCGTTCGTCAACGAAGAGCCGCCGTATTTTCTCTCGTCGCAAATGGGCAGCTCGGTTTATGCGAGCCGGTGCAAGCAGCGTGGCGATCATATTGCCGCCATGATCAGTCTCGAGACGATCGGGTATTATTCCGACGCGCCGGGTACCCAAACGTATCCCGCGCCTGGACTCGGCGCGTTCTATCCGAAGACCGGCAACTTCATCGGGTTCGTCGCGAACACGCGCTCGCGCGCCTTGCTGCGGCGCGCAATGTCGATCTTTCGCGCGCAGAAAAAAATTCCAAGCGAAGGCGCCGCTTTGCCCGCGTTCATTCCCGGCGTGAGCTGGTCCGATCAATGGTCGTTCTGGCAACACCGCTATCCAGCGATCATGATTACCGACACCGCGCCGTTTCGTTATCCGCACTATCATCTTCCCACCGACACGCCCGACAAACTCGATTACGACCGCTTCGCTCTCGTCGTGAGCGGAATGGAAAAGGTGATTGTCGAGCTTGTCCGGTAATGGAGATTCGCGTTAGCCAATTACGCTTCTAGAGCACGTCCATGATGCTGGCGGCATATGCTCGCAACGTTCCGCCAGTGGCCGTCCGGTTGAGCGTGATCGTCATGTAGTAATGATAGCTGTACTCGTTGAGTTCGAACCCACTTACGAATTTGGAAGCGACTTGAACGCCCGCTTGATCGGTGGTTGTGACTGAACCGAGCGCGACCGGCGCTCCGCCCACCAAATCCTGCTGATACAATGTCGCCATCACCGAGCCGCCTGCCCCGGTATCTTCGGCAATGAGCTGAAGCCAATTAAAAAAATTGGTGTCTTCAGAGTCGACGTTGCAATACAGGACGACGCTTCCGATACGGCTGGTGGGCAATTCAACCGCCGGTCCGTTGGCCGTGTCGACGATGCGCAAGTTTTTGCCCGTACAACCGGCGGCGAGAAAATGTTCATTGAAATCGTTCGCCAGCGAGAGGAGCGCCCCCGACAGGAAAATGAAAATCGCAGCTGACAAGTATCGTGTTCTCATGATGACCTCCAGTGACTGTGTTGAAGATCATTCTAGCCGGTGCGGCAAGTGATTGTCGATCTTATCGGCGCTTCAAAGTTGTAGGGCAACCGCTCCGGTTGTCATATCTGGAGGGATACGCGCCGTCGTGTCCCAAATATCAGGGCGCCGACAGCGCGGACGCCCCCAACCGATTGTGCTACCGTGGATTTTTTCCTGGCAGCAGCCAATCGAGCGCATTGTACAAATCCGCCAAAGCCGCGCCTTCGATTGGATCGTTATGATGGGCGCCCCGCAGTGCAATCACGCGCTTTTCACCCGCATAAGCATTGACTACCAGCCGATGATAGCGCGGCAGGACCACTTCATCTTTTTCCGACAATAGAAAAATTGCAGGCGCGCGACCCGCTTTCGCGTTCGCAATACTGTCGAGCTCTTTTGGAATTTGCAGCGCAAGTGGGCCCGCGAGCAGCCAGAGGTTCCACCAGCCGAACTGGCGCAGGATCATTTGCCGAATCGCCGGCGGATTATGCAGGATCACTCCGGCGACAGATCGATTTGCCGCCACGTGTAACGCCGCGGTCGTCCCGAGACTCGCCCCAAACAAAACGATTGGGGCTGTAGCGTGCGCTGTCCTCAGCGCAGAACTCGAGGACGATGATCCGCTCGGGACAGCGGACTCTACAGCATTTTCTCGCGCGTAACGCTCAAGCGCGTCGAACGCCGCCACCGCTGCCGGTCCAACCCGCGCAAGTTTCGCCGGCCCACTGCTCCCGCCAAACCCCGGATAATTCATTCCCCAGATTTCGATTGCCCGTTCATTCCACATGTCCGCTTCCGCCGCGACCCACCACTCCGCGCGGTCCGCATTCCCGTAGAAGCGCAAAACGTAAACCTCCGCCTGCCCATCTTTCCGCGCGACCCGCGACTTAGCCGTCCACAATTCCAATTCGCCGTTCTCGAACGGCACCATCCGCCGCACCGCGCCGCGCGGATCAATCGGATTCCGGCTCGGAAAAAGAATCAAATGATCAGGCAATCCCCCAAAAAAAACCAACGCGAACCCTGCGAGCGCAAGCAGAAGGCCTACGCGTTTGGTTGCGGGCGACGTCCGTTTCCTCATGGCGATATCGGCTCATTGTTTCACCGCCGCGGCGAGAAAACGCTGGTAAAGGAATGAGGCCAGAATCGCGATTACGGCGACGATGACGAACGCACCGATGCGATACAATTGCTCGAGCTGGGAAAGATCGTGCAGGAAAAGCTTCAAGACCGTGACTCCGAGCAACGCGAGGCTCGCGTAACGGACGGATGCGCTTTGCTTGCGCATCCCGATGATGAGCAGGAGAAGCGCGAACAATGCCCACGCGATGCTGTAGCTCATGTCGCGCGCGAAATTTCCGGAGAACTGAAACGTCAGCGTGGCTGCGCCGGGCGCGGTGAAGTAATCGGCGATCTCGATGTTGACGAGCAGAAACGCGAGCAGGGCGCCGATTGCGTAAAGAAGCGGCGGCGCGTTCCACCCGAGCACGAGATTCCGTGCCGGCGCGAGCAGACGCGCGGCGCTGAGCAGGCAAACCGTCGCGACCCCGTAAGTGTAAAGGTACCAGTTCGAAATCGGAACGGCTGCGCGCGGATGATAACTGAGCACCGCCGGATTGAGCGCGAGGCGGACGAACACGACGCAGAGCAAAATAACTCCAGCGATGCGCAACCCCGGATGCGGCACGCGACGAAACAGCCAGCAAAGTGCCGCGCCCTCCAGGGCCCAGCCCAGCGTGATCCATTGTCGATCAAACGTGATCGGAAAGATCAGCGTGATAAAAAACAGCGCGGCGCCGCCAAACAGCGCGACTTGCGCATCCCGCGAAGGGCTGGTGAGGGGCGTGCGTTTTAAAACGATCGACAGCCCGAGCAGCGACGGCAGCGCAAAAGCGGATGGCACCAAACCGAGATATGCGCCCGGGTATGCGGCGCGGATAAGCTGATAAATCAGATAAAAATGCAACGGGCCGGCCAGCGCGGCTGTGACCCACGGCGCCGATTTTGCGGCGAGTTTCCGGCGAAAAAGGAACGGAAACACGCTGAACACCGCATAAAAACCGAGATACCAAAGCAACGGCAACGTGGCGCGGGCCGGATTGAAATGCTGAAGATGCCACGCATGTTCGAGCGCGAGAACCGAGACCAGGCCGATCGCCGGCAACAAGTCGAGCGAAAAGATGATGCTCATCCCGAGCAGCAGAATCACGAGCAACAACCCGAGCGCGAAAACCGCGGAAGGATTGGCCAGCGGCAATCGCAGCGTCACCATGATGAGCAACAGAAACGGCAGTGTTGCTGAAAGCGCCGGGAGTTGGATGGAAAGGTTCGCGGGATCGCTGATATCGCCGAAAAGATTTGGCGTGCGCGCGCTCGGGTGAGAAGTAGTTAGCCGACGCGAAGCCCAACCTGGCGCCACCAGAAATAAAATTGCGAATCCGCCGAGCAGGAACAGCGCAGTCGGTAATCCGGTGAGCTCATCTGGAATTCGCGCGATGAAAGCGCCCAGCGCCGCGAGCGTCAGCACGAGGACGGCGACGATGGGCAGCAGCGACGCGCTCGCTAACGCAAGAACGATGGCCAGAAGATCGACAATCAGAACGAATGGCCAGACCGCGATCGAAAGCGGCGTCAGTTGGAAAATCGGCATCAACACCAACAACAACGCTAACGCTGGGAAGATGTGACTCCACCACGGCAGCGCGACCGCGCGCCCACGCTGCAGCGCCACGGGCATCGCGGTGTGAAGGAGCGCAAACCCGAAGTAAAACGCCAACGCGATGTAAAGATGGGGCGTTGTCAGCTCGTGGCTGGTCCAGGCCGCGAGCAAAATGAATGCGGCGAACCCGCCGAGTCCTCCAAGCAGCGCGAGCTGACGTTCAAGAAATATCAACGCGAGCAGGCCAAGATCGACAATGAACAGGTAGCCGAAGAGAAGCGCCGGCCGTTGCGCGATCGTGTGGATAGAAAGCAGGTAAAACGCGAACAGCATTGCGACAGTGGTGAACGCGACCGCGGCGGCGAGGAGCTCGCGATTGAGTCGACCGGTCCGTTTCGCCCATCCGTTCGCGGCCAGGAAAAGCGCTTCAAACCCGGCGAATACCGCCATCGCAATCAGCACTTTGTTGCCGGCAAAATATTTTTCGGGCACGAAGAACGTCGCGACCCAGGCGGATTGAATCAGGACGGTTCCAATTGCGCCGAGGATCGCGAGGACATTCCAGCGTTGCCGTTGCGCGACCGCGAGCAGTCCGATATCGAGCAGCGCGATGTAACCAAAAAGACCAAGCGGATTATCTTGCCCGGTCGAGAGCAATACCGGCGTAAGAAAGCCGCCGGCGATCCCAAGCACGGCCACAAGCATCGCGTTCAGCCGCACCGCGAGGAGAAACGCGACCGCGGTGATGAGCGCCATCAGCGAAAACGTTTGAACGAGACCGAAGAACGCGAAGTGATAGTAAGCTCGTGAAGCGAACGTCACCGCATAGAGCACGAGAATGCCGGTGGCGCAGAGAGTTTGCGCGGTGACGGCGTTTTCTTTTCGCTTCAACAAGACGCCGCCGAGGAGCAGCACCACGCCGATGACAAAGCCGATCGCCACGCGCAGCTCCGGCGGGATCAGATTGTGCTCAAACGAGTACTTAACAAAGAACGCGACCCCGAGGAAAAGCGCGAGCCCGCCAATCCAGGCGAAAAGTTTCGCGCCCATGAATTGCTCCCAGTCGATCGAGGGCTTGGGAGTGATGGCCGGCTTCGCGCGCGCAGCTAGAGCCGGCATTTGCCGCATCGGCGTTGGTTCCGCGCGCTTCTCTGGTGGCGGCGGTGAAACAGGCATTGTCACGGGCAACGGTGGCGGAACTGCTGCCGCTGCGACAGGCTGCTCGGCGGCCCGTTGCGTTTCCATTGGTGCAACCGCGCGCGGCCCCAGCGTGCGCACCTCATTTTCAACCGACGACACTCGCCCTGCCAAATCGTCGATCGCGCGTTTGGCGGCGTTCGCTTTCGCGAGCGCCACGAACGGCAGCATCACCACGGTAACCAGTAGACCGAACAACAGGAGGATCAAAATTTCCATGGTCGTTTAGCCGGTTGTTTGCCGGGCGGCTGTGCATGCCCAGCGTTTTGAACAGCCGATGCAGGTGGGCAGGAAATGCAACGGTTGAAGCTTCTCCGCACCGGGCGCGTGGAGATCGCGAAAGACCAGCATGTCTTCGAAGCGATCTTCGCGCCAGCTTTCGTAGCCGCAGCGGCCACGGAACGTTTTTGGATTCTTGAACGTGCCGAAGAGCATGTCCCAAATCGGCAGGTCAGCGAAATTATTCGTGTGATGACGAAACTGATGATGGACGCGATGCGATTCAGGTCGTTGAAAGATGAAACCCAGCCACGCCGGAGTTTTGATGTTCCAGTGATAGAAGAATTCTCCGAGCGCGATCAGGAGCGTGTAATAGGCGGCGGCTTGGACGCTGGCGCCAAACAATGGGTAGACGATGAGACTGCTGAGCACTGAATTGATCCAGATTTCGATCGGATGTTTGTAAAAGCTGGTCACGATTTCCAAGCGTCGCGCAGAATGATGGATCTGATGGAGGGCGCGCCAGAGAAACTGCGATTCGTGCCGGTAACGATGCCACCAGTAATAGACAAAGGTGGAGAAAACATAAATGATCAACGCCGACGACCAGTCACTGCAGTGGTCTTTCAGGTGAAAGATCGACATGTGGTTGAGCCAGCGGTTCCAAGTTTGCCCCGCCAGCACAATGATTCCAAGCTGGACGGAATTGATCAGGATGACGCGGCCCCACCAGGCGTTGACGCGTGGCAGATCCATCGCCGGCCATAATCGCTCAGCCAGAATACAACTCCCGGCGACTGCGAAGATAATGAGCATGTTCACGGCGCCAATTATCTCCCCGTCCGGACAATTGCGTTAATCGATAATTTCTTGTCTTAACATTGATTTAAACGATGCTGCACGATTAACATTCATCACCTCGAGCTCTTTTATCACGTCGCCAGGCATCGCGGGATCACGGCTGCCACACGCAAGATGCCCTACGGCATTCAGCAACCGGCCATCAGCGGGCAGCTCGCTCAGTTGGAGAAAACTGTCGGGACCAAACTATTTCACCGGCGGCCGTTTGGTCTTACCCCGGCCGGGGCAAAGCTGTTTGCGGAGATTGAATCGTTTTTTGCCGCCTTGAGTGAGTTGCCGAATCAGGTGCGCGGCCACGCCACGCGACGATTACGCCTCGCTGCGCCGGCGACGATCCTGCGTCGTTATCTGCCGGAACTTTTCGGCGAGTACAAACGGCGCGATCGCGATTTCCACCTTACCCTTTTCGAAGCGAATCAGGCGATTGCCGAGGAACTGCTGCGCAAGCGTGAGATCGACATCGCTATTACCGAGTTGGAAGGAAAACCGGCGTCCGGGATCAATTCGTGTGTGCTCCTCCGCCTGCCTTTGGTCCTGATCGCTCCGAAGCGAACCACCTTTGGCAAGCTGGCCGACTTCTTCAACGGCGAGTCGCCATCGCAAAGTTTGATTTCATTGAGAAGCGAAGAAGTAATACCGAAACATTTTCATGCCGGTTTGCGAAAGGTCGGATTTTCGTGGAAACCATCGATCGAGGTGAGCTCTCTCGAGTTGATCGACCTTTACACTGCACTCGGCTTTGGCGTTGGCCTTTCTGTCGATGTGCCCGGGCCGAAAAGACAGAGCCGTCTACGCGTCCTGCCCTTGCCAAAATTTCCACCGGTGACGATCGCGGCGTTGTGGAGCGGTGAACTCACCGGGCCGGCGGCAACATTTCTCGCTGATGTGAAGAAACTCGCCGAACGACTGGGCCGCTAAATCCTGGAGCGGAGATCGGTTGCGCTAATCGCTCTCGTCTTTGAGCATCGATTTGAGCTGTTCCCGTAACTCGGCTGGATCCTTGTGACCATGCGCCGAAACGGCGTGTTGCACCGCGGCGTCGAGCACTTCTTGTTCGGTGCCCGAAATTTTCAGCGTGCAGCCCTTATCACTCGGATAATCTCGGCAATCGATTGATTTTCTGTCTGCCATCTGAGTCTCCTCCTCTATTTCAGCGTCCAGTTAATAGTGGAAATCAATTTTTTCCACTGCGCGCGTTCGGCGTCGGAGAGATCGGAGGCGCGATGGTCGCTGGTCCAGTGAAGGAAGGCTTTGGCCAGGCGATACTTGGAAAAATCGGGGACCTTAGTGCTGAAGATTTCGGTGATCGAGCGGTCGCGTTCATTGGTTGCGGCTTCGCTCACGTCCCAGCCGAGCTCGTTTTTCGCGACCTCGACGAGGGTCTTTCGGAGCAGGTCTTCGACGGCGGGTTGTGCGACCGGCCCTTCATACGCGTCCTTGGTGCGGATCACCGCTTTGTTGCCGAGACTCTGCACCAGTATTTCCTGGTGGCGCGCCTGGTCTGCCGCCGTGTCGGAATCCAGGAGCGCGGCCACCTTCAGTTTGTGCGCGTGGAGAATGGTCGCGTAATAGACCACTTTGCCCGCCTGACTGGCCGGCAGCAGTGTGATCTTGTCGTTAAGATCGACAATGTTCGCTTCGCGGAGCAATTGCGCGACCGCGTCCACGTACCAGTAGTCGGTCAGACTTTCGAGAACGAGGTTGCGCTGCTGTGAGAACAGGCTTTGCGCCAAATCGTAGCCGAGCGCTTCCTGCAACGGCAAAAGCGCGACCGGATCTTGCGCGGTCACCCGGGTGCGGACTTTTGTGCCGACCGTGCGATCGGTCATTTCGACAACGCGCACAAGGTCGAGCTCGTCCGGGCCGACGAGGAACGGCGAATGCGTCGTGTAAAGTGTCTGGTTCTTTTCGGCCAGCCGCGAGATAGTCGCGCGAAAATCGCGCTGTTTGAGACCGTGCAAACTCAGCCCCGGCTCATCGAGCAGAAGAATGGCGTTTTTATGCTTGTCGGCGGCTTCGGCGAAAAAGACGACAAAGAACGAGACCAGCCACTGAAAACCTTCCGAGCGCTGGTCGAGCTCGATCTCGACGCCGAGATCGTCCTCGACCACGACTTTCAGATATTGCCCGTCCGCCACAATGCGCAGCCGGTCGGCCTCGGCGCGTTTCGCGTCCGGCATCCAGACGCGCCGCAATTCCTCCGTTAATCGGACACTGGCGGAATTGAGCTGATACGATCGACGATCGAGCTGATCACGGTATTTCTGGAGGGCGGTGGCATCGCCCGGTGCCGGCTCGGTCGTCTTACCCAAATCCGACAATTCGCGGGCGTTGAAACCGAGTAACCGCAGGAGGCAGCGGTTGCCGTAATCATATTCATCGTCGAGAAGATTGTTCTCGATGCGTTGCGACAGGTGCTCGAGATGGATGATTGGCCGGACCCGAAAAAAATCGCGGAACCGGACAAAGACTGGCAGCCGTTGATGCAGGATTTTGAGCGCGTCATACCGGCTCTGCTCCGAGGTAACCGCCGCCATTAAATCGTCGTAACGTTTTTCCTCGGTGTCGTTTCTCTCCTCGATCAATGGGAAGGCTCTTTCGAGCCACGCTTTCAAGTCGGCCGCGCGATTAGCTTTGATTTCGTCGTTGTCGGTCCACTGGCGCGTGACCTCTTCCAGCTCCGTGCTCGGCCGCGGCGTTGGGATCACGCCGGCGGCGGCCGGTTGGACGCGCGCGTCGATATGCGCGCACAATCGGACGAGGTCCTTTTTGATGTCGCCGTATTTCACCGGCGGCGGGCCGCCGACGAGCGCGTGCCAACTGCTGTTATCGGGCCGGCGCCCGTAGAGATAGTCGCAATCGCGAAATTCCGCCGGCACCCCCGCCTTGTCGTCCGGGTCGAGAGAGAATTGCGCTTCCACCAACGTGGTGTCTTCGAGCCGCACTTTCCCCGTCACGACGTCGTTGAACTCGGAGCGAGGATAATCGCGCAGTGCGCTGAAATTGCGGATCTCGCCGGGGGGATTGATTTTTTGCAGCGCTTCCAGAATGGCCGTCTTACCCGATTCATTCGGGCCGACCATGATCGTCTTGGCCGCCTCGACGTCGAACCAGCCGGAGTCGCGGATACTGCGATACTTGCGGATACGGGTTTTTTTTAAGCGCATGGATTTTCCCTCCCAGTTGTGCCTAGCCCTTTTGCAGGTCGGCCAGCGCTTTCAGGACTTCCTCGCTGTGGTCCGCCGGTTTCACGCCGGTGAACACTTTCGCGATCTCGCCCTTGGGATTAATGATGAACGTGTTCCGCGCCGCGAGTTTTTGTCCGTTGTATTCCATGGTCGAGCCGTAGTCGGCCGACACTTTCCCGTCCGGATCGGCCAGCAGTTTGAAATTGAGCCCTTCCTTCGCGCAAAAACTCTTGTGCGACTCGGCCGTGTCCACGCTGACGCCGAGGACGACGGCGTTGAGCGGCGCGAACTTCTCCAAGTCACGCTGGAAATTGCGCGCCTCCATCGTGCAACCGCTCGTGAAATCCTTCGGGTAAAAATAGAGCACGACCCATTTGCCGCGATAATCCTTCAGGCTGACCCGATTGCTGTCGTTGCTGGTGAGATTAAAATCGGGCGCGGGTTGTCCGGCTTTCGGTTGCATTTGTGTGTCGATAGCGGCCATTCCTGTGGCGGCGAGCAAGCCGCAGATGTTCAGTGTTGCAAAAAAAATCTTATTCACTTTGTCCCTCCTCACTCGGCCCCCAGGATAGCAGGAACCGCTCGCAACAATAAAGCGTGAAAATCTGGACGATTAGCCCCTCAAAGCGCAAGATCGACATCTTGCGCCGAGTGATAAGCTCGGCGGTAGTCAACAATTTGGTCCATGGCAAAAGCTGAATTTGCGCCGAACGAACCGATTCAACCGTTCCACCTTGTGCTGGGGTTGATCGCGTTTGTCGGAATTATCGTGACCTTTCTGACGCTGTTGTTTGGCTTCAGAACCATTCCGGCGAGTTCGGTCGGCGTGAAGATGCGCTTCGGCGCATACGAAACGCTGGTCGATCCTGGATTGACCTATGCGATTCCGTATGTCGATGAAATCCGCGTCGTGCCGACGCAACGTTTGCTCAAGCTCGAGTTCGGTTTCGGAACGCCGAACGTGACGAACGTTTACCAGGTCGATCGCGACGCCGCGGACACCGAAACGATGATCACCGGCGATCTCAACACCGCGCTCGTCCCGTGGGTCGTGCAATACCGCATCACCGATCCGAAGCTGTACCTCTTCGGCGCGCGCGAACCGGAGCAGACGTTGCGCGATTTGTCCGAGAGCGTGATGCGCGAAGTCATTGGCGATCGCACGGTCGATGAAGTGCTCACGATCGGCCGGCACGACGTTGAAACATCGACGTTGAAACGCCTCGCCGATCTTTCTTCGCAATACAGTCTCGGCCTTCAGATTCAACAGGTGCAGCTCACGAGCGTGCGTCCGCCGCCGGTCGTGCAGGCCGCGTTCAACGAGGTCAATCAGGCGCAACAGGAGAAACAGACCGCGATCAATCAAGCCTGGGCGCTTTACAACGACGCGGTGCCGAATGCGCGCGGCCGGGCGAAAGAGCGCGAGAAACAAGCCGAGGCCTATGCCTTCACGCGCGTCAACCAGGCCAAAGGGGAGGCGCAAAAGTTTTCGCTCTTGCTCGCGGAATATCGCAAGGCGCCGGAGATTACGCGCCGCCGTCTTTATCTCGAAGCGATGCAAGCGATCCTGCCGGCGTTGCAAAAGAAAGTCATCGTCGATGACAGCCTCAAGGGAATTTTGCAGACGTTGCCGCTCCTGCCGCCAGATCAATCCAACTCTTCCTCGCGATGAACGTGATCGATGTCACTCCGCGGCCGCCGGGCGTTTCGGGCACGCTGCGATTTTTGCAAAATCGCACCATGTCGATCCTGGGAATATTTTTCATCCTCACGGCGATGAAATGGGGCGCGCTGCTCTTCATCGTTCATCAATACGAAACCGTTCTCGTCACGCGTTTCGGCAAAATCATCCGCACCATCACCACGCCGGGATTGAACCTGAAATTGCCCGTCATCGACAAGCTGCAGCGGTTCGACAAACGCATCCTCGCCTGGGACGGACCGTCGACGGAATGTCCAACCAAGGACAAGCTCTATATCATCGTGGATTGTTTCGCGCGCTGGCGCATCAGCGATCCCTTTCTCTATTACAACCGGCTCAACGATGAACGCAGCGCGCTCTCGCGGCTCGACGACATCCTCGGCAGCGAAACGCGCACCGCCGTCGCCACGCACGACCTGGTCGAGATCATTCGCGTGACCAAAGGGCGAAAACCGTTGCGCGATGAAGAGCTGGAGAAAAGTGGCACGCTTCTGCCCAGCTCAATTCCTGACATCGAGCTCGGCCGCGGCGAGATCGAGAAACAAATCACCGAACGCACCCGCCAAAAGATCGCCGATTTCGGAATCGAATTGCTCGACGAGCGATTCAAGCGCAGCAAATACAACCCGGCGGTGGCGGAGAGAATCATCGAGCGGATGTCGAGCGAACGTCATCAGATCGCGGCCCGGTTTCGCTCGGAAGGCAAAGGCGAAGCCGCGAACATCAGCGGACAAAAAGAAAGCGACGTCGCCGCCATCAGCTCGACCGCGACCAAGAACGCGCTCGAGATCGAAGGCAAAGCCGACGCCGAAGCGGCCGCGATCTATGCCGCCGCCTTCAACCCGCCCGACGCACAGGAACTCTATTCGTTTTTGCGCAGCCTCGATGTCATGCGCGCGGCATTCGAGAAAGACACCACCGCGGTTATCTCCACGAACAGCGATCTCGGCCGCATGCTCAAATCAATGGCCGAAGCGACCCCGCCCAAACCGCCGCGGTGATTTCGTTCATCTGGACGATCGGGCATTCGACTCGCAAGATCGACAATTTCATTGCCGCGCTCGAGACGCACGGGATCAAAACGCTGGCCGATGTGCGCGCGCTGCCCGGGTCGAAACGATATCCGCAATTCAACCAGGAGACGCTCGCGCAGAGTTTGAGCGAACGCGGCATTCGCTACGAACATTTCCCGGAGCTGGGCGGACGCCGTAAAGCGAAACCGGGTTCAAAGAACACGGCGTGGCGAAACGTCTCGTTCCGCGGATATGCCGATTACATGGAGACGGAAGAATTTTGCAAAGGCGTGGAACGACTTGTCGATCTTGCGAAGGAGACGGGGCCGATCGCGATCATGTGCGCGGAAGCCGTTTGGTGGCGCTGTCATCGCGCGCTGATTTCCGATTTTCTGAAAGCGCGCGGCACCGAAGTGCTCCACATTGTCGACGAGAGAAAAGCCGAGCCGCACCCTTTCACCTCCGCGGCAAAGATTGTAAACGGTAAATTAAGTTACGACACGCTTCTGTAGCCGTGCGCCTCGACAGAGCGAGGCGGCTACAACTCAGCGCGGATCGGTCACACGCCCGATAAAGAGACAGGCGCCGCTCGGTACGTGCTGAATGGCATAGACAAATGGCTGGTCCACTTTCACTTCGATCGGTTTCGGTCTCGGTGGTAATAAAGCGGTCGCCCTCGCCATGACGACGGCAGTGGCGGCCGCGGCCTCGGTGCCTTTCTCGTCCACGGCGATGAAGGTTTTATGAAACACTTGCGAAATATAGAGGTAATCCTTCGGCTTGCGCGGCGCGATCCCGTTGAAATTGGCGCTCCCGGGTGGTTCATCGAACGCGCTCTTCATACCGAGCGTCTGCAAGACGTCGGTGAGGGCGACTGTCGGCGGCTCGAATTTAAATTTCGGCAGGGAAAGATCGACCTCGCGGGGTTCGAGCCGGGCGCATTGCCCCAGCAGCTCGGCCGTCAGTTTTGATTCAAGCTGGCGCAGGCCATTTATTTCGTCCGGCAGAAGCACGACAAATTGCAGTTCGCTACCGGTGTAAGGAATCGTCACGGCCGTGAAACCGTCGCCCTTAACGTAACCAAAATTCTCATCGGTTTTTCGCATCATCGGAACATCGACAACTGCGCCGCCGCGAACATGGAAAGGCGCCGGCTTCGTCGCGCTCTCGAGAAAAGGATCAGCCCACGGCGCTTTCAGGTAAATCGCGTTCGCGAGCACGAGCCGGGTCAATTCATTGATTCCATCCCGCGGGATCAAATCCCGGATGCGCTCGCGGGTTTGATCTGCCACCCATTTGTTGATCCGCTCGCGTTCGCCATTTGGATCTTTGTGGAAGTCCATCTGTTCGAAAGGCGCGCCGTAGAATTTTTGAACGAACTCGCGAAAGGCCCCGCGAAAGGCGTAACCGGTTTGCGCGAACAAGCGATTGGCGATTGCGATCGTGAT
>JBHEMD010000012.1:0-3201 GCA_046262735.1 Chthoniobacterales bacterium | reverse complement strand
CACCCACCACCGTTAGCCATTTGTTGTCATTAGTGCTCGGGCTCCCGATCTTGAGCTGCTTGCCGAGCGGATCTTCGCCGGGCCAGAAAGTGCGAGCGGTCATCTCGCTCACCACAACCACGGCCGGCGAGTCCGCCTTGTCTGCTTCAGTGACGGCGCGCCCCTTTAACAATGGAATTCCCATCGTCTCGAAATAGCGAGGGCTGATGATTCGCGTTATCACGATCGGCACCCGGTCCGGCGCGGGATCGGCCCGGCCTTTGATACTTACTCCGACCGAATTGCCGGTTTCAGTTAGGGGAAGATTGGTCGCGACGGCGGCAGAGACTACGCCGGGCAGAGCTTCGACGCGGCGGATGAGTTCACGGTAGAAAACGCCGCGTTGCTCTTTGTCAGCATACCGCGCTTCCGGAAGCACGATCTTCATGGTCAACGCCCGCTCCGCGCGAAAGCCGGGATCGACATTGCGTAGATGCAAAAAGCTGTTGATCAGCAGGCCGGCGCCGATCAAAAGAATAAACGAAACGGCGACCTCGCTGATGACCAACAGTCCGCGAATGCGATTACCACGGCTTCCAGCGACGGAATCGCGGCCGCTCTCTTTCAATGTGTCGTTCAAATTGAAATTTGCGGCCTGCGTCGCGGGCGCGAGACCGAAGATTAATCCCGTCACGAGCGACACAAGGATCGTAAAGATGAGCACCCTGGCGTCGATCGCGATCGCTTGGGCCTGCGAGATATTCGGTGGAATAAAACGCTTCAGGACGCTCAGCCCCAAGATCGACAATAACAAGCCGACGCCTCCACCGAACACCGCGAGTAAAAGGCTCTCCGTCAAAAATTGGCGGATCAAACGTGCGCGGCCGGCGCCGAGAGCAAGACGCAATGCGATTTCCTTTTGTCTAACGGCGGCACGGGCCAGGAGAAGGTTGGCCACATTTGCGCAAGCAATAAGGAGAACAAACGCGACCGCACCAAGCAGAACGAGCAACGCCGGTTTAATGTCGCCGACGACATGCTCATGCAACGGAGTCACGACTGCGCCGATGCTCGTATTGGTTTCGGGATACTGCTGTTGCAGGCGCGTGGCGATCGTCGTCATCTCGGCTTGCGCCTGTTGCAACGTCACGTCCGGTTTCATCCGCGCGATCACCTCCAGGTAATGACTTCCCCGCTGCCCCGCTTCCTTGGCATCGAACGCGAGCGGCACCCAGAGCCGATCCTTGCGCGCCGGAAACTGAAACGTTCGTGGCATCACGCCTACGACGGTAAAACTTTTGCCGTTCAAATTGATCGGCTTCCCGATGACACCCGGATCGGAGCCAAACCGTTGTTGCCATAATCCGTGACTGATGATGACGACGTGGTTCCCGCCCGGTCGATCCTCTTCCGGGCGAAAGGCGCGACCTAACTGGGGCTCAACCCCGAGCAGCGGGAACAGGCTCGCCGATACGCCTCGACCGTCGATTCTTTCCGGATCGCCTGCCCCGGTGAGGTTAAAGCTGGCTTCGGCGAATGCAGCCATGCTTGCGAAGACGTGATTCTGATCGCGCCAATCAATGAAGTTCGCCGGCGAGGGAGTGTCGCGAGGAAAACCTTGCTTTGAGTTCTCCTCCCATACCATGACCAGTCGCTGCGGATTGTTGTATGGCAATGGGCGGAGCAACACCGTGTTGACCACACTGAAGATCGCGCTGTTCGCTCCGATGCCGAGCGCCAGCGCAATGATGGCCACGGTCGTGAATCCGGGATTCTTCGCCAGCATGCGCAAGCCGTAACGAAGGTCCTGCCAAAGATCGCCTAACAAATTCGCTTTACCATGTGCGCCCACGACAAGAGATTGGCGCTGAACCCGACGCTCGACCCGTCTCAACTCCGGCCCAAGCAAGTCGCTCGCTTTTAATTCATCCAAGGCGACTTGATACGCTTCCGCTTCAGTCGCGCCACCGCGGAGCGCTTGCTCGTAGTGATCGTCCAAGTGCTGCGACAATTCTTCGACGATTTCGTTTTCCCGCGTCGGCGACAGCCCCAGGTCGGCCAGCCGTTTCCTGATTTCCTCTTTGAACTCAGGCATGCGCGACTCCTGTCACTCGGGTGATCGCCTGCACGAACTCGCGCCAGTTGCTGCGCTGAGCGGCGAGCACTTTCGCGCCGGCTGCGGTCAGCCGATAATAACGGCGGCGGCGTTGGCCGTGTTTTTCAACCCAGCGGCCGCGGATCCAACCGCGCTTTTCCAGCCGGTACAGCAGGGGATAAAGCGAACCGATGTTAAAATGAAGCACGCCGCGCGAACGCAGTTCGATCAGTTGCCCGATCTCGTAGCCGTGGCGCGGGCGATCTTCGACCAGGGAAAGAATGAGCAATTCGGCGCTGCCCTTCTTCAACTCGCGATCGAGAATGTGTGAACCGATATACGGCATAGCCATATATTATTGAGCAGAATAACCGACGGTCAATTGGAATTGTCGGCCTTCCAGCTGAATTTAGACTCGCAAGGCCCGGGCGGGACCGATGCGTGTCGCAGGGCGCGCGCTGGAAGAAGACCGGCAAGGAGCGCGACAGCGATCACGAGACGTTCCGGTTCGCCGTCGCCAGTCAGGTTATAGCTGCGCTCGGCAAAGGCCATCGTTCCGTCGAAAACCGTGTTTTGGTCGCGCCAATCGAGAAAATTTGCCGGTGATGGCGTGTTCCTCGGGAATCCCAAATCCGTGGCGTTCTCCCAAACCACGACTAGCCGGTCCGGATTCTTGAACGGCAACGGCGGAAGCAGCACCCGATTCACCACGCTGAAGATTGCGCTGTTCGCGCCGATGCCGAGGGCGAGCGTAAGAAGCGCCACGAACGTAAACGCCGGTGATTTAACGAGAGTGCGGAACGCGTACCTCAAGTCATTCATAGCGAAGCGCCACCATCGGGTCGACTTTCATGGCACGACGCGCCGGGATATAACTGGCCAGCAACGCGGCCGCGCCTAACAAGAACACGACGCTGCCATAGGTGAGGAGATCGTTCGCGCCGA
The DNA here is from genome assembly GCA_046262735.1 of Chthoniobacterales bacterium. Lineage (GTDB taxonomy): Bacteria > Verrucomicrobiota > Verrucomicrobiia > Chthoniobacterales > UBA10450 > AV17. The sequence continues at coordinate 182 of JBHEMD010000012.1, read as the reverse complement.
CGCCATAGAGAAGGCTCGCAAGCAGTCGCGTCGCGCCGAACGATGCGATCAATCCAATCGCGATGCCGATCACCACGACGGTGAGACTTTGCCGCAAAATCATGCTGAGCATGTCGGTGCGTTGCGCGCCCAGCGCCATGCGAATGCCGATCTCGCGGGTGCGCTGCGTAACCGTGTAGGCG
>JBHEMD010000011.1:0-15267 GCA_046262735.1 Chthoniobacterales bacterium | reverse complement strand
CCGCGTCGCGGCCGACCATGAATCCGGTCACATCCTGAAAAAAGATGATCGGCAGACCGGTTTGGTTGCAGTCCATGATAAAACGCGCGGCCTTGTCGGCGCTGTCGGAGTAAATGACCCCCCCCATCTGAATTCCCTCTTTTTTAGTGCGCACTTGCAGGCGCTGGTTGGCGACAATGCCGACCCCGCTGCCCGCAATACGCGCGTAAGCTGTGACGAGCGTCTTACCGTAGTCGGCCTTGTATTCCTCGATCGAATGGGCATCGACGATCGAGGCGAGCAGATCGCGCGTGTCGTAATTTTTTTGGCCCTCGAGACTGACCAGTTGATAGAGAGCATCCGAAGTTTTTTCCGACTTGAAATGTTTATTGTCGGTCTTATGCAGTTTGGCGGCACCGGCTTCTGGCAACAAGGCTATGAGCGAACGCAAACGCTTCAGGCACGACCGGTCGTCCTTCTCGAAGAAATCGACCGTGCCGCTGATTTCCGAATGCATTTGCGCGCCACCGAGTTCCTCTTGATCGACAATCTGTCCGATCGCGGCTTTGACCAATGAAGGACCCGCGAGATACAACCCGCTGCCTTTTGTCATCAAAATCTTGTCGCAGAGGACCGGCAGATAGGCGCCGCCAGCAACGCAGTTGCCCATAATGGCGGCAAACTGCGGAATCCCCGCGGCCGAGATGACCGAGTTGTTGCGAAAAATCCGGCCGAAATCGTCTTCATCGGGAAAAATTTCGTCCTGCATCGGCAAAAAAACGCCGGCCGAATCGACCAGGTAAACGAGCGGGAGCGAACACTCGAAGGCGATCCGTTGAGCGCGGAGAACTTTTTTGGTCGTAGCCGGAAAGAACGCGCCGGCTTTAACGCTGGCATCGTTAGCGATGATCATGCTAGGCACGCCAATGACGTTGCCGATCCCGGCGATGCAACCGGCGGCGGGCACGTTCCCCCACTCCGGATACATTTTGTATGCGGCCCATAATCCGATCTCGAAAAAATCGGCGTCTTTATCGAGGAGCTGAGCGATGCGCTCGCGCGCGGGTAATCGCCCGAGCTTGCGCTGACGCTCCAATCCAGCCTGGCCGCCGCCCTCGCGCAGCAGCGCTTCCTGTTTCAGGATTGCGCTCGAAAAATCGCGCAGCGATTGAGCGGGAGTAGCCGAAGGGCGGTTCATGGCGCGAAGCACGCTTAATCCGCGCGGTCGGCTAGTTCAAGCGCGACTGGCTCTGGGTCGAGCCGCCGGCTTAATAGATGTCCATTTCCGATTGGTAACCGGAGTCGCCGCGAATCGAGCGCAGCCGGGCGCGACTGCCCCGTTCCGATTCAGGGCGATTGATTCGTTCCAACGCGGCTTTGACAACGAGAGGCACGGCCGCGAGCGCCCCGATCGAAACCAAAGTGATCGCGGCAGCATTGCGCACCGGGCGCTTAATCTTATCCGCCATCAACATCCCAAGGCCGAGCCCAAACGCAGTGCGTGTGAGCACGAGCAAGCTGTCGAGCGGGAGTTGCTCGGGGCTTTTTGGAATGGATAACGGAAGATTCATCGCCTACCTTATACGTCTCGTTTAACAAAAAGAAACGGCAAAATCGTCGCGTAGCTTGGAGCGTTCCAACCGGCGCTGATTTTTCGTTATCACATGGCCAATCCGATCTACGCGCTCATTCTCGCCGGTGGGAGTGGCGAACGTTTCTGGCCATTGAGCCGGCGCGCCCGCCCGAAACAATTACTCCGGCTGGTCTCAAAACGGGCGCTGCTCGAAGAAACGGTGGCGAGATTGGACAAGCTCGTGCCGCCGGAGCGCATTCTCATCCTGACCAATTCCGAACAGGAAGCGACCGTTCGCAAAGTGCTGCCGACGTTTCCGGCAGCCAATATTCTGGCCGAACCAGCCAAACGCGACACGGCGGCGGCTGTCGCACTCGGCGCGGGCTGGGTCGCAGCGCGTGGCCACTCGGCGACGATGCTCGTCTTACCGGCCGATCACGTGATTTCGGATCGCACGGCGTTCCAGGACACTTTGGCCCTGGCTGCGCAGACGGCCGACGAAACTGGCGAGCTCGTCACCATCGGCGTCAGACCAACCTGGGCCTGTCCGGGATTCGGTTACATTGAGCTGGGCGAAGAGGTCCCATTGCGCGGCGGTGTCGGCAAAGGTGCGATCCACCGGGTGGTGCGTTTTCGCGAAAAACCAAATGTCGATCTTGCCGAGTCGTTTCTGCGCAGCGGCAAGTTTCGCTGGAACGCGGGCATGTTTGTCTGGTCGGTGCCGACCGTGCTGAGCGAGTTCAACCGACATGCGCCGGAGCTTGCCGATTTCATCTCGCAGCTGCGCGCGCCGGGAAGGTTCGAGAAAGTCTTGCGCGAGCGTTTTAGCAAACTACCGCGGATCTCATTCGATTATGCGATCATGGAAAAAGCTGACCGCGTGCTGGTGGTGGAAGCAAGCTTCGACTGGGACGACATCGGCAGTTGGCGAGCGGTCGCGAATTATTTCCAGAACGATGAGCATGGGAACGCGGCAAACTGCGCGATTACGGCGCTCGATTCCACCAACAACATCGTGTTCGACCAGAACGGAACGACCATAGCTCTGCTCGGAGTCCACAATCTGATCGTCGTGCGCACAGGCGACGCGGTCTTGATTTGTCATCGCCATCAAGCCGAGAGGATCAAAGAACTCGTGGCCAGGCTGCCGTCGGAGCTGCAATGAGCGGCCAGCCCTCGAGACCGATTTTGGCGATCGATTTGGGCAAAGCGCGGATCGGAGTGGCGCTTTCGGATGAGTTGCAATTGCTGGGGCACCCGCTCGAGACGATTCCCGCCGGCAAGGATCCGATCGGGAGAATTGCCGCGGTGGTGCGCGAACGCAAGATCGATAAGGTGGTGGTCGGCATTCCGCGGCGGCTGAGTGGCGAGATTGGTCCGGCGGCGACGGAAGCGCTGAAGTTTGTGGAGAAGTTGCGCACCGTTTTGCCGTGCCCGGTTGTGACCTGGGATGAACGATTGAGTACAGCCGAAGCGAACCGGGCGCTGCGCGACGCGGGCAAAAAGACGCGAGCAACTCGCGCGTATGTCGATCAAGTCGCGGCGCAACTGATTCTGCAAAGCTATCTCGATTCGCGCCAGGCGGTGCAGCAGGCACAGTGATCGCTGATCAGTAATCGGTAGCTGACCGAAGACTGGCTCTGGGTATTCTGACCATCGATCACATGTCTCATCGACTGAAGTTGATCGTCGGCTACCACGGCAGCCACTTTGCCGGCTGGCAAAGCCAGGGGCACGGCAACACGGTTCAGGACGAGCTTGAGCGCGCTTTCCAGACGATCAGTGGGAAGGGCGTTCGTGTCCACGGCGCGGGCCGAACAGACGCCGGCGTACACGCGCTTGGCCAGTGTGCACATGTCGATCTTAGCGATCGGAACCTGTCGGCCGAACGCTGGCTCAAGGCCGCCAATGCCATCTTACCTCCAACTATTCGGGTGCTGCGCTGCTCTTTCGTTCCGGACACTTTCCATGCGCGACTTTCGGCCAAAGGAAAGGTCTATCGCTACCGTATCTGGTCGGCGCCGGTATTGCCGCCACTCGAATACGGGAGAGCCTGGCACATTCCGTCGCCGCTCAATCTGGCAAACCTGCAGGCGGCCGTGGAACTGTTTGTCGGCAAACATAATTTTGCCGCCTTCGCTGCCAATCGCGGCAAGCCCGAAACAAACACTGTCCGCACGATCAATTCCGTGCGGGTGCAGCGCCGGGATGCCAGCGTGACGATCGACTTCGATGGTGACGGGTTCCTTTACAAGATGGTGCGGCTCATGGTCGGCACGATTGCGCAGTGCGCGCTTGGCAAAATATCGCCGGAGGAAATCAGAAAACACCTCAGCTCGCCGGGGGCCGAAGCGCAGAGATTCGTTGCTCCAGCTGAAGGATTATTTCTCGTCCGCGTCCGGTACTGAGATTGCTTTAGAGCACCCGCCGACTCGAGAGAGTCGGGCCGGCAGTTTGGATTGGCAGAAGACCTGCTTTTATAGAAATTATAAATGGGCCAATCCGATCCGCCGCAGGAGAGCGCGATTCAACCGAGGCAAGTCGGCCTTTTCCGCCGATCGGCCGCCTGGCTGTTTAGCCAGCGCCATTTCCACTTCAAACTTCTCTCCGGCACGGCCGCGGGCGTGAGCGTGATCGTGCTTTTGGCGGGAATTTTCCTCTACGTCACTGTGCGCAACCATCAGCAGGAGATGCTGCGGGCGCACACAATGGAGGTGATGCGGCTGAGCAGTCTGATCGAAAACGACATTGCGGCGTTGGAAACCGGCCATCGCGGTTTTCTGCTCGTCGGCAAACCCGACTACGTCACCTCCTTTGATCGGCGGCGCGAAATGATCAAACGCCGGATTGAGGATTTGACGCGGCTGATCGTGGACAACCCGAAGCAGCGCAAGCGCGTGATGAAAGTGCAGGAGATTGTCCAAAAATGGCTCGAGAGCGTGGCGTTGCCGGCGATTCGATCGCGCGATCAGCAAACGGCCGAACTTGCGGCAAATCCGAAATCGATCACCTTGGGCAATTCGCTGCTCGACCAGGCGCGCGCCGCTCTGCAATCCCTCCAGGAAGAAGAGCAGATCGTGTTGAACCAGCGTATGCTCGAGCAGGAATGGGCCGCCCAATCGAGTCAGATGCTCGATTTCCTTCCCAAATTGGAGCGTTCCGTTCTCGAGATGCAGAAGGAGAAGCGCGGTTATCTGCTAACCGGCGAGCCTCATTTCCTGGAGGGGTACCAGCGCGCGGTCACCGACTTTTACACCTACAACGGTTACCTCTCGATCCTGGTAGCAAGTTCCCCCGGCCAGGCTGAGTTGCTCGCTGAGGTGCGTGCCGGCATCGAGCGCTGGATCAAGACCTGCGCGACGCCGGAGATCGACGCGGAACGCGACGGCAAAGACGCGGCAGCCCTCGGCCTGAGCGACACAGGAGAAACGCTCATGGATGAGATTCGCCAAAACCTGGGCAACCTGGAGAAGAACGAATTGTCCCGCTATGCGGCCCGCACGGCTGCCGCTCGGCGAGACCGCGTGATCAAGACATCGGTTTTGGGCTGCCTGGCCTTGCTCGCCGTCGCGCTGCTGGTCGTTTCCAACAGCTACAGTTTTGCCCTGGTCCGTCGCCAGCTTGCCAAGCTCGAAGGAGTTGAGACGCGCATCCGCTCGATCATCGAAAACATTCTCGATGGAATGATTACGCTGGACGAGCAAGGCGTCATTTGTTCGTTGAATCCCGCCGCCGAGAAAATGTTTGGTTACAGCGAAAAAGAGATCGTCGATTACAAATTCACCAAGCTGGTGCCGAAGTTTTACGGAAACGAACCCGACGCGAAACCGGTGCCATGCGCCTGGGAAGAAATGGCCAGACGCACCGGCAGCACCACCCTCGCCCTGGGACGCACGCGCAAGCTCGTCAGTTTTCCGCTCGAAATTTCGCTCAGCCAGATGCAAGTGGACGACAAGAAACTCTACGTCGCGATGATGCGCGATGTGACCGAGCGCCGCCGGTTCGAAAAAGAAATCGCCGCAGAGAAGGAAAGTCTGGCCGTGACACTGCGCTCCATCGGTGACGGCGTGATCACGACCGATGTGCAGGGCCGGATCATTATCATCAACAATGAAGCAGAGCGGTTGACGGGCTGGACCTCATCGGAGGCGATAGGTCAGCCACTCAAAACCGTTTTCAACGTCGCGATCGATCTCGCCGCGCAGGCCCGTGTCCCGCGCAGCGCTTATCGCAATGAAGTGCAATCGATCCTGCTCGGACTGCCCGAGAACGCCACGCTCAACTCGCGCGACGGCACCGAACGCATCATCGAGCAAAGCGCATCGCCCATTCGCGACAAACAAAACGAGGTCGCCGGCGTCGTCCTTGTCTTTCGCGATATCACCCAGCGGCAGCGCGATGAAGCGGAGCGCCGCAAAGCCGAAACTCTCGAACAGTTGGGCTTGCTTGCCGGCGGCATCGCCCACGATTTCAACAATCTTCTCACCGCTATTATCGGCAATATCTCCCTCGCCTCCCTGCTGTTGCCGCCCGACGCCGAGATGGCCAGCCGACTGGTTGACGCGAAAAACGCTTCGCTCCGCGCGCGCGATCTGGCCCAGCAGCTTCTTACCTTTGCCCGTGGCGGCGCGCCGATTAAGAAAACCACCTCGATCGGCAAACTCATTCAGGACACGGTGAGCTTTTCACTCCGCGGCAGTCACAGCCGCAGTGAGTTCGAATTCGGAGCCGATCTCTGGCCGGCCGAAATTGATCCCGGCCAGATCAGCCAGGTCATCGCCAATCTCGTGGTCAATGCCGACCAGGCGATGCCAAACGGCGGAACACTGCGCGTCACCTGCGACAATTTCCGCTATACCGCGGCGACCATTCCCACGGTGCCCGATCTGACTCCCGGCGATTACATTCGCATCCGGGTGCGCGACGAAGGAGTCGGAATTCCGGAGCAATATCTCAAGCGCATTTTCGATCCCTATTTCACGACCAAGCCGAAAGGCAACGGCCTCGGTCTGGCCACCGCCTACTCCATCATCAAAAACCATAATGGCCTCGTCACGGTCGAGTCCGAGGTGCACTTCGGTTCAACCTTCACCGTCTATCTGCCGGCCGCGCTGCACGAAGAAATACCAGCCGATGTCCCCGGCATCACCATTCAACCGCTCACCGGCACCGGCCGTGTGCTCGTGGTCGATGATGAAGAAGCCATCCGCACGCTGGTTAATTTTACTCTCACGCGTCTGGGCTATGAAGTGATGCAGGCCGAGACTGCTCTCGAAGGCGTGAATATCTATCGCCAGCAACTCGAAAAAGGCGAGCGCTTCGACGCCGTGATTCTCGATCTTACCCTGCCCGGCGGGATGGGCGGCAAAGAAGCGCTCAAGAAACTAATCGAAATCGATCCCACTGTGAACGCGATCGTCTCGAGCGGTTACGCCACCGACGCCACGATGAGTCGTTACCAGGATTTCGGTTTCCGCGGCGTCATCGCCAAACCGTATGAAGCCGCTGAGCTCGGCAAAATCGTCCACGACGTCATCAGCACGAGCCACGTAAACTTCGGTGGACACCTCGAAGACGGCCGCCTCGCGACGAGGGTCGCTTAATCTCTCGCCTAATCCGGCGCTGGCTTCAGGTTCTTCACAAAGCGGAAGCCGTTTCGCGTGTAGCCGAGACTTTCGTAAAACGCATGCGCGTCGTTGCGCTCAAAGCGCGTGTTCACGGCGATCCGCGTAATCTTTCGCTGGGCGGAATCTTTTTCCGCCGCAGCAATCAGCCGCCGGGCAACACCACTGCGGCGGGACTCCTTTGTTACCACCAGTGCCAGAATTCGGCCGCCGAGATCGTTGTGCTCGAAGCTATAGAGCGCGAACGTGCCGATCATTCCAAGCACCCTCCCCTGCTCCACCGCGACAAATGTCCGATAGTTAGAGTCAGGAATCATTTGGTTTAGCCGAATTTGCATGTCCGACTCAGCTGTCTGGTAGCCGAGCTCACACATCAGCCCGGCCAGTGCGGCTGCGTCCCTCGTGCGGGCGGCACGAATGGTTAGATCGACAAGTGGCTCGTTAGGCAAGGTGGAACGTGACCTCCGGGCGCGTTAGTAATAAAGCGTCTCGCCTCTGCGGGACAACTACCGGTTATGTCAACACCCAATCAGCCGGTGGCGCCGTTGATTCCGACGAAGCCTTCCCGTTCCAAATGCAAAATGATTTCCTGGGCCGCTTCTTCGGGGGACAGTTCCCCTGTGTCCACCGTCACTTCGGCGTCAGTCGGCTCTTCGTAGGGATCCGATATTCCGGTAAATTCCTTCAAGATCCCGGCGCGCGCTTTGGCGTAGAGGCCTTTTCGGTCGCGCTGCTCGCAGACTTCTACCGGCGTGGAAAGGTGCACCAGGATAAAGCCGCCAAATGGCTCGATCATTTCCCGCACGTCCTTGCGCGTGGAATCGTAGGGCGCAATCGGCGCGCAGATGGCAATACCGCCGTTTTTCGTGATTTCGGAGGCAACGTAGCCAATGCGGCGAATGTTAATGTCGCGGTGTTCCTTCGAAAAACCGAGCTCTGAAGAAAGGTGTTTGCGCACGAGATCGCCGTCGAGCAATGTCACCGGCCGGCCGCCCATTTCGAGCAACTTAATCATGAGCACGTTGGCGATCGTCGATTTACCTGCGCCGGAAAGACCGGTAAAAAACACAGTCATCCCTTGTTTGTGCCGCGGCGGAAAGGTACGCCGCAGTTCACGTGCGATTTCGGGAAAGGTGAACCAGGCCGGAATCTCGCGGCCGTCGTTGAGCCGCCGCCGCAGTTGTGTGCCCGAGAGATTGAGCACGCGCGAGCCCGCCGGCACTTCGTTTTCGGGAAAATATTTGTCGCGGTCTTCGACATAGACCATCATCTGGAAGGGCACCATCTCGACACCGATTTCCGCTTCGTGTTTGCGAAATAACTCCTGCGCCTCGTACGGTCCGTAGAATGGCTTCCCATCGGCATCGTTGCCTGGCCCCGCGTGATCGCGCCCGACAATAAAATGCGAGCAGCCGTGATTTTTTCGAATGATCGCGTGCCAAATCGCTTCCCGTGGTCCACCCATGCGCATGGCTAGCGGCAATAAGGCAAGCTTGGTCGTGCCGCGCGGATATTTGGAAGCAAGTAGCTGGTAGCAACGGACACGGGTGAAATAATCCACATCGCCGGGCCGGGTCATGCCGACGGACGGATGAAGCAGAAGGCTGGCTTCAACCTGGCTTGCGGCGCGAAACGTCAATTCCACGTGCGCGCGATGCATAGGATTACGCGTTTGAAACCCGACGATCCGGCGCCAGCCCAGCCGGACGAACTCGGCGCGCAGATCCGACGGTGTGAGCCGAAGGGGCCGGAAATCATAATGTGTAGGCAGTTGCAAACCTTCCACGCGTCCGCCCACGTACCAGCCATGTGCCTTGTTCAGAAGATAATCGACACCGGGATGCATTGTGCTGGTGGTTCCCAGCACAGCTTGCGCTTCGGCCTTGCGATCCGCTTGCCAGACGTCCTCCACATACAATACCGCGAGCATTACGCCCTCGGAATCCCGCAGCGCGACCTTGCTGCTTCCAGGTTTGAGCGATTTCGCAAACGGCTCCGGCACATCGAGCGTAATGGGGATCGGCCAAATCAGGCCATTGCTCAATTTCATCTCATGGCACACGCTCTCGTACTCGTCGCGATTCATGAAACCGCGCAGCGGTGAGAACCCGCCGCTCAGCAGAAGCTCGAGATCGCGAATCTGCCGGCTGGTCAGGTCCCAGGAGGGGAAATCTGTGGAGCGCGCTTTGAGTTCGGCGGCGTTTTCCGGGTCGAGCTTAAGGTCGACCAGTTCGCCGCCATGCGGGGCGATCAGGTGGCCGTGAGGCTGTGCATTTTCTGTATTGTCCACATTCATGATGAAGAGCGCTTCTATACTATTGAGAGGGGCGCGCCGCAACGGCGGCGAAGCCCCAACCCCCAACCACCAGGCTCCAGGGAAACTTTAAGCTCCAATATTCAAACCCGGGTGACTTTTTGGAGTTTGGTAATTGGAGCTTCCCCGGGCTTTGGGTATTGGGTTTTGGTGCCTCGGATATGTCGATCTTGCGCGCAACCGCGTCGTGCCGTTAGTGTCTCGCATGCCGGAAACGCGCGCGACCGCTTACGATTCAAAAATCGAGGGCAACGTGATTTTCACGCGCTTCGATGCGGCGCTCAATTGGGTGCGCAAAAATTCGCTCTGGCCAATGCCGATGGGGCTCGCCTGTTGCGCAATCGAACTCATGGCGACGGCCGCGTCGCGGTTCGATATCTCACGCTTTGGCGCCGAAGTGATGCGTTTCTCGCCGCGGCAATGCGACGTCATGATCGTCGCCGGCACGGTCACCTACAAAATGGCGCTCGCGGTCAAACGCATCTACGAACAAATGCCCGAACCGAAATGGGTCATTGCCATGGGCGCGTGCGCGTCTACCGGCGGGATGTATCGCTGCTACGCCGTGCTCCAGGGTATCGATCAGCTTTTACCGGTCGATGTTTACATTTCCGGTTGCCCGCCGCGCCCGGAAGCGTTGCTCGCCGGCCTCATGAAGTTGCAGGACAAAATTTCCGGCGAGAAATCCTTCGTTGCGCAAAGACCTGCGTTGACGAAAAAACTCAACGACGCCCTCGCATGAATAGGCGCGCTCAAGTTTCGAATTGTAGGGCAAGCGCATCGCTTGCCTCGTATAACGAGATTGGCAGGCGGAGCCCCTGCCCTACAATTGCGCCGCTCTCATTTCATCCGTCATCCCTCATCCTTTCGCCAGATGACCGGCCCTGAACTCCTCGAGTCACTCTCAAAATTCTTGGGTCAGAAGCTTCAGGCCAAAACCGAATTTCGCGGCGAAAGTACGTTTACCATTTTGCCGGAGGACCTGCGCGAGATCGCGAAACTCTGCCGCGATGACATGTCCTTCAATTATTTGATCGACATCACCAGCATCGACAATTTCGGCGAAGACCCGCGCTGGGAACTCGTCTACGAACTTTATTCGATGACGCTCGCCGTTCATCTGCGATTAAAGCTGCGCGTGTCGGAAGAAATCGGCGCAGTCGACACCGTCTCTGACATCTGGCCGACGGCCAACTGGCACGAGCGTGAGATTTACGACATGATGGGCATCAAATTCAACGGCCACCCCGATCTCCGTCGTATCCTGATGTGGGACGGCTATCCGTTTTTCCCGCTACGCAAAGAATTTCCCCTCGAAGGTCTGCCCAGCGAAATGCCCGACGTCGCCTTCACAAAATCCGCCTCGCTCGAAGGCGGCCCCTTCGTCACGCGGCCGTCAACTGCGACAACCAAAGATCGAGAACCGCGCGCCCGCCCGCCGGAATTGTGATTAAGCGAAAAAGCGCGTATGCCCGTCCTTGTCATAGCCGCGTATCATTGCGAAGTGTCTGGCAAACCGACACACAGTGTGGATATCAAGTCCGGTATTTCGCCTCTGATTCCGTTGACGAGGTCATGTCGCGATTGCGCGCCGAACCGCCGCAGGCTTACAAGAATAGTGACGGAGAAGATGTCACGTGGCTTTTTGATGACACCGTAGCTGTCGAGTTTGATCCCGACTTGAAAGACAGTGCGGAAGTCATCGGGTTTACACCGGGCGGCCGAGAGAAATTACTCAACCACCCGACAGCAGCCCGCCCTCGCGCTTGCCATTGTTACCGGAAGTTTAGTCGCCCGATTGCACCGGACATCTTTCTCCGGCCGCTGTTAGATCGACAGTGCTATTTGCAAGAGTCGCGCGAAATCTGCTGCTGCACCTTTGCCCATCTGTAAAACATCTTCGTGATCGACCTTTTCTTTCGAAAGGCCGGCAGCGAGATTGGTGAGGCAGGAGAAGGCGGCGACTTCGAGGCCGAGGGCGTGGGCTTGGATGACTTCGAGGACGGTGGACATGCCGACGGCGTCGGCGCCGAGCTTTTGCAGCATACGAACTTCGGCGGGGGTTTCGTACTGCGGGCCGAGCGTGCCGGCGTAAATGCCTTCGTGCAGGAGCATGTCGATCTTGCGGGCGGCGCTGCGGAATTTTTCGCGCAGGCGCGGCGAGTAAGCGTCGGTCAGATCTACAAATTCAGCGGACCCGAGCAGCGGACTTGTTCCGGTGAAATTGATGTGGTCGATGATCATCATCCATTCGCCGGGTTTGAATTTTGGATTCAACGTGCCGGCGGCATTCGTGAGGAGGAGTTGCTTGATCCCCGCTTGGGCGAGGACGCGCACAACTGCGCTCACCTCATGCGCTGAATGCCCTTCGTAAAGATGGACGCGGCCATGTGCGAAAATGATTTTTTCGTTGTCGATCTTGCCGAGGACGAAACGACCGGCGTGACCGGGGACGGTTGGTTGCGGGATCTCGCTGAACCCGGTGTATGGGATCACGCGATCATCGGTTGCGTCAGCGACGACAGAACTGAGACCGGAGCCGAGGATGATGGCGGTTTCGGCGCCGTGATCGCGTAAATGATCGAAGCTTGTCATGTCGAGCGGAGCCGAGGCGTCTCTTATTGTTAACACTGAGAGATTCTTCGACTTCGCTCGGAATGACAAGAAGGTGCGATCGCAGTTTGTAGGGCAAGCGCATCGCTTGCCGCCATAACAATATCAGCAGGCGGAGCGCCTGCCCTACAATTGGTTTCGTCGGCTCCCATTCGACAAGCTCAGAACAGGCTGAGTCTCGCCCGACCGGCTACGCGGCGGAGACGGGTGGTGCGCTGGGAGGACGGCGTGTCTCGGCCATGACGTCTGGACGCAAACCTTCATCAGCCGGCCCGACAAATTTTGGTTCCGGCTTTGGATAAGCGATGCGGGTGTGCAACATCGTCATCAAGGTAAAGCGGAACCGGTCACTGATGGTTTTAATGTCGCCGAGGGTGAGATCGCAATCATCCAGTTGTCCGTCGGCGATGCGTTCCTCGATCAGCTCCTGCACGAGTTGTTCGATCTTCTGCGGCGTCGGTTTCTCCAAACTGCGCGAGGCGCCTTCGACGACGTCGGCCAGGCTCACGATCGCACTCTCTTTGGTCTGCGGTTTCGGCCCCGGATAACGGAAACTTTCCTCGCTCACTTCGGGAATGTCTTCCTCGCGGATGTTCATGATCTTGCCGCCGGCGCGCGCGTCCTCCTGCTGTTGCAGAGCGCGCTGGTAGAAATACGCGATGAGCGAGGTGCCGTGGCGCTCCTGGATAATGTCGATGATGTGCAGGCTGAGTTTATGTTTCAGGGCGAGATCGACGCCTTCCTTGACATGCGCCATGATGATGAGCGCGCTCATGGTCGGCGCGAGATCGTCGTGCGGGTTACGCTCGAAGCTCATGTTCTCTGTGAAATATTCCGGCTTCACCAGCTTGCCGGCATCGTGAAAGTACGAGCAGACGCGGCAAAGCGTCGCGTTCGCGCCAATCGATTCGGCGGCTGCCTCGGCCAAATTGGCCACGACGAGGCTATGATGATAAGTGCCGGGCGCTTCGATTGTCATTCGCCGGAGCAAAGGATGATTGAGGTCGGATGCTTCGAGCCAGGAAATATCGGTCGTGATTTGGAAGAGATGCTCGAGCATCGGGAGCAGACCGCCCACGATCGTGGCGGTGACAATGCCGTTGCCAATGGCGAGGGCACTTTGCACACCGATCATGCCCCAATCATTGGCCATCGGTGCGAACCAGTTGATCGGCCCGATCTCGCCGAAAGTGAGCGACAACAACCAGATGGCAAGGCCGACGCCGAGTCCCGCCCGAATCAATCTGCTGCGGCGGCGCACTTGCAAGGTCAGATACACCGCGGTGAATCCGCTGATCAAACTGGTCACGAGCACGGGCGCGTCGATTTTGCCAAAAAGCACGCTGCTCCAGAGACTGGCCGCGACGGCCGCGTAAAGACCGTGGTTGCGTCCGAGCAACACGCTCAGCGTCAGCGCTGCGAACGCGTAGGGCGCGATGAGCCCGGTCATCTCTGGCTTGAGGAAGCGAAACGTGTCGCCATTGCAGAGGACAAACAGCAGTTTGGTAAGGACGAGTTGGACGAAGATCGTGCTGAAAACGAGAAAGACCCGCGAGTTCTGCGCGAAGGTGCGCGGCTGATTGATCCAGAGCTGCGTGACCGCAATCGCCATGAACAACAGCGCGATCACGAAATTCTTCATTGGCTCGGGTTGTTGGCCGCTGAAGATGAGAAAGCCGAGCCCGGCGATAAACGCGGCGAAGATCGACATCTTCGCCCACGCGGCTGACTCGAGACTTTCAGCCCATTCCCGCCGAGCGCGCCGGCGCCGCACTTTGCGCGAGGCAAGGCCGCGTCTCACCAGCCGGCTACGTTTGAGAAAATCGAACATCTAAGACTTGGCCTCCGAGCTGAGCGGAGCCCGATGTTGCTGGTAAGCGTTGATAATGGCGCGCACGAGTTCATGCCGAACGACATCGCGTTCGGTGAAGTAAACTGTCGCGATTCCGAGCACATTGCGCAACGCCTGCAAGGCCTCGAGGACGCCGGAGCGTTTCGTCGCTGGCAAATCGATCTGGGTGATGTCGCCGGTCACGACGCATTTGGAATGGGGGCCGATCCGGGTCAGAAGCATGAACATTTGTTCCGTCGTAGTGTTCTGGGCTTCGTCGAGAATGACGAAGGCGTGGTTGAGCGTGCGGCCGCGCATGTAAGCCAATGGCGCGATCTCGATCGTTTGCCGCGCGACCAGGCGCTCGATCTCATCCGGCTCGAGCATGTCGCGCAAGGCGTCGTAGAGCGGGCGCAGATACGGCATGATTTTTTCTTCCAGTTCGCCGGGCAAAAACCCGAGCGCCTCCCCCGCTTCCACGGCCGGCCTCGTCAAAATAATCCTGGTGACCTGCTCTTTTTTGAGCGCCGCCACCGCCATCGCCACGGCGAGATAAGTTTTCCCAGTGCCGGCCGGGCCGATTCCGAAGACAATGTCGTGGCTTTGGATTGCTTCGACGTAATCGCGTTGCCCGGGTGATTTCGCGAGGATCGGCAGTTTGCGCGGAGAGGTTGTGATTTTCGTTGACGCAACGTCACTCAGCGTCTCATCGCGCGCTTCGTTCACTGAGTTGAGCGCATACTGAAATTCGTGTTTCTGAATGGGCACACCTTTTTTTTGCGCGTCTTCGAGCTGATCAAACACTTGCTGCGCCTTGTCGATCTTTTCCGGCTCGCCCTCGATTTTGACCCAGCCTTCGCGCGTCGTGACTTTCACGCCGAGCGAATCCTCCATGTTTTTCAACAACTTGAGGTCGTTGGCGTAGAGCGACTGCAGTTGCCGGGCATTTTCGAAGTGCAGAGTGCGCGTCTCTGTCATCCAGGGGGTAATCGCAAGATCGACATCTACCGGTTAACGGAACCCGTAGACGAGCGCCCAGTGAGTGCGTTCTTCCGGTGACTCTTCTACGGCCACGATGATGAAATAGCTGCCGGTGCTTTTTGGAATGATGTGAGCGGCGGCGAAATGACCTTTCTCCCAGCCATCTGACTGCTCTGCGAGTTTGCCATCCGAGTCGTAAATATGCACTGAAATCTTGGCGCGTTCCACCTCGGTGCCCATCCAAAACCAATATTCGTTGCCCTTGAATAATTGCTGGCGCACCGCCTTCTTCTCGCCCACCCCGAGGTCTCCGCCCCAGTAATCCTCGCGCACCTGGAAGCCTTCCTTCACA
>JBHEMD010000010.1:0-21119 GCA_046262735.1 Chthoniobacterales bacterium | reverse complement strand
GTCCTCACGCGCATTCGCAACTAGCGGCTGAGACAGCCGCCACTACACCCGATATCCGGACCGGTCGACCTACCAGGTCGTTATTGCCATTCCCAATTCAACCCAATTTCAACTTGAGAACGAGAATTTTAATATTGTCGGTTTTAACAATGCGATGCGTGGTCGGCGCAGCTTGCGCACAAACTGCCGCTTCCGACCAAATCGCTCATCAACACGAGCAACAACCGAAGCAGAAATACACCTGCCCGATGCATCCGGAAGTGGTGACGGATCATCCGGGCAATTGTCCGAAATGCGGGATGAAACTCGTTACGCTAAAAGCAAAATCTCCTGAGACCCATGAGAGTCATGCGACTCATGCGGCGCATACGACTCATGAGCCCCATTCGAGCATGGCGATGCAATCCTCGATCAATCTCGCCGATCCGATGAACCGGGAAAGCTCCGGCACTGCGTGGGTTCCAGATTCCACGCCAATGTACGGACGCATGTGGATGTTTGGAGACGACGTGCTCATGTTGCACGGCGGAATATTCCCGCGTTACACCAACGTGAGCACGCGCCGGGGAGACGACCGCATCGATGCGCCGAACTGGATCATGGCGATGTATTCGCATCCCTTCAGCGATTCGACCCAGATTGGTGGGCGACTGATGATGAGCCTCGACCCGCTTACTGAAGGCGGGCGCGGTTATCCCCTGCTCTTTCAAAGCGGCGAAACGTGGCAAGGCCAGCCGTTGCACGACCGGCAGCATCCGCACGACCTATTCGACGAAGTCTCGCTCAGCTTGTCGCAGAAGTTCGGCCGAGACTTTAGTGGTTACCTTTATTTTGGTTATCCCGGCGAGCCGGCCCTCGGTCCGCCCACTTTCATGCATCGCTTGTCGGCGATGGATAATCCGGATGCGCCGATTGGACATCACTGGCAGGACTCAACTCACATTACGTTCGGAGTGGCGACGGCCGGCCTCCAATGGAGAAATGTGAAGGCGGAAGGAAGCATCTTCACCGGCCGCGAGCCGGACGAAGACCGTTACGATTTCGATCGGCCGCGATTTGATTCGTTCAGTGGCCGCCTTTCGTGGAACCCGGTTCCCGATCTGGCCCTGCAAGTTTCGCACGCTTACATCCGAAGCCCGGAAGCGCTCGAGCCGGATGTGAACCGTCATCGCACGACCGCCTCGGCGATTTATAATCTGCCGCTAGGGCACGACACGAACTGGTCGAACAGTTTTGTCTGGGGCCGAAACAACGATGCCGGCGAAAAGACGAATTCGTTTTTGCTCGAAACAAATTATCAGCGCAATCGCGACACCGTTTATGCGCGTTGGGAACTGGTCGAAAAATCCGGTCACGAGCTTGTCCTGCGCGATGTCGATCTTGAAAAAGTTTTTCCCGTCAACGCGGTGAGCCTCGGCTATGTGCGCGACCTTTCGCACGGGAACGGAATTGATGTTGGGCTCGGCGGCCAATTCACCCTCAACGTCTGGCCGGGCGGCCTCGACCCCTACTACGGCAGTGGGCCGGGCTATGGATTTGAGTTTTTCTTACGTATTCGCCCCTCGCTGCACAGCCATGATATGCACAATATGGAGGGGGTCGCGGCGGCGGCGCCAAAATAAGTGGGACGCGACAACGCGCCTCCCTCCAGCCCAAGAACCTTGTCCCCTTCTGCAGGGGAAGGTGACAGCCCGTCGGACGAATTAATGCGGCGCTCACAGAGCGCCGCTACAGAAGAATCGTTGTCATCGCGTGCGAGTTGCATGAAAATTACCCTGCTTATGCATCGGTTGCCGAAAATAAGTTACCACGATATCGAACGCATCATTGAGTTCGATTTTGTGCGGGCGACCGAGGCGGCGGCACTCAACTCGTTGCGCTGGCTCGGGCGCGGCGACAAGGAAGCCGCTGATGCGGCCGCATGTGATGCGATGCGTGGCATGTTCGACCTGATGAACATCTGCGGTGAGGTCGTTATCGGCGAAGGGATCAAGGACGATGCGCCCGGCATTTTTAAAGGCGAACAACTCGGCACCTGGCTGCCGGGCGCGCCGCCATTCGACATCGCGATCGATCCGATCGACGGCACGACCAACATATCCAAAGGCGCGCCGAACTCGATCAGTTGTATCGCGGCCGCCAGCCCGCAGGAAAACGTGAAAGTCGCGCTGCGTGACGTGCCGTCGTTCTACATGTCGAAACTGGCCTATGGTCCGCCGGTGGTCGAGTACATGAAAAAGCGCGGCGATTCGCTCAAGATCGACATGCCGATCGCGGAGACGCTCGCGATCGTGGCCCGCGCGCTCGACAAGCGCGTCCAGGACGTCGCGGTCATGATGCTCGATCGTCCGCGGCACAAGGAGATCGTCGAGCAAATCCGGCAAACCGGTGCGTCGTTGCGGATGATCGGCGACGGCGACATTGCCGCAGCGATGGCGCCGTCGCTGCCCGATTCCGATGTCGATCTTTACATGGGCATCGGCGGTTCGCCCGAAGCGGTGCTGGCCGCGGCCGGCATCAAATCGCTCGGTGGCGAGATGCAATGCAAAATGTGGCCGCGCGACGAGAAGGAGCGGCAAAAATTAATCGATGACGGGGATGAGAAAGATTTGGAGCGCGTTTATACGGCCGACGACCTAGCCCAAGGCGAGAACATCATTTTTTGCGCGACTGGGATCAGCGACAGCGCTCTTTTGCGCGGAGTAAAATCGGAGGGCACAACCGCCATCACCAGTTCGATTTTGATGCGAGCGAAAAGCAAGACCGTGCGCTTCATTCGCGCCCGGCACAATTTGCAGAGCAAGACGATCCATCTGCGCTCCGATAATCGCGAACATTTGATCTAAAACGCCAATCTCCAAACCCCAGGGAAACCCGACCCAATAACCAGGTCGCGAGCGTTGCTGACTGGGGGTTTGATGCTGGGAGCTTCCTTGGGGTTGGAACTTGGGTTTTGGGGTTTATTCCGCGGTTCAATCTTCTCGACATCACAACGGTGGCACGGCAAGATCGAGGAAACCTTTGCCGCTTATGAGACGAAGAGAATCATTACCAAAAACTGCCCTTTCCAAAGAGAACGGCTGCGTCGTTGATACGAAATGGAAACTCGGCTCGTTGAGTTATCACGCTTCAGCCATCGGTAAGGAAGAGCTGAAACCATCGACCGAAATCGCGCGGCTGCCCGAGCTCGTGATTTACGATCACATCTGTTTCGGCGGCGCTTACGCGCGCACCAATTTGAGCTTCCATTACATCGGCGATTTTTGGAACGATCGGGTCAGCTCCATCATCGTGGTCAGCGGCATCTGGCGCTTTTATCGCGACGAATATTACAAAGGCCCGCACTGGGACCTCGGCCCCGGTTACTACGAAAGTTTCTTCACCGAAAAAGGCCCCGACGACGTCGTCAGCTCCTTTCAGTGCGTCGCGCTGACGTGAATTCGTCGGCTCGACAGAGTCTCGCCCTACCGAAACAGCAGCTTAGATCCGCGCGGGGCCGATTTTCTTGTTGGTAGGGCGACGCTCTGCGGAGCCGACGAATTCATTCACCAGCGTAATTCGTTCAGAAGGCCTTGATACGGCCAGTCCTCTGGATTCTGCACGAGGCTCGCGCGAACTGGATTCATTCGCACGTATTCCCATTTGTCGTGATAATTTTCGCTGCGGCGGAGTCGGTGATGGAAACCGTGCGCTTGGAACGCCGGTGCCTTTGCTTGCAGATGATGCCGCACACGGCGTTTCGAAAAGGTGATCCATTGCTCGATCGCGCAGTCCTGATCCGCCGGCGCACAGAAAAGGTGAACGTGATCCGGCATGATTAAATAGAAGCCGACGAGCCATGCTCCCGCTTCACGCCAGGATGCGAGTAGCGCGTCGTGCACATGTGGATTAGCGAGATTCGGGCGACGATTGCGACTGCAGATCGTGGCGAAAACAATTGTCGGTTGACCACGAAAGATACGAACGCCTTCTGTCGGATGTTCGCGGCCGATGTGTTCGCGCATGTGAAATTCGTCGGCTCGACAGAGTCTCGCCCTACCGATGCAATTTAAACACTTCTTCGGCGCAGCCCCAGGAGAGCGTGAAGCCGGAGCCGCCGTGGCCGTAGTTGTGAATGACGGCGCGGCCATCGCGGAGTTTTTCGCGCTCTAGCCGGACGCCTGATTTTCGGTAGGGGCGCAGGCCGACGCGCTCGGCAATTACGGGCGGGTTGTCGATGTTCAAGACGCGTGCGCATTCGGCAACGATGCGCGCGGTCGATTTGGGATCGACTGCGAGATCGTCGTTCAA
Organism: Chthoniobacterales bacterium; assembly: GCA_046262735.1. Classification (GTDB taxonomy): domain Bacteria; phylum Verrucomicrobiota; class Verrucomicrobiia; order Chthoniobacterales; family UBA10450; genus AV17. The sequence continues at coordinate 16,829 of JBHEMD010000010.1, read as the reverse complement.
CTCATTTGTGCCGCCGAGGAGGCAATCATTCGTGCGGGGGACTGCATACATGAGCGGCGCGTCGTCGCAGACGATCGCGCACGAGAGCTTGTCGATCTTCGGAATGATCGCGACCTGGCCGCGATGTGGCTCAAGATCGACATCGTCCACGAGTTCGCGCGCACCGATGCCAGCACAATTAATGACGAGATCGAAGTAACGATCGACCTCTTCGAGTCTTTCGAAGCGAATGCCGCTGCTGATGGGGCCGCTCTCGGCGATGAAGCGGGTCGCGAGATAATTGAGGTAAATCGTTGTGTCCATCAGTGGGACATTGATTGAGAAGCCGCTGGTAAATTCACGGGATTCCTCGACTTCGCCCGGAATGACAGAAAGCGGGCGCGCGCCGAGGGGAATGGCCCAATCTGGAACCGGGATTTCTGCCGCGCGCGAAAACTGCCGGAGCTCGATCATGGAGACGCCGCTGTGCGGGTCGTCACAAAGGCGGGCAAGTTTGTCGTAGGTTTGGAGTGCCCAGGCGATGACCTTGTCGCGCGGTTCGCAATCGTACGGGAACCAGAGCGCGGCGGCGGCGCCGGAGGTCGTCGCCTGGCCGATTTGCTCGGCGAAAATCGCGACGCGATATCCGCGCTCGGCAAAGAGGACGCCGCAGGTCAGGCCGGAGACGCCGGCGCCGATGATCGCGACATTTCCTGGCACAACACGAAGTTGTAGGCCAGGCGCTCCGCCTGCCAACCAAAAACGACAATCCCGAAAGCATTCGGGGTTGCCCTACAATTTCACGGTGAAGGAGCGTGCCAAATCCGAACCAGTCATCTAAGCTTCACTCGGCATGGTGGCGTTAAATCGAAATGGCTTGACCGAAAAGGTCCTCGCCGGCGAACGAATCTCGCGCGACGACACGCTTGAGCTTTATCGATTGCCGCTGGAGGAACTCGGGGCCCTGGCCGACGAACGCAGACGACAAGCCAAGCGCGCGTCCTACAACGGCCAGGGCGACGAGATCGTCACTTACATCGTCGATCGCAACATCAATTACACCAATGTCTGCAATGTTTACTGCAAGTTCTGCGCGTTTTATCGCACGGAACGCGACGACGATCATTACGTGCTGAGTTTCGAGCAGATCGACGAGAAGCTGGACGAGCTGACGGCGGTGGGCGGGGTGCAGATTTTGATGCAGGGCGGGCATCATCCGAAACTGCCCTTCCAGTGGTATGTCGATCTTTTGCGCCACATCAAAACCAAATATCCGCACATCAACATCCATGGGTTCAGTCCGCCGGAGTTTCAGCATTTCGCCGAAACCTTCCGGATGCCGTTGCGCGAAGTGATCGCGGAATTCAAAAACGCCGGGCTCGGTTCGATCCCCGGGGGTGGCGGCGAGATTTTGGTGGATCGAATCCGGAAAAAAATTTCGCCCTTGAAAATTAACAGCGACCAATGGTTGGAGGTGATGCAGGTGGCGCACGAGCTCGGGTTAAAATCGAGCGCCACCATGATGTTTGGTCACGTCGAGACGATTGAAGATCGGATCGAGCATTTGCAGCGCATTCGCGATCAGCAGGACAAAAGCGGCGGGTTCACGGCGTTCATTTGCTGGACGTTTCAGCCGCAGCATACCGTACTCAAGATCGACAACCCGACTGGCGTCGCCGAATACCTGCGGACGCAAGCGCTCGCCCGAATTTTCCTGGACAACATCGACAATGTGCAAAGTTCGTGGGTGACGCAGGGGCCAAACATTGGACAGGTCGCACTCAAATACGGCGCGAACGATTTCGGTTCGGTCATGATGGAGGAAAATGTAGTGAGCAGCGCCGGGACAACTTTTCGGCTGAATGCCGGGGAGATCGAATCGCTCATTCGCGATGCTGGCTATGAGCCGCGGCGACGCAATAACTGGTACGAGCTTTTGAACTAAAGACGACGGGCCGTTGTCTATGGACAAAGCGCCCGGCCTTAACCCGAAAATCCCGCCTTGACGATGCCCTTCTTATTCTCTAGTACGCGCCTGTCCCGCGTCGGGCTCCCTGCGCGGGACTGTGCTTCTTGATTCATGAGAGAGATTTCGGGATGGATGGGTTGGCGGGCAATCTGGCTCTTCTTCCTGGGGATGACGCTGGCCACGTCGGCCTCAGCGCAGAATCCTCAGGGGCCCCCGATTGTTCGCGCGATTGACGTCGAGTACAGCGGACCGGCCACGGTCAGCAAGGAGCGCATTCTCGCGCAGATGCGCACGACGATCGGCCAGCCCTATTCCGAACCAGTGGTCGAGCAGGACATTCAGAATCTTTACAAGACCGGGGCGATTTTAAACGTGCGCATTTTCGCGCAACCGCAAGCCGACGGCGTGAAGGTGATGGTAGCCGTGCAGACCCGCGCGGTCGTACGCGAGATCGAAATTGACGGCGCCGACCAGATCAAGGCGAAGCGGCTCCGCAAAGCGATCCCGGTGAAGATCAACGATCCGGTGAACGAGGAGCAGTTGGAAAAAGGCCGGCAGGCCGTCGTCGACGTTTACAAGGGCCGGGGCTTCAATGAAGTGAGCGTCCAGTTCAAGGTGGAGACGATTGATGAGCGCCGCGGCACGGCGCGCGTGATCTACACGGTCGATGAAGGCGGCAAGGCGGCGATCAAGCGCGTCGAGTTCGAGGGCAACGAGCACTTCACCGAGCGGATCCTGCGCAAACAAATGAAAACGCGCGGCAAAACGCTCGTCCATTTTCTCGACAAGTCCGGCCGCCTCGACGAGGTGCAGCTGCAGCAGGATCTCGATAGCATTCGCGAGTTTTACCAGGACCACGGTTACATCGACGCGGAAGTTAAAGACGTGCGCAAACAGCGCGCGGACGGCCGGATGGTCATCGTGATCTCGGTCAACGAGGGTCCGCTGTATCACGTCGGCAAAATCAACGTCTCCGGCTATCACGTGACATCGGAGGAAAAAATCCGCGCCCTGCTCAAGATGAAGGAGGGCGGGATTTATTCACCCAAAGCATTGCGCGACGACGCCAAAGCGATCGCCGACGCTTACGGCTCGGGCGGATATGTCGATCTTGTGGTCACGCCGGAGGGCACCCCGGCCGGCGCGGCTGTCATCGATGTGCACTACAAGATCGAAGAGGGCGACCGCTATTTTGTCCAGCGCATCAACATCGTCGGCAACACCCGCACCAAGGACAAAGTCATTCGGCGCGAAGTCCTGATTACGCCCGGGAGCGTTTTCAACACCGTGCGCGTCGATACGAGCAAGAAGCGCCTGGAGAACCTGGGGTATTTTTCCAAGGTCGAAAGTTATCCCGAGGACACCGGCGTGGCCGGGCGCAAAGATTTGACCATTCAGGTCGAAGAAAAACGCACCGGCGCGCTCAGCTTCGGCGGCGGCTTCAGCACCATCGATCAGTTGGTTGGCTTTGCCGAGCTGACCCAGGGCAATTTCGACATCACCAATTGGCCGAGCTTCACCGGTGCCGGGGAGAAGTTTCGCTTGCGTGTGCAAATTGGAAACCTGCGCAAGGACATCGTGCTCGCCTTGACTGAGCCATGGTTTCTCGACCGGCCGTTGTCGCTTGGCGGGCAGGCTTTTTATACTGAGGCAAACTACCTGAGCGATCTTTACGATCAGCGCGACTACGGTTTTGCCGTGGAGCTGCGCAAGCCCCTCACGCCGTTCATGTATGTGTCACTGGGTTACCGGCTCGAGGAGTTGGAAATCTTTAACCTTGCGCCGAGCGCTTCAGATGAGCTTATGGCTGAAGCAGGCAAGGAACTAAAGAGCCAGATCATCACCAGCCTCGTGTTTGATCGTCGGGATAATCCGCTGCTCTCACACACCGGGCAACGCGTCACCATCACCCCGTACGTGGCGGGCGGGTTCCTCGGCGGAGACGTCCAGATTTACGGTTGGGACGTGGAGGCATCGCAATATTTCCATCTCCCGTGGGACAACATCCTCCTGTTGAACGGCGAGGTCGCGACGGTCGACAATTGGGGCGGCGGCGATCGCGTCCGGATTTTCGATCGGCTCTTTCTCGGCGGCTCCAATAACCTGCGCGGATTTGATTTCCGCGACGTGAGCCCGAAGGATTTCAACCATGAACCCATCGGGGGCAACTCAATGGCGCGGGCGACGGTTGAATATACCTTCCCCATCATTGTGAAAGCGCGCGGCGCACTTTTTTACGACACCGGCTTCGTCAACCCCGATTCCTACGATTTCAGGTTGCAGGACCTCACAATCCCGCGACGCTCCCCGAAGAAAGAGCCGACCGAATACTACAACCTCGCCTCCGATGTCGGTGTTGGGATTCGCCTCGATCTGCCGATCGGTCCGCTGCGGCTGGACTACGGCTGGCCAATCGAACGCGCGGGAAATGCGGGGCACGGCCGGTTCAACTTCAACGTCGGCTATCAATTTTGAACGAATGTTGGCTCTTGCAGTCTAACCGTTTTCCGCGACCCTAATGGTTCTCATGAAAAAGCTTCTTCTCATTGCCGTGGCCGGCGGGCTTGCCCTGCCCGTGGCGGGCCATGCCCAAGGATTGAAAATCGGCACCGTCGACATGCAACGCGCCTTCAAGGAATACACCAAGACCAAGGACGCGGAGGTAAAAATTAACGAGGCCAAGAATGCCGCGAAAAAAGAATATGACGATCGGGCTGATTCCTACAAAAAAGCGCTCGACGAAATCAACAATCTTAACAAGCAGCTCGATTCCTCGGCCCTGAGCGCCGACGCCAAGACGCAAAAGGCCAAGGAACGCGACGACAAGATCGCGAACATCAAGAACATGGAGCGCGAAATCACCGAGTTCCGCCAGACGCGGGAGCGGCAGCTCCAGGAGCAGGCCTTGCGGATGCGCGAAGGCATCGTCAAGGAAATCACCGACGTGGTGATGGAGAAGGTAAAAGGCAGTAATATGGACCTCGTGTTCGATAGATCGGGCATGAGTCTGAACGGCGTGCCGCTTTTGATGTACTCGCGGGAGAACACCGACTTCACCAACGATGTCATCGCGATGCTCAACAAACCCGGACGCGCGGCGAGCCCGGCGGAGAAAGCGGCCACGGGCACGTCGCCTGCGGCCAGCCCGGCAAAGGCGACCAAGCCTTAGTCAAGATCGACAATTTGAAACACACGCGGGCGAAGCGCGCGTGTGTTTTTTCGTACCGCGCCTCTCCGGGCGGAGCTTGATCTTGGGACGCGAATTCGCACCTTGGCACATGTTTGGCCGCAAGACTCGGCCTGGATTCTCTGCTGCGATCGTTGCCCGGCCGATTGTGATCGCGCTCATCTTATCGTGCTCGATCGCGCACGCGGCGAGCTGGGAGGCGACATTGACCAAGGATCCGCCGGGAACTTTTCCCGAACTGCGCCCGCTGCGCGCGAGCTATGTTTTTGGCTGGAGCGGAATCACCGCGGCAACGGCCGATGCGCACTTTACCAAACCGGCCGAAGACCGCTTTCAGCTCGAAGGCAACGGACGCACCGTCGGTTTTGTCCGTGCGCTTTGGAGACTGGATTTGAATTATCGCGCGCTCGCCGATGCCAGGACGCTGCGGCCGGTTGAAGTGAGTCAGCTTGAAGCTTACCGGGCGAAAAAGCTCACCACGCACCTGACGTTCACCAGCACCGGCGTAAAGCGCCTCCGAAGCGATAACCAAAACAACCCCGCCAGCACCGCGAAACCGAAAGACTTCAGTTTTCCGAACCTGTTTGATTTGCACGCGGCGATGCTCTATTTGCGCAGCCAACCGTTGCACGACCACAGCGTTTACCGCGTCGTTGTGTATCCGGCGACCTCGGCCTATCTCGCCACCGTCTCCGTCCTCGGGCGCGAGAAGATTTCGCTACGCGTGGGCAGCTACACCGCGATCAAGTGCGATCTGCGTCTCAATCGTCTCGGGAAAGATCTCGAGCTCCAGCCCCACCGCAAATTCCGCCGCGCCACGATCTGGGTTTCCGACGACTCAGACCGCCTTCTTCTCCGCGCCGAAGCGCAAATTTTCGTCGGCTCCGTTTTCGCCGAATTGCGCTCAATCCACTTCGAAAGCCCGAGCCCGTAGTTCTCGACACTGATCAAGACCAGAACGTCGCGCCGGATTCTCGGCCAGCAGTGCAGTTCGGCGTGTCGAGTTGCTGAGGAGGTGGTTTTCTGCAACAATTGCGGCCACTTGTGGAAAATTATGCGTCGAATTTGATGGCCGAGGTGAAGGCCAGGAACCCGGGCGAATCGGAGTTTCACCAGGCGGTGCAGGAAGTCGTCGAGTCGCTCACGCTCGTGCTTGATCGACATCCGCAGTATCGGAAAGCGAAAATCCTCGAGCGCATTATCGAGCCGGAGCGGGTGATCATGTTCCGCGTCGCGTGGCAGGACGATCGCGGCGAGCTGCACGTGAATCGCGGGTTTCGCATCCAGATGAACAGCGCGATCGGCCCGTACAAAGGCGGGCTGCGCTTTCATTCCACCGTTAATCTCGGCATCCTCAAGTTTCTCGCCTTCGAGCAAGTCTTTAAGAACGCGCTCACCACGCTGCCGATGGGCGGGGGCAAAGGCGGCTGCGATTTCGATCCACACGGCAAGAGCGATTCGGAGGTGATGCGGTTTTGCCAGGCGTTCATGTGCGAATTGTGGCGGCACATCGGGCCCGACACTGACGTCCCGGCTGGAGACATCGGCGTCGGTGCGCGCGAGATCGGATTTCTCTTTGGCATGTACAAAAAACTCAAGAACGAGTTCACGGGCGTCATGACCGGCAAGGGTCTGACCTGGGGCGGCTCGGTCATTCGCCCGGAGGCGACCGGTTACGGCGCGGTTTATTTCGCGGAGGAAATGCTGAAGACGCGCAAGGAAAATTTAAAGGACAAGGTCGCGCTCGTCTCCGGCAGCGGCAACGTCGCCCAATATACGGTCGAGAAATTGATCTCGTTAGGCGCGAAGCCAGTCACGTTGTCCGATTCCACCGGTTACATTTACGATGAGCAAGGGATCACGCGCGAAAAACTCGCTTTCGTGATGGAGCTCAAGAATGTCCGGCGCGGCCGCATCTCGGAATACACCGACAAATTCAAAGGCGCGGTGTTCACCAAGCACGATCCGGACCTCGACTGCAACCCACTCTGGAATCATAAGGCGCAATGCGCGTTCCCGAGTGCGACCCAGAACGAGATCAATGGGAAAGACGCGGCCAATCTTTTGCGCAATGGCGTGTATGTCATCTCGGAAGGCGCAAACATGCCGAGCACGATTGACGCGGTGAAGCACTTTCTCGATGCCAGGATCCTCTTCGGTCCCGGCAAAGCCGCCAATGCGGGCGGCGTTGCCACGTCCGGTCTCGAGATGGCGCAAAACAGCATGCGCATCCGTTGGACACGCGAAGAAGGCGATGCCCGCCTCTTCAACATCATGAAGACCATTCACGAAGTTTGCGCGCGGACAGCCGACAAATACGGCACCCCCGGCAACTACGTGAACGGCGCCAACATCGCCGGCTTCGTCAAAGTCGCCGACGCCATGATGGACCAGGGACTGGTCTGACATTTTTGTTTGTCATCCTGAGCGGAGCGCAGCGCAGTCGAAGGACCTGACGAATTGGGCTGATCCTGTTTTCCGAGTGATTTTTTAATCGCGCGCGGCCAATTGCGCCGGCCTCGCGGCCAAGGTTTATTCTGAGACATGAGAGCCGAATATCCGAAAAGCCCGAAGGAAACGACGCGCGGCATGATGTATTTCCCGCGGATGCTGGACAAGATCCGCCGGCACGCGCGCGGGGAGTTGCACGAGGATTATCACAAAAATTTCGGCACGCCACGGACGGCCGACAGCGCCTGCTGCAATTTCCTCCGCGTCCACCATCGCGACTTGCGGCAGCGCGTCGAGCAGGGCGACACCGATGAAGAAATTCTCGAGTGGTGTTTCGAAAACGGCCGCCGCCTCAACGAGGGCGACATCATGGTCTGGAACGGATTTATCTCCAAACTCGGGTGGCGCGATTTTGCGACCACGAGGCTTGAGGAGGCCAAGGAGAAATGCGGCGCCGCAGATCGCACCGATATCCAAACGATCCCGGACCTGATCGACTTCGATGAAGGCCGGATGAGCTGACGCAGCGATTAATCAGCGCAGGTGAACGGCCCTACTTGTCGGGGGTATTGCGTTTCCGCCTTGCCGTCCTCGATGAATGTGCCGTAGATCTCCCCTGCAGAGCCTGGCGCGCGGCCGCGCGTTGTTGTCGTGAAGCCATGATGTCGTATCAGGTGATACGCCGTAAAATTCGACGTTGGATGTAGCCAATTCCCGTGGAATGCTCGTCGTTTCGATTTGGTTTCAGCAATGGATCGTCTTGTCTTGGCTGCTCTCGCAATCGCAACGGCGGCGCCATCATTCGGCCAGCCGACGCCGACGCCGACGCCGACGCCCGCGGTGTTTTCCGTACAAACCCTCGGCGATTTGGAACGGTTACAGCAAGCCGCCCTGACCAGCGACTATGCCTACAAACAAGTCGCGCGCCTCGCGAACAATATTGGCCCACGGCTGAGCGGATCGGCGCAGGCGGCGAAAGCGGTCGAATACGTCGCGGGCGAATTGAAGGCACTCGGCTGTGACGTGCAGCTGGAAAAAGTGATGGTGCCACATTGGGTACGTGGCGAAGAAACTGCGGCGCTCGTGCAGTTTCCGGGCATGGCGGAAAACACGAGCCAGAAAATTGTTGTGACCGCACTCGGGGCAAGCGTCGCGACGCCGCCGGAAGGAATCACCGCCGAAGTAATCGCTGTGAAAGACTTCGAGGAACTCAAAGCGCTGCCGCGCGACAAAGTCGCGGGCAAAATCGTCCTTTTCGATTATCCGTTCGACAAGCAAATGGCGGCGGAAGGCCGTGGCGGGGAAGCCTACGGCGAAGCCGTGGTCTATCGCGCCGACGGTCCGAGCGCAATTGCGCGGCAGGGCGCAGTCGCCTGTCTCATTCGCTCGGTCGGTGGCGCCGATTATCGTTTACCGCACACCGGCCAAACTGATTACAAGGCCGACGCGCCGAAAATTCCTGCTGGCGCGATCACGGCGGAAGACGCGGATTTGATTGTCGATCTTGTGCAAGAGGGAGCGGTGAAAATGAAACTGCTCTTGACGCCTAAAACCTTGCCCGACATCGAGAGCGCAAACGTCATCGGCGACATCAAAGGCAGCGAACATCCCGAGCAGGTCATCGTCGTTTCCGGGCATCTCGATTCGTGGGATTTGGGGACGGGCGCGATCGACGATGGCGCCGGCGTGGCGGTTTCAATGGAAGCGGCGAATTTGATTCGGAAATTGCAGTTGAAACCAAAACGCACGATCCGCGTGATCGCGTGGATGAACGAAGAGAACGGGCTGCGCGGTTCCAAACAGTACGCCCAGGATCACGCGAAGGAATGGACGAACCATTTCGCCGCGATCGAAACCGACGGTGGCGCCAACCATCCGATTGGGGTCAACATGAGAGGCAAACCGGAAGTGAAAGCGATGTTAAAAGCTGTTGCCGCAATCCTCCAGCAGTCTGGCGCGGGCATGCTCAACCTCGTCGAGCGTTGCGGCGCCGATATCCAGTCGCTGGAAAACGCCGGCGTGCCAACGTTCGCGCCGATTCAAGACAGCCGGTTCTATTTCAATTACCACCACACCGCTGCCGACACACTCGATAAGATTGTGCCGAAAGAGCTGGCCGAGAATTCAGCGGTCGTGGCCGTGCTGGCTTACGCGCTAGCTAATTCCGAGCAGCCCTTGCCGAGATAGGTGTAGTCGCTACAACCGCCAAACCGTTTTGCCGCCGACGATCGTCCGCACCGCGCGGCCTTTTACTTTCCAGCCGTCGAATGGCGAGTTGCGCGAGGCCGACTGAAAATTGTCGATCTCGATTTTCCACTCCAGATCCGGATCGATCAGCGTAACGTCCGCTGACGCGCCGGCGGAGAGAGTTCCCGCCTTGAGCTTGAGCAATTTCGCAGGCTCAACCGTGAACATCTCGATCAAACGGACGAGGTCGATCTTCTGATGTTTATGCACGAGCAGGTCGAGAAAGAGTCCGAGCTCGGTTTCTAATCCGATGATGCCGAAAGGCGCTTGGTCGAACTCGACTTCTTTTTCAAACCCGGCATGCGGCGCGTGGTCCGAGCATAAGATCGACAATGTGCCGTCGGCGATCCCATCCAGCAACGCATCGACATCAGCCTTGGATCGCAGCGGTGGATTGATTTTGTAGTTCGTCTCGAAGGTCTGAATCATCTCATCGGTCAGCGCGATGTAATGCGGGCAAACTTCGCCGCTAATTTTGACACCGCGGGCACGAGCTTCGCGGATGAGCCGCACGCTCCCTGCTGAGGTGACGTGCTGGCAGTGAACGTGATGGTCGCCAAGCTCGGCGAGCAAGATATTGCGCATGACGATCGCTTCTTCACCGGCCGCCGGCCACCCGGGCAAACCCAGCAGAGTGCTCCAATAACCCTCGTGGACAACACCGTCGCCGACGAGGTTGTAATCCTGGCAATGATCGAGCACCGGCAAACCGACCATGCGGGCGTATTCAACCGCGCGCCGCATCAATTCATGATTTTGAATGCAACGGCCATCGTCGGTCACAGCGACGACACCGGCTTTGCCAAGCGAGCCGATAGGCGCCAACTCCTCACCAGCCAAACCGATCGAAATCGCCCCTGTCGGCACAACATTAACGCAGGCCGTTTCCGAGGCGCGGTCCTTGATCCATGCGATCGTGCTCGGATTATCGGCCGACGGCGACGTGTTCGGCATGCAAACAACCGTCGTGAACCCGCCCACTGCGGCCGCGCGCGCGCCGGACGCGATCGTCTCCTTGTGACCGAACCCCGGCTCACGCAGGTGGACGTGCATGTCGATCAAACCGGGCGCGACGACGAGATTGGTTGCGTCAATCTCCTCGACTTCTGATTTTTGATCTCTGATTTCTGACTTGGATCCAACGATCTTTCCATCGGCGATAAAAAGATCCTCGACGCCGTCGCGCTTATTCGCCGGATCGATCACGCGGCCATTGCGAATGAGGGTCGCGCTCATGGTTGGGTAGCGCATGCGTCGCGCGCGACTCCTCCGCAGAGATAAAGCACGGCCATGCGCACGGCGAGACCGTTGGTGACCTGGTCGAGGATCACGCTTTGCAGGCCATCGGCGACTTCGCTATCGATCTCGACGCCGCGATTGATCGGGCCAGGATGCATGACGAGGCAATCGGGCTTAAGAAGTTTAGCGCGCTCTTTCGTTAGCCCGAACAGCGCGACGTATTCGCCGATGCCCGGGAAATATTCCTTGCGCTGACGCTCATGCTGGATGCGCAAAAGATTCACCACGTCGGCGTCGGGCAATACATCGTCGATCTTGTAGGAAACGGCGACGCCGAGTTTCTCAAACTCGCGCGGCACCAGTGTGCTCGGACCGACAAGGGTGACGCGCGCGCCGAGTTTCGTGAGGCCAAAAATGTTCGAGCGCGCGACCCGGCTGAACAGGATGTCGCCGACGATGACGACATGGAGATGGTCGATCTTTGCCCGCTTCTCCCGAATCGTGTAGAGATCGAGCAGTCCCTGGGTCGGATGCTCGTGCGCGCCATCACCGGCGTTGATCACACTGCTCTTCAACCGTTGGGCCAAAAACTGCGGCGCACCCGCCGAGCTATGGCGCAGAACGAGAATGTCGGCGTGCAATGCTTCCAGATTGCGCGCGGTGTCCTTGAGCGTCTCGCCCTTGGTCAGGCTCGATGTCGTCGCGGAGATGTTGATCACATCGGCACTGAGCCGGTGGGCCGCGAGCTCGAACGAGGTGCGCGTCCGCGTGCTCGGTTCGATGAAAAAGTTGATCAGCGTCTTGCCGCGCAATGCCGGCACTTTTTTGATCTCGCGCGTGCCGACCTGTTTGAATGCGTCCGCCGTCTCGAGCACGAAATTGATTTCGTCGGCCGAAAGCTCGCGCAGCCCGAGCAAATCCTTGCGTGTCCAGCCCGTCGTCATTGCTTCACCAACCAGACCCCGTCCGGTTCGTTGTCGGTTTCTTTTAGCCGCACCTGGATTTGTTCGCGCGTCGCGGTCGGCAAATTTTTGCCCACGTAATCGGCGCGGATGGGTAACTCGCGGTGGCCGCGGTCGATCAACGCGGCTAACTGCATCCGCGCCGGCCGACCGAACGAGCTGATGGCGTCGAGCGCGGCGCGCACGGTCCGGCCAGTGAAAAGGACGTCGTCGACAATAACGATGGTGCGGCTCTCAAGCGGCAGGGGAAGTTGGGACGCGCGCACGACCGGCAACTCGGCGCGTGTGCCGATATCGTCACGATGCATCGCGACGTCGATTGTCCCGATCGCGATGTCAACCTTGCCGAACTCGCGGATGAATTCGGCGAGCCGCCGCGCGATCTCCCCGCCGCGCGACGGAATTCCCGCCAGCACGACGGATTTCAGATCGGCGTTTTGCTCGATGATTTCATGCGCGATCCGTTGCAGCGCGCGCCGGATTGCGTCCGCGTCCATGACCTGGACGCCCGAGTTTTGTTTCGTTTGCTTCATTTGCATCCTTGGCGGTCTCGCGGGACCGCTTTAAAGGAGCCGAAAAAATTTAGGAGGCTGCCTTTTCCGTGCGAACCTCCTTCATTCTTTTCTCGCGCCACTGGGAACGATGTCTCACGATCCAGTCGAGCAGCGCCCGCTCAAAGCCGATGTCTTTGCCGGCTTTTTCGCTCTCGATCCATTTGTGTTTCAAAATTTCCTCCCGCTCGGCGAGGAATTCCTTATAGAGCACGGAATCCTTAACGAACTGCGCCTGATCCTCTTGGGTCGAAGGCATCTTTGGCTCTTTTTCCATAAAACTCACAATCGGTCAATAACTAATGCCGCCTTGGAGCAAAAGTATGACGTAGCATCCGGGATACCTATTTAACCCGCTTGTCATGTTGGGCGGAGCGAAACATCTCTGACTTCTTGGCGATTACATGTTGCTTCCCTTGCTCCGAAATAATCAGAGATCCCTTCGCTTCGCTCAGGATGACAACGGTGAGTTCCTAGCCAAGCGCTTTGCAATCTGCCGCGCGACGTCGACGAACGCTGCCGTCACCGGTGATTGTCGATCTTCCGCCACAATCGGAATACCGCGGTCGCCAGATTCACGGGTGGCGATGTCGATCGGGATTTGGCCGAGCAATGGCACGCGCAGCCGCTTCGCTTCGCGCTCACCGCCGCCGCTGCCGAAAATGTCGTAACGTTTCCCGTCCGACGGCGAAACGAAATAACTCATGTTCTCGACGAGGCCGAGCACGGGCACATTGACCTTTTCGAACATGCTCGCGGCTTTACGCGCGTCGATGAGGGCGACCTCCTGCGGAGTGGTGACAATGATTGCGCCAGAAAGGGCGACCGTTTGCACAATCGTAAGCTGAATGTCGCCGGTGCCCGGGGGTAGATCGAGCACGAGGTATTCGAGCTCGCCCCACTCGACCTGACGCAAAAACTGCTGGGTGTAGCGGGTGACCATCGGCCCGCGCAAGATCGCCGGGGAGGTATCGTCGAGGAGAAACCCCATCGACATAAGCTTGAGATTGTACTGCTCGATCGGGACGATCTTGTTGTCTTCGGTTGCCATCGGCCGTTCGCGCGAGCCGAACATGAGCGAAATGCTTGGTCCATAAATGTCGCAATCGCACAGGCCGACGCGCGCGCCGGTCTGCTCGAATGCCACCGCCAGGTTTGCGGCAATCGTCGATTTGCCAACGCCACCCTTGCCGCTCGCCACCGCGATGATGTGCCTGACGCCGGGAATACGAGCCGCGACAGCACCCGCGCCAGCTCCGGCTGGTGCCGCGTGGATGTCGATCAACACTTTCGCGCTTTTTACGCCCGGCAATCCGCGCAGGATTTTTTCGGCGTCGTTCTTAATCGTTGCGGGAATATTTGGATCGTTCGTGGCGAGGGCGAGCTGCACGTTCACTTCGTCGTCATCAATCCTGATCGTCTTTACCAGCCCAAAGGAGATGATGTCGCGGCTAAAGCCGGGATACTTCACCGACTTGAGCGCATCGCGGATCTGTTGTTCGGAGATTGACACCGGGCAAATGTATCTCGCGCGCACCGCTGGTAAACCGCGATCGCGTCTTGCGCGCCGACTCTTGAAGCTTGAACCCGCGCAGATGACTCAACACATTCGTTCGCATGAGAACCGGAACGCTCATTCGAATCGTTGCTGCTGTCGTGTTAAGCGTATTGAATGCGTGCGCGTTGTTCCAAAAGCCGGAGGCCACACCCGCGCTGCTTGGCACGTGGACGAATTCGCTCGGCTCCGTCTGGATCATTAAGGATGACGGCACGTTTGATGTCGATCTTGATCAGGACGGCAACCGCGATGGCTGGGGAACGTGGAACGTCAGCGGCGACACCGTGACCTTGCGCCGGAGGGGCGGACTCAAACCGAAAGGTTGCGACGGAAAAGGCGTTTACCGTTTCACACGGAGCGACGACATGCTGCAGTTCGCACTGGTGAGCGACGCCTGCAAGCTCCGCAGGAAAAACATGCTTCTCGACTGGCGCCGCAAATAAAGGCTTCGCCATGCTGTGGGCGACAAGATAAGTTCTGCTGGCTGGACAATCCGAGCCGTGTCGTCATTGGCGCGGCGAACATTCACTCGATGAAAAGGATCCTGACCTCGCGTCGCATCATTGTCACTGCATCGGCGGGGTTGATGCTGGCGCTAAGCTGCGCGCCGGCGCAAGCGGTTGAAAAGGTCAGCTTCATCAAGATCGACGGCGCGATTGGGCCGGCGACTGCCAGTTACATCTCGCGCAGTATCGATGAAGCACATGCGCAAAACGCGCAATGCCTCATCGTGCAGTTGAACACGCCGGGTGGCTTGCTCGACTCCACGCAAACGATCGTGCAGAGCTTTTTGGCCGCGCCGGTTCCAGTGGTGGTGTATGTCGCGCCGACTGGAGCCACGGCCACGAGCGCCGGCTGTTTCATTACCATCTCAGCCAGCGTCGCGGCGATGGCGCCCGCGACCACCATCGGGGCGGCACACCCGGTCGCCATCGGCGGCAACCCGGCTGGTGGCGAAGAGAAGCTCGACGACACGATGAAGAAAAAGCTGGAGAATTTTTCCGTCAGCTACATGGAGGCGATCGCCGGCAAACGGCATCGCAACGTCGAATGGGCAAAATCGGCCGTGCGCGAGAGCGCGTCGATCAGCGCGGAGAAAGCGCTCGAACTGAAAGTTGTCGATCTTATCGCGGTCGATCTGAGCGAGCTGCTCAAACAATTGAATGGCCGCGAGGTGGACGGCAAACGGCTCAACACTGCCGGCGCCGAGATTACGGAAATAAGAATGTCGCCTTCGGAACGCGTGTTCCAGCGTCTCTGGCGGCCGGAAGTAATGTTCATCCTTATGCTTATCGCGATTTATGGGATCATCGGTGAGCTGACTACGCCGGGCGCGATTTTGCCGGGCGTGGTCGGCGCGATTGCCTTGATCCTCGCCCTCTATCTGGCCGCGGTTCTGCCCGTGAACGTGACCGGGCTCGCCTTGATCGCCCTCGCGCTCATGCTTTTCATCTTCGATATTTACGCGCCGACCCACGGCGTGCTCACCATCGGCGGCATCATTTCGTTCCTGATCGGCTCGCTCATGCTCTTTAACCGCGCCGACCCGCTCTTTCGCTTGTCGCTCGGCTACATCGTTCCGGCGACCATTGTGACGGCCGCGTTCTTTGCCTTTGTGCTCGGGAAAGGTTTGCGCGCGCAACGCCTGCCGATTCGCGCCGGCACGGAAACGCTCTTCGGCAAAACGGTCAACGCGCTGACGCCAATCGATGCGCGCGGCGGCCGTATCTTTGTCGAAGGCGAATACTGGAACGCGATCAGTGACACGCCGATCGAGCAAGGCGCACCGGTCGAGATCGCAGCTGTTCAGGGACTAACGTTGAAAGTAAAACCAAAATGAAACCGGAAATTTGGAATTTCGAATTTTGGAGCTTGTTTCGGATTTCGATATTCGGATTTCGAACTTGAGGACAGGTTTATGCCATTAGTTGAAGCATTATTTCGGTTAACTGGTTGGATCATCCCAATCGTCATCCTCGGCGCGATCATTCTGCCGCAGGCGATCCGGGTTTTGCGCGAGTACGAACGGGGCGTGATTTTTCGGCTTGGAAAATTGCTCGGCGCCAAAGGGCCCGGCCTGATCTTTCTCATCCCGATTGTCGATCGCATGGTGCGGATGGATTTGCGCGTCGTGACGATCAGTGTCGAGAAGCAGGAGGTAATGACGCGCGACAACGTGCCGGTGACGGTCGACGCCGTTGTCTACTTCCGCGTGGTCGATCCGCAGGCGGCGGTCGTGAAAGTGGAAAATTTTCTCAAAGCCACTTCGCTCATCGCTCAGACGACGTTGCGCAGTGTGCTCGGCCAGGCGCCGCTCGACGATCTGCTTTCCCAGCGGGAATCGATCAATCAGCTTCTGCAAGACATCATCGACAAGCAAACCGAGCCGTGGGGCGTAAAAGTCACCACGGTTGAGGTCAAAGATGTGGTCCTGCCCGACACGATGAAACGCGCCATGGCCAAGCAGGCCGAAGCCGAACGGGAGCGCCGCGCCAAGATCGTCAATGCCGAAGGCGAATTTCAGGCTGCCGAAAAAATGGTGCAGGCCGCCGCGATGATGAGCAAGGAACCGATCGCGCTGCAACTGCGTTTTCTCCAAACCATGCGCGAGATTTCGAGCGAGCATAACACCACGACCTTCTTCCCCATCCCGCTCGATCTCTTCACCGCGTTGACGAAAAAAAGC
>JBHEMD010000009.1:0-12306 GCA_046262735.1 Chthoniobacterales bacterium | reverse complement strand
ACGAACACACCGCGCAAAAATCGCGACGGTGTCCTGCGCATTTTCGCGCGGCTGAAAGATAAATGGGGCGGAAGCCTGGTCTTTGTCGGCGAATCGCTCAACGCCGAATTGGAAGCGCTGGCGCGAAAACTCAATGTCCTCGACCGCGTCATTCAGATCGAAAATGCGGACAGCGAATTACTCGAAGCGCTTTATTCCTCCGCGGTTGCGCTGCTTTATCCCTCTCGCTTCGAAGGCTTCGGCTGGCCGGTCATCGAAGCACACGCCTGTGGTTGCCCCGTTGTTTGCAGTGATTCCGGACCGCTGCCCGAAGTCGCCGGCCCGGCCGCACTGTTCCACCGCATCGATGACGAAGCCGGATTCGCCGAAGATCTGCTGCGGCTGACGGACCCCGACGAGCGCGCCCGCTGGAGCGCCAAAGCTCTCGAGAACGCGAAATGTTTTTCTGCCGCGCGGATGATCTCCCAGTACCGCGAGCTCTATCGCTCGGTTGCCTTGACACTCGAGCGGCCGTGAAAATTCTGCGCTCGATCCATTCGCTCAACCCGGCGACCGGCGGACCGTTGGAATCGATCAAGCAATCATCAATCGCGCTCGTGGCGCGCGGGCATGCCGTCGAGATCGTTTGTCTCGATGCGCCTGACGCGGCCTGGCTGCGCGACTTTCCAGTGCCGGTGCATGCGCTTGGTCGCGGCGGCAGTTACGGTTACACGCCGCGTTTTGTTCCGTGGGTGAAAGATCGACATCGTAATTTCGACGCAGTGATCGTGCACGGTTTGTGGCTCTACAACGGGCTCGGCGTCCGGCTGGGGTTACGCGGGACACGCACCCCTTATTTCGTTTTCCCGCACGGCATGCTCGACCCGTGGTTCAAGCGCGCCTATCCGCTCAAGCACTTGAAGAAAATTATCTACTGGCGCGCGATCGAACATCGCGTGCTCCGCGATGCCGCCGCCGTCCTGTTTACCTCAGAAGAAGAACGACGCCTCGCCCACGGATCTTTCTCGCCATATCAATGCAACGAAGTGGTCGTGAACTACGGCACCGCCGCGCCCGATGTCGATCTTGCCCGCGCCCGCGAAGATTTCTTGCATGCCTTTCCGCACCTGCGCGGAAAAAGGCTGCTGCTCTTTCTTGGCCGTTTGCACGAAAAAAAAGGATGCGACTTGCTGATCGAATCGCTCGCCGTCATCCACGATCCGATGATGCACGTCGTTATTGCAGGTCCCTGCGCCGATGAAAATTACCTGGCGCGATTGCGACGTCTCGCCGCGAGCAGTGCCAACCGGATTACCTTTACCGGAATGCTGAGCGGCACTTTGAAATCGGGCGCGTTCGCGGCCACCGACATTTTCGTCTTACCGTCGCACCAGGAAAATTTCGGCATCGCGGTCGCCGAAGCCCTCGCTTGCGGCACGCCGGTGCTGATCTCGAACAAGGTGAACATCTGGCGCGAGATCGAGCAGGCCGGCGCGGGCTACGTCGAAAACGATGATCTTGCCGGCACGACGCGTTTGCTCGACCGCTGGCTCGCGACACCGGCACAAGATCGACAATCGATGCGCGCGAACGCAAAGAGATGTTTCGCCGAACATTTCGAGATCAATCGAGCGACCGATTCGCTCGTGTCGATCTTGGAGAAATTTGTGACGCCGAAATGAAGATCACGATCGTGACCGGCGCGTTTTTGCCCGTTCCGCCGATCATGGGCGGTGCAGTCGAAAAAGCCTGGTTTGCTCTCGCCCGGGAATTTGCCCGACGCGGTCACGAAATGGTGTTCGTCTCGCGCAAACTGCCGGCGTTGGCGCGCGAAGAGGTTGTCGATGGAATCAGGCACATTCGTGTGCGCGGCTTCGACACACCGCGTTCGCTGCTTTGGCTCAAGTTCCTCGATCTGCTTTATTCGCGGCGCACGATGTCGATGTTGCCGGAAGCCGACATCCTCGTGACGAACACGTTTTGGCTCCCCCTTCTGCTCCGCGACGCACGGCGTGGCGAAATTTACGTCCACGTCGGCCGTTTTCCCAAAGGTCAGATGCGCTTTTACAGGCGCGCGGCGCGATTGCAGGCGCCTTCCCATGTTGTCGCCAACGCAATCAAAGCCGAAGCGCCGCAGCTCTCATCGAAGGTGGCAGTCATTCCTTATCCAGTCACACGATCCAGAGCTGAAACTCCCCCGCCGTCGATTGAGGAGCGGGCCAAAACCATTTTGTTTGTCGGCCGAGTCCATCCTGAAAAAGGCGTCCATCTGCTCGTGGAAGCGTTTGCCAAAAAAGCGCGCACCGTTTTTGCTGATTGGGAGATGATGATCGTCGGTCCGGTCGATGAAAAATTCGGTGGCGGCGGTGAGGCGTATGCCGGCATGCTTAAACGCATGGCCCAAGCCGCAAGGGGCAAAGTGATCTTCCGCGGCGCCGTCTTCAATCCCGCCGCGCTCGAACACGAATTCCGATCAGCGAAGGTTTTCGTGTATCCGTCGCTCGCGGAGAAAGGCGAAGCGTTCGGGCTCGCGCCGCTCGAAGCAATGGCGCAGCGTTGTGCCGTGCTCGTTTCGAATCTCGATTGTTTCCGTGATTTCATTTGTGACGGTGAAACCGGGTTCGTTTTCGACCACCGCGGCCCCCAGCCGATTGCCGCGCTCGGCGATAAGCTGGAGCAAGTGATTGTCGATCATGCGTTGGTTGCGCGCGTAGCCCAAGCCGGTCATCGCAAAGCGGCCGAATACTCCGTCGCGTCCGTGGCCGATCAGTTTCTAGGCGATTTCGATTCAGTCGCATCCCATGGCTGAGGAACAAATCGTCAATCCAGCGCAGACCTCGGCCTACGAGTCGCCGTGGCCGGCAAGCGAGCGGCTGTTGCGCATCCTCTGGGAATTTTGCTGGTTACTTTTTTGTATCTGGACGCCAAAACCGCTGAATCCGTGGCGGCTGTTCTGGCTCCGTGTCTTCGACGCGAAGATCTACGGCACACCATTCGTGCATCAGCGGGCGCGCATTGCCATCCCGTGGAAGCTGACGCTGCACGATCGCGCCTGTCTCGGCGATCGGGCAAACGCTTACAGCCTTGCTGAGATTGAGATCGGGGCGCGCGCGATCATTGCGCAGGAAGCGTATCTCGACACCGCGAGCCACGATTTCACCCGCTCGAGCAAGCCCTTAACGGCCGCAAAAATTACAATCGGCGAGGATAGCTTCATCGGCGCGCGCGCGTTCGTTTTGCCCGGGGTGACGATTGGCGCGCGCAGTGTGATCGGCGCGTGCTCGGTCGTGACAAAGGATGTTCCGCCGGATGTAATTGCGGCCGGCAACCCGTGTCGAACTCTCAGGCCACGCATCGCGTCGGCATGAATTTTCCCGGCAAACGATGGGTGCGCCATTGGTTCTGGATCCTGGCCTTTAAGTATCCGCGGTTTCGGGTGTCGCTGACGCGGTTGCTAATTCCCTCACGTGACATCGACATCGAACTCTTCGGCGCGCCTCTCCGCATCAACACGCGCACCGAGATTGGTCTCTGGCGCGCCCGGCGAATGGTCGATGACAACGTTGTCTTCCGCGATGAAGTCGCTTCGCTTCTCAATCTGGCTCTGCTCTTGCAACCCGGCGACACCTTTGTCGATGTCGGCGCGAACGTTGGACTTTACAGCTCGATCCTATCGCGCTTTCGCAACGTTTTTCCGGAAACAAAATTCATCGCGATCGAACCGAATCCCGAGACTGTGGAACGGTTACGCAAATCGGTTGGCCGCGATCGCGTGACTGTTTTCGGCATCGGCGTTTCCGACCGTTCCACCAAGCTGCCGTTTTGCCCGGGCATTACATCGGGCGTTTTTAAAGCTGTGGACCCCGAGTCAGCCGCCGTCGGAATAACCATTCAATGCGAACGGCTCGATTCTCTATCGCTGAATGGCGAGAATCTCGTGGTGAAAATCGATGTCGAAGAACACGAGTGGCCGGTGCTTCAGGGTGCGAGCGGCCTGTTTCAAAAGGAGCAAATCAAAGTGATTTATCTCGACGGCTACAGCGACGGCCGCGTCCCGGATTTTCTGCGCCAACGCGATTTCGCTTTGTTCGATGGCCGGACCCTGGCGCGATGCAACGGTGAAGCGCCGCGCTCGCTGCTGGGCATTCATCAGACCCGTCTGCTCAAGAGCAATGGAAGATAAACTGCGCATCCCGATCTCGGTGCTGGTGCCGATCAAAAATGAGTCGGCCAATTTGCCGCGCTGTTTGTCCTCGGTGCAATGGGCCGACGAAATTTTCGTGGTCGATTCGCACAGCATCGACGGCTCAATTGAAATCGCGCAGCAGCACGGCGCACAGGTGGTGCAATTCCAGTTCAACGGTACCTGGCCGAAAAAGAAGAACTGGGCGCTGGAGAATCTGCCGTTCAAGCACGAATGGGTTTTCATTCTCGATGCCGATGAGGTCGCGCCATCCGCAGCCGGGGAAGAAATTGCCAAGGCGATTGTCGATCCTGCGATCGCCGGCTACTGGATCAACCGACGTTTCATGTTCCTCGGCCAATGGCTGCGGCACGCCTACTACCCGAACTGGAATTTGCGCCTGTTTCGACACTCGTTAGGTCGTTACGAGCGCTCCACCACCGGGCCGACCGACAGCGGCGACAATGAAGTGCACGAGCACGTCATCGTGCAAGGGCCTACCGGGCGCCTCAACTTTGAGCTCGATCATTATGCCTTTCCGAGCGTGCAAGTTTTCATCGAGAAACATAACCGTTACTCCAACTGGGAAGCGCGCGTGGCGGTGGACGGTCAACTCGAATCGCCCGGAAGTTTTGCGCACGAACATGTCGATCTTAAGCGACAACTGAAATCGATCTCTCGGCGCCTGCCGTTCCGTCCCCTCCTGCGCTTTCTCTACGTTTACGTTTGGCAGAAAGGCTTTCTCGATGGTCGCGCCGGCTATTACTTCGCCCGCCTCCACGCCTTCTACGAATTCCTCTGCGTCGCGAAAACGTACGAGCTTCGTCGGCGTTCGAAGGAATCTCCCGATTAAACGAGTTGCGCGCGGTTAGTACGCGCTGCGCGGGGGGACGATGAGTTGGGCGAAGGTGCGCAGGATAATGGCGCACTCGAGGGAGAGGTTCCAGTTTTCGAGATATTCGATGTCGCAGGCGACGCGGTTGGCGATGTCGGAACCGTTGCGCGCTTGGCCGCGGAAGCCGCGCACCTGAGCGAGCCCGGTGATGCCGGGCTTCACGAAGGCGCGGACGTGATAGTTCTGCATCAGCTGCGAGAATTGCTCATTGTGCTCGATAAGGTGCGGGCGCGGGCCAACGATGCTCATGTCGCCGCGCAGCACATTCCAAAACTGCGGGACTTCGTCGATGCTGAGTTTGCGCAACCAGCGGCCGAGCGGATAAACGCGCTCATCATGGCCGCTCGCCTGCCGCGTCAGCTCCTGATGATCCGCGCGCATCGTGCGGAACTTGTAAATTTTGAATTGTCGATTTTGCATGCCGGCGCGCGTCTGGACATGAAGGAGCGGGCCGGGTGACTGAAAACGCTGCGCAAGCCAGACGATGACGGCACAAATCGGAAACACGATCACGATGACCGGAATACTAATGGCGAGGTCGAGCGCCCGTTTGAAAAAACGGTTGAGCGGATTTTCGAGCGGCTCTTCCCGCAGCGCGATGAAGCGGAAACCGTCGTCCTCGAAATGGGTGACAGCGTGGCGCAGCCGTTCCTCAAGATCGCTTACGATAATCAGGCGCACGCCCAGTCGGTCACAGATTTGAACGACGTCGCGCTTGCCATCGCTGGAGAGAGGAAATTCGAGCAGGATGATTTGCGTGATGCCGCGCTCACGCACGATTTCTTCAAGCTCATCCGGTTTGCCGAGCACCGGAACGCCCTCCGGCGTTTTGTTGGCCGGGCCGGAGCCGTCCGATGGCGGATCGAGTTGCTCGTCGCAGACCAGCCCGACGGTGTGCAAACCGAAATCGGCCTTGCGTCGCAGCCAGTCGCGCAGTTGAGTCACACGCCGGGTCGGACCGACGAGAAGCGTTTTTTCGTGGCGCGCGCCACTGAAAAACCAGCGGATCAAAAGCGGCGGGAGATAATGGTGCGAAAAGAGCAGCGCGATATAGAGCCACGGCACAAAGTTGAAAAAGAACACGCGCGAGATAAACGCGTCCTTCGTCCCGATGAGGTAAAATACGAGCAGGCCTAATCCGGCCACGGCTTGGCGCAGACTGAGCCGGTGTTGCTGGAGTAATTCGTTTTGCAGGAAATAATTTTTTGAGCCGCTGCGGGAAAGCGATTCCAGCCAGATGCCGAGCAGGATCAAGCCGCAGTAAATGCTGTAACGGCGCCAGGTGAAGTCGAGATCGGGGCCAGGCGAATAGAAGGTGACCATGAACCAGACGCCGACCCAGAAAACGAGCGCGACAATGACCAGCTGGCAGAGCAGGAAAAGCCGGTAGAGACCTTCCGTGCGTTGGGTGACCATGACTTACGGCGCTGGAGCGAAGCTGAGGGTACGCTTTCGCGGCGCACGTTCAACTCGTGGTAAGCTGCTCGGCCCCATGATAGTTCGCCTTGCCACTCCGTGGTTGTCGATCTAAAGAGCGAGTCCCATACCAGTCTTTCCGCGCTCCTCATGACCGAAAACCCACCGCAGCCGCGCCGGCGCCGCCGCTTCGGCCCGATTTCGACGAGCGGATTTTTCGGCAACAGCGCCGTCGCGCTCCTGCCGGTGCTCGCCTGTTTCCTCGCCGGTGGAACGCAGAAATGGGCTGAAGGGGTGGTGGTAGCGCTGCTCGGATTTCTTCTCCTCGCGCGGCCGCCGCAGTTCTCGCTCGGTGTCGCGATGAATGGCGTTTTGATTGGCTTCGTCTTGCTCTCCGCGCTCGCGTTTCTGCCGGCGCACTGGTTTTTCATGCCCGCGTGGCGCACGGCGATGGTGAACGATCTCGGCATCGCGCTTCCCGCGACCCTGACGCCCCAGCCATGGATTACTGCGACCGGATTGATCAGTTTGGTTGCCGCGCTGAGCTGGCTCTATTTTGTCTGCACCCAAGATCTCGACCTGCGCGCGGCGCGTTTGCAGCTTCGCACCTTCACGGCCGGCGTCGTTGGTTTGGCGGCAATCAGCATCTTGTTATTCCTCGCGCATGCGGCCCTGCCTTTTTGGATCAACCAGCGCGGCTTCGGGCCTTTTCCAAATCGCAATCAAACTGCCGACCTTTTCGGGATCAGCGCAATTGTGCTGCTCGCCTGTGGGCAGGACGATCTTCGCTTCGGTCGAAACCGCTGGGTCATCTGGCTGATCGGCCTCAGTGTGCTCATTGCCGCGGTCGTGTTGAACCTGTCGCGCGCGGGCCTCGCGCTGGTTGTTGGCGGAAGCGCGCTCTGGATTGCGGTCGTCGCGCTGCGTCAACGTTCGCCCGGCCGGATTGCACTGGCGATTTCGTTCCTCCTGCTCTTGCTCACGGCCATTTTGCTGATGGGTGGTCAAACGCTCGAGCGTTTTCACCTGCGCGGTCTCGAGGGGCCTGGGATTTCGTCCGATTTCCGCTGGCTGATCTTTCGCGACGCGTTCCAACTAATTGCCGCTTCGCCATGGTGCGGAATTGGTCTTGGAAATTTCGAGTCGGTCTTCGCGATTTTTCGCGCGGCGTCATGGGCCGACACGCGTTCGTTGCATCCGGAGAGTGACTGGCTTTGGGCCTGGGTCGAGCTTGGCTGGCCCGCAGTCGTGTTGGCGCTGGTCGGCGCCGCGCTCCTGATCTGGCGCGTGTTTCCGTTGCGCGAAGGAACGAACCAGCGTTTTCGGTTCGCCGCGCTCATTGGCGTGGTTCTTTTTGCGCTCCATGGGATTGTCGATGTTTCAGCGCATCGCGTCGGGACGGCCTTTACCGCGCTGTTCTTATGCGGGCTCGCCGTGCATCGGCCATTCACTTTTGCACCGAGCCGGTGGACGCAATGGCTCTTTCGCCTGGTTGCCATGCTCCTGATTGTGAGTGGCCTTGCCTGGGCGATTACCGCTCGCACGAAGGCATTGCTTCCGGGTTCGGTCGGAGTGACGAATGCAAAGGAGAGCGCGCTCGACGCGAGTGCGGAGCGCGATTTTGCGGCGGCCGTTTCGCTGACGAGCCGGGCTTTGGTTTGGGCACCCCTGGATTGGCGGCTTTATTTCCTGCGCGCGCTGGCGGAGGTGGCGGACAACCATATGGATGTGGCACTGGACGATTTCCGGCGGGCGCGATTTCTCGAGCCGAACGGTTTTGAAGTCCCCCTGGCTGAAGGCAACGCCTGGTTACCATCCCAGCCGATGCTCGCCGTCACCGCGTGGCGGGAGGCATTACGTCGCGGTGGGTCGCGGCGCGCAGAAATTTTCTCGATCATGCTGACCAATGCGGCAAACCAAAGTCCCGTCGCAAGCCGGGTGCTCTCGGAAATCGGTCTGGCCCGGCACGATCTGGTGCTGCCGTATCTCAATCGCGTTTCGGGCGAAGATTTTCAACGCGCACTCGCGCAGGTGCTGAAGAACGACCCAGAGCTGGCTACGTTTACTGAGCCGGAAAAATTCGCGCTTTTCACGCTTTGGTCGGAGCGCGGAGTGCTGGACGACCTGGCGCGCCAAATCGAAAGTCACCCGAACTGGATGCCGTATGGATGGCTCGGCGTCGCCAAGCATCACGCCGCGCAGAAAGACTTCCGCGTCGCCTACGAACTGACCCAGAGTTATGGAGAATCCGCCGCGCTGCCTCGCGTGGTGGCGGATTCGTCGCTCGAGGAGTTGCAAAATCGATTCGTTTCCGCGCCGGAAAATTACGCAGTGGGCTACGCGCTTTACCGCGCCCAAATGCAACGCGGTCGCGTCGACGACGCGCTTCAGACGGCGCGTCATTTCAGCGAGCGACCAACCGCGCCGGCCTACTTTCATTTGCTGGAATCGGAATGCTGGGCGGCCAAACAAAATTGGGAACGGGCCTGGTCAGCCTGGCAGGCGTTTGAAGCAGCCAGGGCAAAATAAATTCGAGTGAAATCAAGCGCGGCAATCGCCGGGAGAGTTGGCTCTTTGCCACTACACCAAGCGGTGCGCGGAGCCCGCGGCGCAGTGCTCTGGTGGGGCATCTTCATAATAGTGAGTGCGGCGGCGGTTGATTACCTCACCATCGACACACAGCGCCTTCTTCTCGATCGTCGCATGGCCGCCGATGATCTCCAGGGCGCGGTCGCGCAGCAGTTTGTTCAGAAAGGAACCGCTCTTGTGCCCGAAATTGTTAGTTCACGTGATTCCCGCTTCAGTTTTGCGCAGCAGTTATCGATGCCACATGAGCTTTTGCTTACGATTGTGCCGGACAGCGCGAGCGGGTTTGAGTTGAACGTGATTGAAAACGGCCATCGCCGCCGGTTGGTGTCGGAAAGCCTCAACGCAACCAAATCGTATCGTATTCGGCTGTCGTCCTTGCATGGCGTTCTGGAATTTGTCAGTCGTGGCAAAATCACCTGGGTTGACCCGCAAATTTCCCGCATTTTTTCCCTCTGGCCGCTCTACGCGATTGTTCTCGGCGCACTCGCGACAGCTATCTGGCAGCGTCGCCCGTCGCTCTCTTTGTCTACAGGCGCGGCGAACTGGCTTACGCTCGCTGGGTCAGTAGGGCTTACCTTCATAGGCGCTGAGATTTTTCTGCGCAGCGTAGGGACTAGCCTGCCGCGGGCGATTTTGGAGGTCCGACCCGACGCAGGACCCACTCCGCTACTGCACCGCTGGATGAGTTCGCCTCGATACCA
This sequence comes from Chthoniobacterales bacterium, assembly GCA_046262735.1. Lineage (GTDB taxonomy): Bacteria > Verrucomicrobiota > Verrucomicrobiia > Chthoniobacterales > UBA10450 > AV17. The sequence goes on along the minus strand of JBHEMD010000009.1, from coordinate 2,543 downwards.
AATGCGCCTTCGGCCGAATGTCAGGACCTACACGGAATGGCGCTTTGGCGACATCGTCCAGCTTGGTATCGTCGATCAGGAGGCGGCATCAGAAGAGTTGCACCGGTTTTACGTTGAATCCGACGCCGAAGGCTTCAGCAATCAAAGGGTGCGGGACAAGATCGACATCGCAGCGCTCGGTGATTCTTTCACGGAAGGCTGGGTCGTGCCTGCGGCTCAAGCGTGGCCGGCGCGGCTGGAAAAGACCACCCTTCTGGCGGTGCAGAATTACGGCGTGCCGGCATTCGCTCCGCAACAGGAGCTTTATGCGCTGGAAGATTTCGCGCTCAAACATCGGCCGCATTTTGTTGTCATGGCTTTTTTTGCCGGCAACGATCTCTCCGACGCAGTGAGCTTCGACCGGAGGCAGCGCCATCGCCGCTTCGGTACTGAGGGTGACAGTGGCGAAGTTTTCGCTCGCGGCGCGCGCATTCCCGAGTCCTACCGCAATTATGAAAAGCTTTATCTCTGGTCCGCCGGCACCGCCGCCGCACAATCAATCGCGGCCAGTCGCACCCGGTTGCACCATCGGACGCGCGGTACGGAGCGGCTCGCGTCCGAGCGAGCTGGATTTGAAAAGGGAATATTTCACACCCCAATCCGCGGTCGAAAATTCAATTTTGCCTGGATGCCGCCACATCTTTTTCAGCTCGCGATGCCCCGCTGGCAAGTCGAGCAAAGCCCCGGCTGGAGGATCACACGCAACACGCTTCAGGACATCAATTCCACCTGCCGCGAAAATGGCGCCCAACTCGTGCTCATGTTCATCCCGCCGGCCCCAGAGATCGAATGGCCACTCGCCGAACAGGCGGTTGGCCGCGCAGAATTGGAGCGCGCGATTGATTTCTATTTTTCTGCGTGGAATCGGATGTTGGCTTCACCCCCAAATGTCGGACGCGGTTTGGTCCGCGTCTTTAGCCGCTTTCCCGCTTTTGATCGACTGCAAATGAGCGGCGATGCTGTCCGCGCTAATCGTCTCGCCCTCAACGAGCTCATTGCCGACTTCTGCCGGCACGAAAATATTTCCTTTCTCGATTTAACCGCCGCTCTGCAGAAACAAGTCGAATCCGGCGTCGCTGTTTATTTTCCGGACGACGAACACTGGAACGCCGCCGGCCACGAAACAGCCGCAAGAGAGTTGGCGCGATTTCTCAAAGACCTGCCGTGAACATTCTCGGCATCTCCGCCTTTTATCACGACAGCGCGGCGTGTCTGGTGCGCTCCGGCGAGATCATCGCCGCGGCCCAGGAGGAACGGTTCACCCGCAAAAAACACGACGCCGAATTTCCGCTCAACGCAATCCGCTCTTGTCTCGAGCTCGGTGGACTCGCGGCCGCGAAAGATGTCGATCTTGTGGCGTTTTATGAGAAGCCGTTCCTGAAATCAGACCGTCTCTTGTCCACTTATCTCGCCTGCGCGCCGCGCGGCCTCGCTTCGTTTCTTAAAGCAATGCCGGTGTGGATCAAACGCAAAATGTGGATTAAACAAATCATCCGCGACGAGCTCGACTACGAAGGCGAGATCCTTTTTTCCGAGCACCACGAGTCGCACGCCGCGTCGGCGTTTTTCCCTTCGCCGTTCGATACGGCCGCCATCCTGACGATCGATGGCGTCGGCGAATGGACAACCACCAGCATCGGGCGCGGTGCCGGCAACCGCGTCGAGATGTTGGCCGAGCAACATTTCCCTCATTCGCTCGGCCTGCTCTACTCGGCGTTTACCTACCACCTCGGCTTCCGCGTCAACTCCGGCGAATACAAAGTGATGGGACTCGCCCCCTACGGCGAACCGGAGTTCGAGCAAACGATTCTCGATCAACTTGTCGATCTTAAAGCAGACGGCTCATTTCATCTGAACCTTGATTATTTTGATTTCGTCACCGGTCTGCGCATGACCAACCGCAAATTCGATCGGCTCTTCGGCGGAACGCCCCGCCGGCCGGAATCGGAACTGACCCAGCGCCACATGAACATCGCGCACTCGCTTCAGAGCGTGACGGAGCAGATCATGTTGCGAATGGCGCGCCACGCGCAGGACGTCACGGGTCTGACGAATCTTTGCCTCGCGGGTGGCGTTGCGCTGAATTGCGTCGGCAATGGCCGGATTGTGCGTGAAGGACCGTACGAGAAAATCTGGGTGCAACCCGCCGCGGGCGATGCCGGCGGCGCGCTCGGCGCGGCTCTTTTGGCCTGGCATCATTACCTCGATAAGCCGCGAGCGGTTACCGGCGAACATGATGCGCAACAGGGATCGTTCCTCGGGCCGGCGTTTGATCCGCACGAGTTCGTGCGGGGCAGAAGTATCCGCGCCGTCGAGCTGAGCGATGCCGAATTAGCATCACGCGTCGCCGCGCTCATTGCTGATGGAAAAGTTGTCGGTTGGTATCAGGGTCGAATGGAATTCGGCCCGCGCGCGCTCGGGAACCGCTCAATCCTGGGCGATCCCCGCGTCCCCGAGATGCAGGAGAAATTGAACTTGAAGATCAAATTCCGGGAAAGTTTTCG
>JBHEMD010000008.1:0-3568 GCA_046262735.1 Chthoniobacterales bacterium | reverse complement strand
TTCGCCGAAGGTGTGCAGGAGGAGGTCCTGACCCGGCTATCGAAAATTGGAGACCTTAGAGTCATCTCGCGAAGCTCCACTGAGCATTACAAGAGCGTGCCGGAAAATTTGCCAGACATCGGCAAGCAGCTGCGGGTGGCGAACATTGTCGAAGGCAGTGTCCAAAAAAGTGGCGACAAGGTTCGCGTCAACGTGCAACTCATCCGCGCCGCTGATGATTCGCATCTTTGGGCAGAAACCTTCGATCGAAAGGTGACCGACGTGTTCTCCGCCGAGAGCGAGATTGCAAAAACCATCGCCGACCAGTTAGGCGCGAGGCTGACCGGCGGAGAGCAACAGGCGATCGCGGTCAAGCCGACAGATGTCCCCGAAGCATACGACGCCTACCTGCGCGGCCTCGCTTACGATGCTCGGGCCAACGCCCCAACAAACGTCTTGCCGGCCCAGGATTATCTTAGACGCGCGGTTAGGCTCGATCCTAAGTTCGCGCTCGCGTGGGCGCGTTTGGCTCGGATCGATGCCGGCGGTTACCTGAGCGGTACTTTGGAAAGGACGCCGGCCTTGCGCGAGGAAGCTAATCACGCCGCGGAAACGGCGTTGTCGCTCCAGCCGAATCTCGGGGAGGCGCTCTACGCGAAAGGATATTATCATTATGGTTGCCTTAAGGATTACGACACTGCCGCCCGTTATTTCGAACAGGCGCGGAAGGTCTCCCCCAATATGGGCCAGGTCCCCGCAGGTTTAGCTTATATTGCACGACGCCGTGGTGAGTGGGACCGCAGCGACGCCTATTTTAAGGAAGCTGAGCAGCTGGATCCCAGAAATACGAGTCTTCTGGAGCAACATGCGCTCTCGCTGCTTGGTCTTCGCCGTTTTCCTGAGGCCGAACGCCACATAGACGAAGCGCTCGCGATCGCTCCCGAAATTCCTGATTTGAAAATTGACAAGGCGGCGATCGCCCAAGTCGAAGGCGATTTGGCGCGCTCGGCCAACATCCTCGCATCAGTTCAGATATCGCCTGTGTTCGAATTAGGCGTTCAAACCCAAGTGCGCCAGAACCTTTTCGAGAGAAAGCCGGCCGCCGCTATTGCACGTCTTCGGGAAGTACTCGCCCATACTGATCCCGCGATCCCGAGGGCAAATGCAGAGCTGCGGTTTTCTCTTGGCTGGGCGCAAAAGGTCGCGGGCGATGAGACCGGTGCGCATCAGACTTGGACGCAGGTGCGGGGCGAGCTGGAGACATTGCTCAAAGAGGAGCCGGAAAACGGCTGGATCATGGCTGATCTCGCCCTTGCCTGTATGGGTCTCGGCGATAAGAAAGCCGCGCAGGAGTTCGCGGAGCAAGGCGTTATCGCAAACCCGGTCGCAAAAGATGCGATGTTAGGCCCGGCTCAAACGGAAGTTCTTGCCCGGGTCGCCGCCCAAACTGGAGAGCCCGATCGTGCGATCGCGCTTCTGGAAAAGCTATTGGAGACACCGTACGGCAGCTGGTTTCAGATCGGGCCGCTGACTCCGGCAATCCTCCGGTTCGATCCGATGTTCGATCCGCTCCGCGGCGATCCGCGTTTTCAGAAGCTCTGCCAGGAACCAACCAAATGAACGGGAAGCCGTCCTTCTTCGCCGAGCTGAAGCGGCGCAACGTTTACAAGGTCGCGGTCGCTTATGTGGTGATTGCGTGGCTGCTCCTTCAGGCGGCCTCCATTCTTTTTCCGACGTTCGAAGCGCCGGCCTGGGTCATGAAGGTGTTCGTGGTGGTCCTCGCCGCGGGATTCGTTCTCGCGCTCATCATTGCCTGGACTTTCGAGATGACGCCGGAGGGAATGAAACGAACCGAAGACGTCCGGGCCGATGAAAAAATTCCGCGATGGAGCCGGCGAAAGTTCGCGGCGCTGATCCTGGTCATCGCCCTCAGCGCGGCGTCGTTACTCGGCTACCAGGTTTTTCGAACTAAGTCGCCCGCGCCGACGTCGCCAGCCACTGCCGACGTGCCGCTCAAGTCGATCGCAGTTCTGCCTTTCGAGAATCTTAGTCGCGATCCGGATAACGCCTTCTTTGCGGACGGCGTGCAGGACGAAATTCTCACTCGCCTGGCGAAAGTCGCCGATCTGAAAGTCATCTCGCGCACCTCGACGATGCGCTTCAAGAGCGCGCCGTCGGATTTGCGCGAGATCGCGCGGCAGCTCGGCGTCGCCCACATTCTGGAAGGCAGTGTGCAGAAGGCGAACGATCAGGTGCGCGTGAATGTGCAATTGATCAACGCCGTGACCGACGCCCATCTTTGGGCGGAGATCTACGACCGGAAGTTGACCGACATTTTTTCGGTCGAGAGCGACATCGCGAAAACAATCGCCGAGACCTTGCAGGCCAAGCTAACCGGCTCGGAAAAAGCGGCCATCGCAAAGAAACCGACGGGGAACTCCGAAGCCTACGAACTTTACCTCAAGGCCAGATTCTTTTGGAACAAACGCACGTCGGCCGATCTGCCGAAATCGGTTGAGTATTTCAATCAAGCCATCGCGAAGGATCCTAATTATGCGTTCGCCTATTCCGGTCTCGCAGATGCCTACGTGCTTTTCCCCGACTACGGCGTCGGGGCGCCGGATGAGTTTTACCCGAAAGCAAAAGAGATGGCGCTGAAAGCTCTCAATCTCGAGCCCTCGTTAGGCGCGCCCCACGCGGCCCTTGGTGCGGTCTACACGAGCTTCGAGCATGATTTCGCCAAGGCGATCGCGGAATTCGATCGCGCCATTCAGCTCGATCCGAATTACGCGACGGCGCACCAATGGAAGACCACGCCTTTGAGCGCGCTTGGAGAATTCGATCGGGCGATCGCCGAAGATAAGAAAGCGATCGCGCTCGATCCTCTATCGCTCATTGTTAACGCCGACCTGGCCTTTAACTACATTTTTGCGCATCGCCTCGACGAGGCGGTCGCGCAAAGTCGCAAGACACTCGAGATCGATCCGAATTTCCACGTCGTGCGCGGTTATCTCGGCGAAGCATTGCAATTCCAAGGTAAACTCGCCGAAGCGCTGCCGGAATTTCGCAAAGGGACCGCGGGAACCGACGAGCCATTTGGTCAGGCGATGCTTGCCCAGGCTTGTGCCCGGGCCGGGTTGCGGGATGAAGCGCAAGACATTCTCAGGCGATTGGAAGAACGAGCGCGGACTCAATTCGTCAGCGGCTACTGCCCGGCAATAATTCGCCTTTCGCTGGGGGACAAAGACGGCGCCCTGGCTGCGTTGGACACGGCAATCAATCAGCGCGCGCCCGAGATTCTCACTATTAAATACGACCCGCTTCTCGAGGATCTGCACGGCGATCCGCGTTTCGACGCGCTCGTTCGCAAGGTTCTCAATCCAAAGACAGAATCGAACCCATGAAAAACTTACGACTCATTATCCTGTTTGGTGCGCTGGCCGCAGTCGCACAAAGTCTCGCCGCGGAGCGCACCGATAAGATTCTCATTCAGGGCAATCCGGCCGGAACGCAGACCGTCAAAGAAGAGACGCCCGGGACGTTTCGAGTCGAATATTCCTACACCGATCGCGGACGCGGCGATCATATC
>JBHEMD010000007.1:0-10940 GCA_046262735.1 Chthoniobacterales bacterium | reverse complement strand
GTCGGCGAGACGGCGGTGCTGCGGTCCGGCGCGCGATTGGCCGGCAAACTCAACGCCAAGATCATTCTAAACGGTAAAGAGTTCAGCAGCCCGGGTGAACTGCCGGTGGCCGAGCGTCGATTGTTACAGGACGCGCTCGCCGCGCTCCTGCCCGACAACCTGGCGCTCTCCGCAGAAGACGCGCGTAAGATCAGCCGGCGAAAAATACTGCTAACGTTGCTTCTTGTCAGCAGTGCCGCGGCAATTGTTTACGGCTGGCTGCACGGATTTTTCGGTTAAAGATCGAGCCGATCGGCTCGCGTTGGCCTAACGGCATAGGTTGCGCGGTACGCTGCTGCAGTCGATGGTCGCGCGCCATGCACTCGCAACGTCTTCGCCACAGCGGAGTTCTTTTCGTTACGCTGCTCCTGTCGGCAACATGGGCGAGCGCTGCCGAGAAGGAGTGGGTCACGCTGAACGATTGCAAGTATGTGGATTCGGAAAGCAACGATGGCGACAGTTTTCATGTGCGCTGCAGTGAAAAGGAATTCACCGCCCGCCTCTACTTCGTCGATACGCCCGAAACCAATCTGCGGTACGGCGACCGGACGCGAGAGCAGAGCTTGCATTTCGGCATCACTCTCGATGAAACAATGAACGCCGGTCTAAAAGCGGCCGAACGAGTGCGCGCTCTCCTGCAAAAACCGTTTGTCGTGCGTACCCTCTGGGCGAGCGCGGCGGGACGTGGACGCGAGGCGCGCTACAATGTTTTGATTGAAGTCGATGGGAAAAATCTGGCTGAGATTTTGATCAGCGAAGGTTTAGCGCGTGCAAAAGGAGTCGGTCACGAGTTACCGGACGGTGAAAAATCGAGGGACTACATGGACCAGCTCAGGGCTCTCGAGGAAGAAGCGCAAGCGAAGCGACTTGGCGCGTGGTCGACTTCAACCAAAGAAAAGACCAATGTTGGAAGCGAAGAAAGATAGCGCGAAGCGTGGCCGGTTTCGGCGATTGAGATTTTGAACATCTGACGCAGTAGCTCTGTCTCACCGGCACTATGAATAAACTTTTTGGAACAACAGTGATCGCAGTGACGATGCTGCTCGCATCGCCGATGTTTGCAGGTGGTAAGGCGTGTTGCGCGAAGGGGGCATCGCATGACAAGGCGATGTGCACGAACCTGGCGAGCCTACATCTGACGTCGGACCAGCAGACAAAGATCGAAGCCTGGCAATCTGAATGCGCGAAAGCCGGGTGCACCAAGGAAAGCCGCACCCGTTTTCTCAAACAAGCCAAGGGCATTCTCTCGGCTGATCAGTACGCGAAGCTGAAGGCCGAATGCGACAGGTCGGCGAAGAAGAGCGAAGCCTGATCCTATAGCGATGCTCTATGAGCGTGGCATTTGCCGATCCCGCGGTCAGAGACCGCCGCTACCGCCAAATTTTAGAACCCGGAGTTGCTGATCACGACGCCATCGCGGATCAACACGCTCCGCGTTTTCGCGCGCGAAGCCTGCGGCGAATCGAAAATTACAAGATAGCCGTATAGCGGCCGACCGGCGGCGGCGGGCACTTCGGCCGGTTTTGGTTCGCTTTGCCATTGCACATTTGCCGGGTCGAATCCGTTTGCTTTTAGCCACGCGGTCACGATCTCCTTGTAATTGACGGGATATTGGCCAAATGGCGAACCCGTCGCCGGTGTCGCCGTTGCTGCCGGCGGCGAGTTGGTGGCAATCTTGTTTCCGGGCGGCTGCGTCGCGATCGGCGTCGCGACCGGTTCTGATGCCGCGCTGAAAGTTGTCGATGTTACGGCCTGGCTCAGTAAATCTGCCAGCCGCCAACCGGCCTTATGCAATTCGTCGCGCACGATGTTCGCCGTCCAGTCCGCGTACCCGACACGATCAGGCACATTTTTTTCCACTGCTGTGCCGGCAGCGACAGTTCGATCCTCCTCCATCTGTGCATGCATATTGTTCAATTGCAGGCGTTCATGGGCTTCGCGGGCGACCGGCAAAATTTCGTCTGCCCATGCCTCGGCATAATTTTTCAACGGTATGTTTGCAGCGAGGCGCCAGTTGGCCGGCTGCGCGCGCGCGAATTGATCGATGAGCTGGCGCTTCGCTTTTTCGATTGCTTCGTAACGCTGTTCCTTGGGAATTGCCGGCGGCAGGGACAGATTTGCCATCACCGCTTCGTTGTCCCAGAAACCGTGCAATTTTAAACCGCGCTTTGCCATTTCCTCCGGTGTCCCGTGATAAAGCCGGAGCGCAATCGTGTTGCCGCCTTCGTCTTCAATGCCGGCTTCGCCTTTGTCGGGATCGACCGCGCGTCCGCTCGCCTGGTCGAAGTACATTGCGCCAACGTGTAACGGCTGGTGGATGTCGCCCACATAGTGAGCGAGCAGAATGACAGCGACCGGTTTGGTGATTTTGCGCGGATTGTTTTCTGGAATCGCGCCGCGCAGAACGTCGATGCAGTAGGGGATCATGTGGACAATGTCCCATTGGCTCCGGCCGATCCGGCCAGAGGAATACCGCTCCGCGTTTAACACTGGCACGTCGGTATAATGGAACCAGTGATGCGACGGCGTTTCCGAATTGCGATCGTGCGTCGGCGGGTTGGCCTGCCAGAACTCGCGCAGTTGTTTGTCGATCTTCGCGTGATCGCGGTAGTGCGGAAACGCCCGGCCATCGTCGATGCCGTCCTTGTCCCAGGACTTGATCTCATCGGGGATCACGGCCGCTTTCTCCAAGGTGAAGCCGTCGATCAGCGCGCGGACTTGCGCCCCGGCCGCAGTGTTCGCCAGTAATTTGTCGGCAATCCCGCCGACTATTTCGTGTCCGGTCGGCCCGTAAGCCAAGCCAGTCGAAGCGAGCCCGACAAGCACGGTCGCCGCAGTAAGAAGCTTCCTCACGCTCGATCTCGTTCCGTTCCGATTGCCATCGCGGCGCGCACTTCTTCGACGCGAGCCCGCAATTTGTCAAAATGCGAGCCTTGCCAGTAAATCTGTCCACAGCCGCCGCAGCGCCTGAATCGCTCGTAGTAAATTTTGGTCAGCGGCTCGAGCCGATCGAGGACCTCGCCCTTCTCGACCGGTTGCAGCGATGCGTTACAAGAAAGGCATCGGCTAAACGGCATGAGAGAGGAGGCGAGTTCGAACCGGCGCAGCACCTCGAGAGTTTGTTCGAGCGGGTTCTGCGAACGCAGGTAATAGCCGTGCCGCAGCACGGCATGCATGAGGAGTCGCCGGTCGCGCGTGAGCAGGGCGCGATTATCGATCCTGGCCAGCTCGAGTAATTGTCGATCTTGCGCATCGCGTTCGTAGAGCACATCGAGCCCAAGCAGCCGCAAATCGCGGCTGAGTTTGCCAAGATGCCCGTCAGCGACAAACTTCTGGATTTGTGTTGCTTGCATCCGCTTTTCCTGGAAGAACGTGCTTCGTTTCGAGCCCGGCGGATACACCGCCAACGCCGCGTCCTGATCAAGCACATGGGCGAAATCGACCGGCGCGCCATCGACCAGAATCAAATCGACTTCAGTGTGCGGCACACCACAGGATTCGATCAGGTCCTTGACTGAGGTCCTCTCCCGGAGCTGGCGTTCGCCGACCGGATTTGAACGCAGGAAGAAGGGCAGGTCACCGTGAAACGTAACCTGGACAGTGAAAGGTTGGTTCACCGCACCTTTGCCTCGGTGTAACCGTATTCGAATGTTGTGGCGCGCGGCCGACCCATCAATCGGGCGGGGCCGAGGGGTTCGTCTTCGCCATAATAACAATCGATTTGCCAGCGGCGTAGTCCGCCGCCGGTGTCGATGATTTTCCAGCGCGTGCTGCCGAATACGTCTTTTACAGTTGCGTTGTTCGTCTCGAGCAGAGTGCCGAAGCCAAGGCCGCGCTGGCCACGCTTGGCCGCAGCCGAGTAACGCGGAACCAAAACTCCGCCGCCCCCGGTCGGCTGGGAGGCAAACACGTAAGAGTTGCCCCCGTTGTAGCGAATGTAATGGCGCCCGTTCACAGGCCTGACGATGCGCCCGAACCCTTCCTTTTTGACCGAGCGCAGGAAATCGCGCGGATAAGTGCGCCCGTGCAAACCGGGCTTTGTCACCGGGGTCGCATCAAAGCCGCGCTCGAAGGTGAAGCCGGATTCCTTTGGCGTGTAATAAAGCGTGCAGACCAGGAAGAACTCGCCGTTGTGGCCCTGCGGGCGCCTCGCCAGTTTCTCGTTCTCATATGCCAGCCGCTTCACAACCTCCGGCCACGGGATGTCGGCACGCAAGATCGACAGCGTCAGGATCGACAAGGAAAAGCCAACAATCCATCGAAGCCTGTGTAGCCGCTCCGCTGTGCGAAGTGCAATGCGCGTTCGAACCTGCGGCGCGTCGCCGGCAGGGCGACGGCTACAGATCAATTGGAGAAAATCGAATCGACCGGGCCGCCAATCAGAATTTCGATCGGCAGTTTTTCGAACTCGTATTCGTAGGGCGGCTGCTTCCACGCGAAGGAATCTGGATACAACTTTCGGATGCAGCCAATGATTTCAACGCCGGTTTGGAACGGCCGAAAAATGTTGCGATCAAGCACGTGCAGCTGGGCGCCGCCGCAGATTTGCCCAGCAAACTTGTGAAACGTGGGCTCGAAATAATTTTCGCGAAAGAAAACGCCCCCGAGTTTGAGAGAGGTCAGCTCGCGACAAAGCGTTTCCGCGTCGATAAACGGTGCGCCGAAAATCTCGAACGGACGCGTGGTGCCGCGACCCTCGGAAATATTTGTGCCTTCGAGCAGACACATGCCGGGATAAACCGTGGCGGTATCGAGCGTCGGCATGTTGGGCGACGGCATCACCCAGCGCAGGCCGGTCTGATCAAACCACATCCCGCGCTCCCAATTTTTCATTGGTAAGATCGACAATCGACAAGCCGGGAACGCTTCTTCACGAAACTGTGCGGCGAGTTCGCCAATCGTGCGCCCGTGTCGCACGTGGATCGGATGCATGCCGACAAACGATCTGTAATTCGGATCGAGCACCGGCCCCTCCATCGCCACGCCGTTGATTGGGTTCGGCCGATCGAGAACGACCACCGCCACGCCGCGCCGCGCGCACGCGCGCATGCAAAGATAGAGCGTCCAGATAAAAGTGTAATAGCGCGCGCCGATGTCGTGAAGATCGACCAGCAGCACATCGACGTCCTCGAGCATGTCCGCGGTCGGCTCGCGGTGTTTGCCGTAGAGGCTGTAAACGGGAATGCCGAGACGCGGATGGGCGAAGGTTTTCCACTCGATCATGTTGTCCTGTGTTTGACCGAGAAAGCCATGTTGTGGCCCGAAAAACGCGCTGAGCTGAAACAAATCTCCATTCAGTCGCTCGAGAATGCGCGCCGCGTGTTCGAGCTTCGAAGTGACAGATGGCGGATGCAGGAGCGCGCCGACACGCGCGCCGCGAAATTCCTTTGGCCAAAGCTCGGCCAGGTGATCGAGCGGAAGCTGGACAGGCATTTTACTGATGTTGTAGCGGCGTTTGTGTCCAACGCCGAATTATTTCTAGACAGGCGCTTGGCACAAGCGCCTCTACACCTGAGCTCGACGATAGAGTCGCGCGAGGACCAAAACGACGATCGTGAGCCCCGTCACGCCCGCGCAGAATTTTGAGAAAAGCTCGCCGTGCCGCGTATAAAACGTCAGTTGTCGATCTTGCGGGACATTGATGTCGCCGGTCAACACGCCTTCGGTGAATGAGCTGCCGCTTTCGTCGCGCAGAATTTGTGTGATCCGGCCGAATTCACTGATGAAACAAGTGATGCCGGTATTGGCAGCACGTGCCATGGGCCGGCGCGTTTCGACGCAGCGAAAAACCGCGTTGGCCAAATGCTGGCGCGACCCGGCCGAGCGCAGGAACCAGGCGTCGTTGGTGATGTTAACGAGCAGGTTCGCCCCGCGCAGAACAAACCGCCGCGTCAATTCGCCGACCGTATCCTCGAAGCAGATGAGGGGCGCCACCTGCACGCCTGGTGTGCTCGGTTGAAACACCGTGTAATCCCGGCCGGTCTCGAAATCACCCGGCACCCACCGGCTGGCGATTGAGGCAAAGAGCGGAAACGAATGCCGCAGCGGAATATATTCGCCGAAGGGGACGAGGTGCAGCTTGCGATAAATCTGCACCCGTTGCCCGGACTCGGAGATGAGCGCCGCTGCGTTGTACTCATGTCGATCTTCCACGTCGAGAGTGCCGAGGAGCAAGTCTGCTTTGGTGGAGGCGGCAAAGTCGCTCACAAATTGAAAGCTTGGCGTATTTACGTCGCGCACCGGGTCGGGCATTGCGCTTTCCGGCCAGATCAACAGATCGGCCGGCTGACTCGAGTGCAGCGCAATGATGCTCAGCCGCTCAAATTGATCGAAGATTTTGCGACTAAATTGTGGGTCGAATTTTTCTCCCTGCGGCACGTTTGCCTGCACGGCGGCAACGCGCAGCGGTCTTGTGTCGGAAGGGTTTTGCACCGTGTAGATGCTGAATGAGAAGAGCGCGACGACGCCGAGCATGGTCAGCGTAAGATCGAAATGCGCGCGCATCTGGTGCGAGCGCGTCTCTTCAAACAGACGCACCGCGGTCGTGAAGGCGATGATGTTGGCGAATCCAATGGCAAAGGAGACGCCGGTGACTCCGGTAAACTGCGCGATTTGAATCAGTGGCCAGTTATCGTGCAGGGCTACGCCGAGACCATTCCAGCCGAACCCGCTGAAGAGCCAGCCGCGCACCCATTCATGCGTCACCCATGCGCTCGCGGCGAGAAATGCAGCCGCCAGATTCCGCCACGAGCTCAGGAAGTGCGTGGGCCTGAGCAGCCCGACAAACCATGCCCAAAATGCGAAATGCATTCCAAGATAGATCGACAACAGAAACGAGAGCCCATGGAGAAAGAAGCTTTGGTACAAATCGCCGAGCGCGCCGAGCCAGCTGAATGCCCCGGTGAAGAAGACAACGCCGGCGACATAACCGAGCAGCAGATTGCGCAACCAGCGACGTTTCGAGTTTGCCCCCGAAAACCAAATCGCCGCGAGCAATGGCGTGAGCGCGATCCAGCAGAGCCCGCCGATGTCGAAAGGAGGAAAACACGCGGTGCAAAGCAAACCGCTTGCGACTGCGGCCAGCCAGGGCCAGAGGGCGGCTAGAATTCGGGGCACGGCGCGCAATTAAAAACGGCAAAGCCCAAAATCCAAATCTCAAAACGAGCAGCGGGATCCGATTTTCGACAAACCGCCGGCCCGGTTGGAGCTTGGTGATTGGAGTTTCCCCTCGGTTTGGGATTCGTTGCTGGGGCTTGCGCTCAGCCGCGTCGCCTTCGTCGTCGCTCCTGCTCGCGCCGCTGGCCGGGACGAATCGCGTTGCGCAGATCGCGTGCGTAAGACGCGTTGACTCGAAAACTGGCTTTTTCCACATCTTCCATCGTCTGGATGTTGACTTTGTCGGCCAGCACGTAGCCGAGCATGATCAACCCGTTGAGGTCATCCACAAATTCAGCCGGCTCCATTTCTCCGCTGCGCTCGCCCAATTGCTTGCCGTAAACCGGCATGCCGGAAAGACCCATCGACTTCAGAATGCTGATCTCGCCTCCGCTCAGATTGATCTCCCGGTGCATGACGACTGGTTGTGACAACTGTCAACGGAGCAGCTTATCTGCCAAGGCGCTGCTCGACGTCCTTTTGCAGCCAATCCCAGATTGCCTCCAGCCGCGCGTCCACTTCGGATTTGATTTTTTCCAGTTCCGCGGGGCTGAATTCCCCGCTGTTCGGCCGGCGCTGACCGAAAAGGTAATATTTGATCTTCGGCTCGGTGCCAGAACCGCGCACCGCGATGCGCGTCGCGTCGGCCAACTCGAAGATCGACATCTTCTGTTTGGGAATTTCGTCCCCTTCAACGTCGCGAATCGTGTCGGTTTCAAAATCCTGGATGCTGGTCACCTTTGCGCCGAGTATTTCTTTTGGCGGCGCGGTCGCGTACGATTCGAGCAGGCGCTCGATTTTTTTCGCGCCTTTAGCGCCTTCAAAATAAAGCGACGCGTTTTTATCGGCGAAATAACCAAACGTCGCGAAGATTTCGTCGAGCAGCTGGTCAATAGTCTGGCCGCGGGATTTGGCGTAAGCGGCGACTTCACAAAACATGAGCGCACCGGCGTTGCCGTCTTTGTCGCGAACGAAGTCCGCCCCGCTGTAGCCGTAACTTTCTTCGCTCCCAAAAACGAAAAATGCCGAGTCCTTCAACTGCGCCGCGCGCTTTTCTTCCTCCGACAGTTGCCGGTATCTCTCTCGGATTTCGGGTGGAAGCGCGCTCTCATATTTCTCGAGTTTGGCTCCGAAATATTTAAATCCGGTCAGCGTCTCGACGCAGCGCACGCCGTAATGTTCCGGGATCGCTTTTTGAAGGTCGGTGGTGACGAATGTCTTGATCGTGACCGCATGCGAGGCGTTGGCTTTGTTGAGCACGCCGAGCTCGAAAAACTTTGTTATGCGGTACCACGAAAGCAACGACCCGATCTGGTTACCGGAGATTAATTTCATCTGGCCCGTCGCGCTCCGCACCGCGACGCCCAACCGATCGCAATCCGGATCGGTCGCAATCACAACGTCGGCGCCAGTTTTCTCAGCCAGCTCCATCCCGAGCGTGAGCGCCTCGGCATTTTCGGGGTTCGGTGATTTGACGGTCGAAAACCGCGGATCGAATTGCGCCTGTTCCTTAACGAGATCGAATTTAAATCCGAGCCGCTCGAGCATGATGGGCAGCGTCACACTGCCAGTGCCGTGCAGCGGGGTAAAAACGATCTGTAACGATTTCGCCGCGCGCACCACGTCACGATCGAGAACAATGCTCCTGAGCCGCTCCATGTAAGCTTCATCGACATCGCGACCGAGTGTTTTGATTGTCCCTTGTTGCCTGTGCGCCGTAGCCTTAGCGGAGGCGGAATCTTGCGGGAGTGGCTCGTACGTTTCGCTCGCGATTTCGTTTACTTTCGCAATGATTCCGCCGGCGTGTGGCTCGATCACCTGTGCGCCGTCCGCGAAGTAAACTTTGTAACCGTTATCGTGCGGCGGGTTGTGACTGGCGGTGATCACAATGCCCGCGCTCGCGTTCAAATGGCGCACCGCGAACGACAATTCCGGAGTCGAACGCGGCCCGTCGAACACGAAAGCGTCGCATCCGTTCTCTGCGGCCACGCGCGCAGCGAGATCGGTAAACTCCCTGGAAAAAAACCGCGTGTCGTGCGCGATGACAATGCTCGCTCTGGTGGCATTGGCATCCTGCCGATGGTCCGAGCCGGACTGGCCTTTCATTGCCTGGAAGCCAATGCCACGCTGGATCTGCCACGCCTTCACATACGCAACCAGCCCCTGCGTCGCGCGGCTGACGTTGTAAAAGTTCATCGCGTTCGTGCCGACGCAAGGAAACTGCGGGCAGCCCGATTCCTCGGCATTTCCGCGCTCCGCCTTCGTGACAATTTTTCCAATGGTGCGCCCGCGCAGCCCGCCCGTCCCGAACTCGAGCGTCTTGTAAAACCGATCGTTCAGCTCGTCCCATTCATCAGTAGTCACCAGTTCCGCGACCGCGCGAGCATAAAGGTCCGACTCCGCGCCATCTAGCAGCGCCCACAAGTTCGTAGCCGCCGCCTCGAGTAACTTCCCCTCGGCGACTGCGTGCTTGATTGCTTTTGTTAGATCCCCCGTTTCGGCGGACATCGCAGCCAACTTTCCAATGATGTTGCGCTTTGCAAGCACTAGCCTCTCTCATGTCGAGCCCTTCGACTTCGCTCGGGACAGGGTCCGTCGAGGAATCTCTAATCGCTCTGTTGTGGTTGAATTAACAGCAAGAGATGTCTCGACTCCGCTCGACATGACAAAGAAGTGCGCCGGTTAGCGCGAAGGTGCAGGTGTTGTGGCGGACTTATACACGCGCAGCGCCGCGGCAATGTCTTCCACGGCCATGCCGAGCGATTTAAAGATTGTCGTTTCGTTTGCGGGCGGCGGCACTTTGCCGGCCAATGCTTCACCCAGCTCGGCATGAATCTTCGCGCCGGAAAGAATCACATCGCCGGATTCCTTCATCGCGGCTTCGCGCGAATCGACAAAGACAACGTTGCCCATCGCTTCATCATCAAGTTCGCGCCAATCCGGGCGACACGCGCCCACGGCGTTGGTATGACAACCGGGTTTCAACCACCCGCCCTGCAAGATCGACATCTTCGAATTCGTCGCGGTCACAATGACGTCGGCGTCGCGGACGGCATTTTCCGCCGACATCGTTTTCGCGCCAATTTCGTTCGCGAACTGATCGGCGTGCTCGCGCGTCGGGCTCCAGACGCGAATCTCTTCAAACCGCCGAACAAGTGGCAGCGCTTCGGCGTGGCTGCGCGCCTGCACACCGCTCCCCAGAATTGCGAGCACCTTCGCATCCGGCGAGGCGAGCAATTTCGTGGCGACTGCAGAAACCGCCGCCGTCCGCATCTCAGTGATCAATCGGCCATCCATCGACACAAGGGGTGCCCCGGTTTCCGGATCGACTAGGAAAATCGTGGCCATGTGCGTGGGGATCCCGAGCTTTGCGTTCGAGGTATAAAACGTGACGATCTTGAGCCCGAGTCCTTCCGGCGTCCGTGCTGGCATTAATCCGAAAAATCCTCCGGGCGGCTCGACCGTGATCACTTGTCGTACCGGCTGCGTCACTCTCCCGGCCGAGAAATTGATCAACGCCTTCTCCATCGCCGGAATTAATTCCTCCATCCGCAGATGCTTTCGCACCTGCTCCTCGTTTAGAAAGAGTGGACTACCGGATTTCATTGGCGGTGGCGCCATTTGTTTCTTGTAGCGGCCGCTGTCGTCAGCGGCAAGAGTTCCGAGCATGACAAAGCTTGCCGGGTCGCGTGCGCTGAGCGGTCTCGAGTTGTTGGTCGGTGTTTTCATCGTGATCGGTCACAACG
>JBHEMD010000006.1:0-12661 GCA_046262735.1 Chthoniobacterales bacterium | reverse complement strand
CGACCGCTTTAAGCGGTCGAGTTTTTTCGCCGGGGCGAAAACAAATGCCAGCTCGTCGGGCGATCAGGCGATAACCTGCGAGGTGCGTGGCATTTTTGCCGAACATGTCGTTGTCGATGGACGGCGGAACGTTTTGTTCATGGAAGACGTGCGCTTGTTTGAACAATACGGAAGATTTCTGGGAAGGGCGGATGCTGAGAATTAGCGCGATAGAAACGCTTCGACCAGCTGGTAAGCAGACCGACCGCAGTCAGTTTGCGCAGTTCATCCTGCACTGTGGACAGCGCGAGGCCGACCTTGTTTCGGAGCTCGCGCACATAACGTTGTTTATGTGGCGCGGTGAAGAATAGCCGTAATAACTCCGCGCGAACCTTTGGAAATAAGATTTCGAGAATGGTATGTTCACTCTTCACGCAGTGATTCACACCTGACCGCTTTAAACGCTCAAGTTTGCAGGTTGCGCGGCGGCATGCTTGAGGATCGATTTTGCCAAACAACCCACGCTACAAAGCCAACGGCCGCGCCGCCCAAATGCGCGAAGGCGGACACGGAACTGATTCCGACTTTCTGTTCCCACGCGCCAAGGAGTTGAAACAAAATCCAGAGAACCAAAGCGAACCAGGCGGGGAACCTAACCCAGCGAAACCATGCGAAACCCCAGCGCATCAGAAAGGCGAGGCGCACCTGCGGAAACGCGAGCGCGTAAAAGGTGATCACGCCCGCGATGCCGCCGCTCGCCCCGACACAAGGGATTTGCGACCGCGGCTCAGCCATAATATGCGCGAGATCGCCGATGAACGCAGCCAGGGCGATGAGCGCGAGATAGCGAAACGGTCGCAGGAAATTTTCCACGTTATCGCCGAAGACGACCAGGAAATACATATTGCCGATGAGATGAATCAGGCCGGCGTGCAGGAAAAAGGACGTGACGAAGGTGAGACCATGGAGTCGCATCGCTTGCGCGGGAATTAATCCGAAGTGTTGAACGACATCGCGCAATTGAGGGAGCGCGTGCAAGCTAACGGCAACAATAGCGCCAGCGAGCGACCACGTTACCCAAGGTTTGCGCTCCGCTTCCGGCGCGTCGAATTCGACCGGAAAACCAAAAAAGCCGGCGATGGTTTTCCACTGCTCGTCCGGCGGGGCGCTGTCGAAATCGCTGCCGCGCGCTTGTTCGGCGAGCTGTTTCACTTTTTCCAGCGCGAGGACTTCACGAACTTCCTGCGGGAGCTCGGGCTCAGCCGGCGGCAACGGCCGCGGCTTGAGCGTGTCCACTTCGCCGGCGTCGAACCAGACGAAGTGGCAGTGCTTGCAAAGATCGACAGCTACTCCGGCGTCATCGGAAAGCGGAACCGCTAGCATCGGCTGGCGGCATGCCGGGCAGGGGCGGCCCCGAGTGCCTTCGCCACGGACAGCGTGCAGCCAAAGCGGATTGATGCAGTCGGGAGTAAAGGTGCGGCGCAACAGCTCGATCGTGACCGCGCGGCCGCCACAGTTTTCGCAGCTCCAAAAAATCCCATGCGAGGTGCGCGTCTCTTTCAGCGGCAGCTGACATGCGGGGCAAATGAAATTTGAGACGTCAGTGATCGGCATAAGAAGAGAAGCACCAAATCCCAATACCCAAGGAAATCCCAAGCTCCAATATTCAAATTGCGCCAGGAGCTTTTGGAGCTTGGAGATTGGTGCTTGGGGTTTTGATGCGTTCGGTATTCAGCATCGAATGTGGTGCTTCGATCTGCTGCTCCCGCTATAATGGACGGATGCACACTCTGGCGCGCCATCGATTGTCGATCCTGGCCGGAATCTGCGCGTTTTGGACGCTACTTATTTTGAGCCTGCGTTTTGCGGCGGGCGTTCCGTTTCTTTCATCTGTCTGGCGCGGCCAGCAAAATTTTCAGGATTTGCTTGAGCGCGACGGTCGAAAAACAAAAACGCATTCGGACTTTGTTTTTCTCGGCATTGATCAAAGCACGCTGCAACTGCCGCCATTCGAGCCGCACGAGCTGGCAAACAATCGCGCGTTCCAGCTCCTGACTGAGCGGCCGTTTCCGTGGTCGCGCGAGGTTTGGGCGTTGTTGCTCGATCGACTCTTCGGCGCGGGAGCGCGGATGGTGATGTTCGACATGATGTTCGACAAACCCAATGACGGCGACGACGCGTTTCGGGCCGCGCTCGATCGCTACCACGACAGAGTTGTCATCGCCTCGAACTTTGATTTCTCCGCCGTGCAGGAAGGCGCCGGCACGGCGATTGCGGTTTGGCCGAATCCAGCACTGGTGCCGCCGGCGCAAATGGAGGACGACCGCGTCGGCTACGTTGTTTTCTTTCCCGATCCTTTCGATCAAAAAATCAGGTCGATCCGCTACACCATTACCGATTTGCAGCTGGCGTGGCAATTGCCCCACCAGGATGAAAAGCCGTACGAATCGCTTGCGGCCCGGGCGCTGGAAAAACTCGGTCGCGGCGAGAACGTGCCACGCGATTTGCGAGCGCATCTGATTCGCTTCAGCGCGCAAGATGCTTTTCGTCCGCGACCGCTTTACGAAGTTTTCGATCCGAAATTCTGGCACGCCAATTACGCCGACGGCGGTTTTTTCAAAGATAAAGTCGTGATCATTGGCTCATCGGCGCAAGTCGCCCACGATGTTTTCCCGACGCCGATGGCGCCCGACACGCCCGGTGCGGCATTGCATCTTCACGCGATTGCCGCTGCGCTTGAGCATGAATTTTTGCGGGCTGCGCCGCTTGGGCTCGGCTACGCGCTGATTTGCGGCGCGGGCGCGCTGGCCTGGGCGTTAGTCGGGTTCCTGCGGCGGCCGCTGATTTGCCTGATCGCGCTGTTTGCGCTGGCGGCGGGATATGTCGGCCTCGCCTGGCTCCTCTACGATTGGTCCGGCTTGTTCATTTTGGTTGTGCCGACGATGGCGGTGCTGCTGCTCGCTGCCTTGTTCTCGCTCGGCTTCGATTTCGCGCTGGAACGAATCGAGCGAATGCGAACGCGCCGCACATTGGAACGCTACGTTTCGAGGAACCTGGTAAACGAAATTCTGGAGAACCCAGCGACCTACCACGAAACGGTCCGGGGCGTGCGCCGGGAGGCGATCATTCTTTTTTCAGACATCGCCGATTTCACGACGATCAGCGAAAAGACTGAGCCGGAATCGCTCGTTCGACAGTTGAACGAATATTTGAGCGCGATGACCGCGGTCGTCTTCGAACATGAGGGTACGCTCGACAAGTTCATCGGCGACGCGATCATGGCGGTGTGGGGCAACGTTCAAAGCCATGGCGCAGTCGAGGACGCACGGTTGGCGGCGCGCGCGGCGCTGGCAATGCGCAAATCGTTAGGCGCATTGAATGAGCATTGGCGGGCCCGCGGCGTCGAGGAATTCAAAAGCGGCATTGGCCTTAATCAAGGCGAAGTCATCGTTGGCAATATTGGGTCGGAACAGAAGATGGACTTCACTGTCATCGGCGACGCGGTTAATCTTGCCTCGCGGATCGAAGCGCTAACTCGGGTTTATCCCGCTGACATTTTGGTCGGCCCGAACGTGGCTGATTTGCTGCGTGACCAGTTTTGCTTGCGCAGCGCTGGTCTGGCTCAGGTGAAAGGCAAAATGAGACCGGTCGAGATTTTTGCGCTTATCGGCGCACGCGACGGCGACATCGATTCTGAATTTATTCGCCGGCTCGAATTGTACGAGGAAGGAATCCAAAAATTTCGCGCACGCGATTTCGGACAGGCCCAGGTTTTCCTCACGCGCTTTCTCGAATTTTATCCGGACGACGGGCTGGGTAAGCTCTATGTGTCGCGAACGCTCGAGTACGCGCAATTCCCGCCGGACGAAGCGTGGAATGCGGTGGAGGTGTTTACGAAGAAGTAAACCCCAAATCCCAAACCCAAAGGAAATCCCAAGCACCAAGAACCAAACTACACGCGAGCTTTTGGAGCTTGAGGATTGGAGCTTCTCTGGTTTGGGTATTGGGGTTTGGAGCTTAATACTCCAGTAGCGAAACTCGCTGACGCGGCGTAAAGAATGCGCGTGAAAGTCGCGCCTAAAAGTTTCCATTTCCTCGGGATTTGCGGAACGGCAATGGGCGCAGTGGCGGCGGAATTGCACGAGCGCGGCTTCTGCGTGACCGGATCGGACGAAAAAGTTTATTCGCCGATCTCGACCTTTTTGGAGAAAAAGGGGATCGCGCTGAAGGAGGGGTTTCGCGCCGAGAACATTCCGGACGATGTCGATCTTATCGTGATTGGGAACGCAATGAAACGTGGCAATCCCGAAGTGGAAGCGGTCCTCAATCGCAAGCTTTTTTATCTCTCGCTGCCGGAAGTTTTGAAAAATCAGTTCCTGCGCGGCCGGCATAATCTCGTCGTTACCGGCACGCACGGGAAAACGTCTACCACCGCCATGCTCACCTGGATCATGGAAACTGCCGGTCGCAAACCCGGTTATCTTATCGGCGGCATCCCGAAAAATCTCGGGCAAGGGGCGCGCTTGAACGATTCCAAATATTTCGTAATCGAAGGCGACGAATATGACACCGCGTTTTTCGACAAGCGCTCGAAGTTTGTTCATTACCTGCCGGAGCTGGTGATCGTGAACAACATCGAGTTCGACCACGCCGACATTTTTCGCGACCTCGACGATGTGAAGCTGAGCTTTAAGCGGCTCCTCAATATCGTGCCGGAAAATGGGATGGTGCTGCTCAACGGCGACGACCCAAACTGCGTGGAAGTGGCGAAAGATTGCCGGGCGCAAATGCTCGAGGTCGGTTTTTCCAAGAACTGCGCGCAACGGATTCGCGACACGGCGTATTCCACAACGGCGTCGCGGTTCAAGCTCGGCGAGGACACTTTCGAGATCCCGATGGCTGGCGAATTCAACGTGCGCAACGCGGCGATGGCCGCGACGGCGGCGCGTTTTTACGACGTGCCCAAGGCGAAGATCGACAATGCGCTAAAAACGTTTGCCGGCACGGCGCGCCGCCAGGAGGTGCGCGGCGAGGCCAGCGGCGTCACGGTGGTGGACGATTTCGGTCATCATCCCACCGCGATCTCGCAAACTCTGCAGGGGTTGCGTCATCTTTTTCCGGGCCAGCGGCTGTGGGCGATTTACGAGCCGCGGTCGAACACCACACGGCGCGCCGTTTTTCAGAAGCAACTGCCCGAGGCGTTGCAGCTGGCCGATGGCGTGTTGGTCGCGCAGGTCGCGCGGCTCGAGCAGATCCCCGAGAGTGAGCGTTTGGATCCCATGGCGGTCGTCCAAGCGATTGCCGACACCGGGCGGCCGGCGTTTTATGAACAGAACGCCGATGCGATTGTCGCGCGAATCACGCCGATGTTGCAGCCCAAAGATGTGGTGGTCGTTTTCAGCAACGGCGGGTTCGATAATATTCACGAGAAGTTGCTCAAGAAGTTACAAGGTTAAGAGACTTACATGGTGCTGGTCCCATTTGTAACAGTGTAACTTTTGTAACAATCACTGCCTCGGCGGCGCAGCCGCCGAGGTGTGATCGTGAATGATTCGCCAGCCGGCGCTGGTTCGGCGAAAAATTAGAGTGAAACGGCCGTGCGGTTGATCGTGCTCGCGCTTTAATCTCCAGGTTCCCAGAGCAACGGCTGACTCGGGCGACAACGGCGTGATTTGAAGCTCGGAGAAGGTGAGCGTGCCCATTTTGGCGCGGTTGGAATATTTCCTGTGGTAACGCTCGCGCACGGTTTCCCAGCCCCGGGTCACGGTGTCTTCGGAGACGAAGGTTGTCGATCTTGCGCGTGCGTACCCCTTCATGAAAGCATCGATGTCGCCGCGGTTCCAGGCATCCTGTTGCGCGTGGATCACGCCGCGAATTTCATCCCCCGGCGCGGCAAAGAGATTTGTCCACGCGAAAATGGTGAAGCCAAGCAGGGTGAAAAATTTCATGGTTTAATCAACGCCGTGATCCGGTGCGCGTCCAAAACGGTAATGGCGTTGTTCTCCCAAACCTTGCACGCGCCGACAAAACCCAACAGCGCCGGCTGTTCGGCCGATTGAGGGCGATCGGTGATTTCGCCGAACCAGCGAAGTTTTTTCACGTCCTGAGCGGCCAATGGCGTTCGGCCGACAATGATAAGACCGACGTGATAATGTTCGATAAAGGCGCGTAGCTCTTCGGGTCGCGGGGTAAACTCTGCGCGCACCAGGTCCTGGCCGCGGCGGCGGATTACGTCGTAGTAGCCTTTGTGGTACGGAATCGCGTGCTCGGAGCTGACCAGGACCGAGCGTTGCGCAAACACCGGAACTAAACTGCCCAAGTTGCGCAGCGTGGCGATCACCGTGTCCTTCGGTTGCGTACGCAAAAATTCATACAGCTCCGCCGGGTGCGCGGCGACATATGACTGGTCGGGAAATTTCTCTTTGAGATGCGGATAGACAAGCAGTCCGGCAGCAAAGAGGGCCAGAGCCACGCTGAGGAGGCGGGCGGCGAAGGTCGCGCTTCTCTGGCGCGACCGCTCGCGCCAATCATCAACGGCTTCCCAGACCGCGGCAATGGTGGCTGCGGCGCCCATCGCGAAAAAAATTTGGAAGAACCACTGCGAATAACGCGCGGGCAAATGCAGCTTGAACAAAAACAAATGCGCCGTGCCCCACATCGTTGTTGCCGCGATCGCTGATTGTGTCAGAACCGCCGAGCGAAATTTTTTGCGGGCGAAAATTAAACAAAGCGGAGCGGCAATGGCGAGAAGGAGGATGTGTGGCGGAGTGGCATTGGGAAACAAACCGCTTCGCGGTGCGTCGGCCCAATAAGACAAACCCCGGACAAAGAATTGCGAGCGGCCGTGGCGCTGAAACTCGGGCAACGCGCACGCCTCGGCGGCGGTGATGACCGGCCGATAGCGCGATGTCGATGACGCGAAGGGCAATATTGCCGCCGTGAAGATCAAAATGGCCGCGACAAAGACGATGTAATCGCGTCGATCGCCACTGAGTCGAAGATGTCGATCTTGTCGCTTGATCAACCTGAGGCCGAGCAGGCCGAGCGTAACAAAAGCGGCCTGCGGGTAAACCAGCGCCTCGAGCGCAAGCATGGTCAGGCAGGCGACAACGCGGCCGCGCAACAGGAAGAGAACAAAGCCGAGAAAGAGCGGCCAGACAAAGGCGCGCGGCGTTGCCGAGATCAAGTCGTCCCTGAGCCAGACGAGCTGGCCAAGCAGAACGCTGGCAAAAAATGCGCCCCGCGGGTTTGGCATTAGCTGCATGAAAACCAGAAACGCGAGCCAGGCGATGAAGAGACCCAGCACCGCGGGCAAGATTCTTGAAAGCAGCAATGGGTCGACGCCGAACTTCGCGAAAATCCAGTAAACGAATTTGTAACCGGCCGGCGCGACTGCCTGAAAATAATCCGCGATCAGATCCTGCGGAAAAAGAGTTGGATCAATGAAGCGTCGCATCCAGAAAACGTGCTGACGCGCGTCGTCCTGGACCAGATTTGGGGCGCGAAAGGCCAGTCGCAAGGCGAGCGCGCTGTAGAAAGCGCCAAGGGCAAGAGCGGCGAGCAACCAGCGCCGCTGTTGTGACACGTTGCCGGTCTTATCGTTCATGCGCCAATCTTTCTGGCGTAGCGATGCAAAAAGGACAAACCGGCGAGGGCGGGAATCAGATATCGCGCGGTGCAGAGAAGTCCGAGCGCAGCCGCCACCGGCGCGGCAAAGTAAGGCTGATAAAGAACGATCAGGGCGGCGTCGCGCGTGCCGATTCCGGCAAAGGTAAAGGGCAGCAAGCCGACCAAAATGGCCAGCGGCGCGAGACCGAGGTTGGCGAGGAAGGGGACCGAAGCGCGCAGCGCGAAGACAAACAGCCAGATTTGAAAGAGATGAAGAAACCAGATGAAGATCGACAGCGCCGAGACCCCAACCATGCGGTGCCGGTCCGACCAGAAAAACGTCTGCATTTCGCGCCAGCCACTTTCAAGCGAGCGGAATTTGTCGCCTCCGCGGAATCGCTCCGCGCTCGCGAAAATCAGATTGGCCAGGGAACGCGATCCCAGAAGCAAGACGCCGAAGAGGAAACCTGCGATCACCGCAGCCGTCACGATCCAAAACAATGCGTCCTTGAGTGGATAGAAAAGCAGACCGAACGCGCACCAGAAAAGAAGCGAAAGCATGTCGGCGGTTTTTTCGAAGATGACGAGCGAGAAAGCGATTCCGCCATGGACGTTGTCGTTCTTCATGAACCAGGCTTTGGCGATGTCGCCCATTTTGGCGGGCAAAACCATGTTCAGGACGCTGGCGACGAGAATGAGTCGCGTTGCTTCGGCAAGATCGATCTGGGCACGCGCGGGTGCGAGAAGTTCCAGCCGCCACGCCGTGAGCAGCGTCAGGGGAACGACCATCGCGAGACTAAGCGCAAGGTAAAGCGCGTGACTGTTCGCCAAAACCGCGCCGAGTCGCGCGATGTCGATCTTGGAATAGATCGCGGCCAGAATCAGCAGACTGATCGCGAGCGTGAGGAGTTTGCGGATCACACCGACCTTTGCACAACGAGCGGCTCGCCATCGCGCAGGGTGCGCACTCGCCCGGTGAGATCCAGCCAAGGCTGCAATTGCCCAGGTTGAAAAGTGCGGCTCATTGCGACGGCAATTGACGTTTGATCCGGGCCGACGCCGGCGGCTTCAACCTCTCGCCAGCTATCGGCTTCGACTTGATCGACAATGTTCCACCCGCTGCCGGTCCATTCGATGGTTCGCTCGAACCGAAACGGCGCTGGCCGCTTGCCAACAATGAGGAGCCTTTGCAAAAACTGGCGGACAAGGTTCGGCGCGATGCGGCCGATTGTGAGATTGATCACGCGCAACAGAGCCAGTTTGAGCGGCGTGAGTTGTTTTTGTTTTGCCCAACCCATCTGGCCGCGGACACTGACGCGATCCGGTTGAAGATCGCGCTCGTAGTTGTCGATCAAGTGCGTGACCGCGATTCTGCCATCGCGCATTCGCAACGATATGCCGGTATCGGAGAGGGCGAGTCGATCGTTCCGAAACAATTTGAGAACGCCGCCTTTGGTTGGCGCCACGTACGTTTCGAACCCGCTGCGCCGGTCGATGACAATCCCGGCTTGCGCGAGCTCGACGCGATAGGCGCGTGCAGGCCCGCCGGAGCACGCCTCTGCGTCGCGCTCGACGAAATCGCGGGCGGCGAGCAGATAATTCCACAAATGATGGCCGACAATGCGATCGTCGGCGTAACAAGCGCCGCGACCTGCGCGGAGACCGACGAGGAACCGATCATTGATGGCGAGCGCGTCCGGCAACCACGCGCCCACCAGCTCAAATCCGTGCGGGAAGAAGTTATAGGTATTGCGACTGCCGTATTCGCCACCGAATGAGCCGTCGGGATGGACAAAATTCGAAAGCAGCGAAACCGACGTGCGAATCGCGTTGTCCAATTCGCGGCTGGACTTTGTTTGATGCAGACGTGCCAGGCAAGACAACGTGAGCGTATCGTATCCGGGATCGAACCCATCGTATTCCGGAAACCAGCCCTCGGTGGTTTGGGAGGCGAGCAGTTTACTGAGGCGTTCGTCGCGCGGGGCTGCGAAGATGTCGATCTTGCAAAGCCGGCCAACCACATCAAGGCCGAGCGCAATGAGCGCTTGATGATTGCTTAAGCGGCCGGTTTCGTCCCGATGTGAAAGCCAGCGGGCGCGCCGTTGTAAGAACTCGAGCGCTTCGTCCGACTTAATTCCGATCAGTTGGCAGGCCTCGGCGCAGGCGATGAGTGAAAATGCGGCCGCGCCGAGAGCGCGTTCATTTGGAAAATAATCGTCGCACGACCCGTCCCGGTGACCGCTGCGCGCGGCAAAAACGATTCCGGCGCGAACATATTGGCGGATTGCTTCATTGGCGCGGTATGGGTTGCTCGGAAAATCCGTTTCCGTGGCGAGAGCCAGCGGCCAGACAAATTCCTGCGACATGCCGCAGGGGAAATCGGCGGTCTTGTAGTGCCAGTAATTGCGATCGAAGCAGCCGTAGGTCGGGCTGTGTGGGTTGCGGTCCTGCAAGGTGAGGAGTTTCGGAATCTCGCGCAGGGCAATTTCGGCAAACAGCTCGCGGCCGGGCGAGTTCATCGGCTGCGGCTGAGCTGAAAACAATGAGCCAGAATCATTTTCGGTGCTGCGTGGCGATTTTTCATGCCCGGGGCTGCAATGTCGAGTCTTCGGGCCGAGAGGCGGTTTTTGACCCGAGCGAAGTAGTTTGACCGGGCATTCTAAATTTAATAGGATCGTCGCTCATCACCAAGGGGTAACAACGTGCATTGGGTTTTCTGTCTTGCCTGCGCCGTGCTGATTACGGCAGCGGCTGCCCCAGCTCAAACGCTGCCCGGCCCTTCCCAGCCGTTTCATCCTGTGGCGGCAGCAGACGACCGGGTAGATCAAGACGCGCCGGCAA
The DNA here is from genome assembly GCA_046262735.1 of Chthoniobacterales bacterium. GTDB lineage: Bacteria > Verrucomicrobiota > Verrucomicrobiia > Chthoniobacterales > UBA10450 > AV17. The sequence continues at coordinate 2,233 of JBHEMD010000006.1, read as the reverse complement.
ACGGGGCGATAACGAAGACCGCGTTACCTGCGCAGCAAGCGCCGCAGCGGCCACAGCCATTGCAGGCGATGCCGGTGGCAAAACGCGCGAATGCGCAAGCGGCCGAGGCCGCCGCGGCACCTCCGAATCCCGCGCCCACCGCCCGGCTGCAGTTTCCAAACAGCGATATCGTCGACGTGCTGCATTACTACGAACAGCTCACCGGCAAGAAGCTGGTGATGGACAACTTCGTGCAGGGCAAGGTGAACATTTTCATCACCAAAGACGTGACGCGCGACGAAGCGATCAAGATCATTGAGATGAGCATGGCCCTGAACGGCATCTCGCTCGTGCCCGCCTCAACCGATATCGTGGAGGTGGTTGGCGCGGGGCAAAACCCGCGCAAGGCACTGGTGCCGATCATTTCCGATGTGTCGGACATCCCGCCGGGCAATCCGGTGATCAGCTTTTTATTTAAGCTCCAGTACGCCGATCCACAGGAGCTGCAACAGGTGCTGACCGCGTACTTTCAAGGCAGCTCCGGCTCGATCAACATTCTGGCGGTGCCGAAGTCATCGAGCCTGTTAGTGACGCACAATGCGGACATCGTTCGGCAGATCGCAACCGTGATCCAGCAAGTGGACGTGGCACCGGCCGAAGTGGTGAGCGAGTTCATCAAATTGGAGCGGGCCGATGCGGGCAAAGTGGTCGATATGTTGAAAGACATTTTCGAGAAAGGCACCCAGCAGCCGAACCAGCCTAGCGTTCGCACGGTGCGTGTCCCGCAGCCACTGCCTCAGCCCGTGCCCCAAGAAGGGGAAGCGCCGGGTTACGCCGTGCTCAGCGAGGAAGCGATGGTGGTAGGCAAAATCAAACTTACCGCCGATGTGCGCACAAACCGCATCCACGTGGTGACACGCCCGATCAACATGCCGTTTCTGCGCAAATTGATTTCGGAGTTCGATGCCAATGTGGAGTTTGGCAAGCCGGTGACGCGTCCACTGAGATATATTTCGGCCAGCGACGTGCTTCCGGTGCTGGTGCAGGCGTTGTCCGAGCCGGGCACGGGCGGTCAGGCCGGCGCCGGTCCCGAAGCCGCCGCCTCCCCTGGAGCCTCCATTCCGCCTCGCCGCCCGCCGACTGGCGCGGTGAGCTCGCCCTATACGACGACCGGTGGGTTTTCCAGCAGTGGCAGTTCAGGTACACTCAACGTGTCCGAAGAACTAGAGACCCAGCCGGTGGACACGACGCCCAAGGCGGTCACGGTTGGCAATACGAAAATCATCGCCGATCAGCGCGCGAACACGATCGTGATGCTCGGCAATCGCGACGTGGTCGTGAAAGTTGAAAAGATCCTCGACGAGATGGACGTGAAAGCACCGCAAGTCGCCCTCAGCACCGTCATTGGTGAATTGACCCTAAACAAAGACGAGACATTCGGCGTCGATTATTTTGTCAGGCACAGCCGAGGCTTGGATGTGGCCGGGACGACGAACTTCACAGGTGTTCCGCCCGCTACTGGCGGCGGCACGACCAACCCAAATCCCAGTCCGAGCGGCGCGCCGATCACCACCGGTGGAACTGTATTCGATCCTGCTAACTTGATCAGTTTTACGCAACTGGCGACGAATGCGGCCAGCGGAACCAATGTTTATCTCGCTGCCGGAAGAACCCTTGCTGCGGTCGTGCACGCGCTCGAGACAACCGGGCGATTCAAAGTGATTTCCCGACCGATGGTTTTCACCAGCAACAACAAAAAGGCGATCATCGCCTCGGGCACGGAGATTCCCGTGCCGGTCAACACGTTGACGAACGTGGTCAATCAAACCAGCGTCAACGGCACGGCGGCGGTGGCGTCCAATATCGAGTTCAAACGCGTCGCGCTCCAGCTCGAAGTAGTGCCGCTGATCAATTCCGGGAAGGAAGTGTCGCTCGATATTCTGCAGAAGATCGACAGCGTGGCAGGCTCGACACTCGTCAATGGCAACGCGATCCCGAACATTGCCACACGTTACATCCGCACCAATGTCTCCGCCGAAAATGGATCGACCATCGTGCTGGGCGGGTTAATCACCGACAGCAAAAACAAGAATTATTCCGGCATTCCTTATCTTTCGCGTATTCCAGTGCTCGGCGCCCTGTTCCGCAACACGACCGATAACAAGACCCGCACCGAGCTGATTATTCTAATGTGCCCGGAGGTCAGCTTGACCAATCTCGATCTTTACCGGCTGCGGCAACGCTGGGAAGAAAA
>JBHEMD010000005.1:0-8567 GCA_046262735.1 Chthoniobacterales bacterium | reverse complement strand
AGCGCGTCGGAAATGAGGCTCTCGATCGCTTCCGTCAGGAGGCGGATCGGATATTTGTCGTCAATGCACCAGTAAACCCACTCCTCGTCCTCGAGGTCGTCGAGCAGTTGCAAAACCGTGCCGCGGATATTCTCAGGTGTTTGGCGAAACTCGCGACGATCGGTGTCCTGGCCGCGCAATTGTTGAAACGGAATCCGGAAGACGAAGGGATGATTTGGCCAGAGCCCCTCGTATTGCCGGATCATGTGCTCGGTCATCGCGCGAAATCGATCGCAGGTCAGGACTATCGCTTTCACCTCGCGCGACCATCGCGTCTGCGGCAAAGATCGACAATTAGCAAAATTCGCGGTTCTCCTACGGCTGTCCCGAAGCGGCGAACAGATGCTCGAATGAACAATAGAAAAAAACGCCGTAGTCTGGCGAATCGGAAGTGAGACCGATCGGGACAGCGAGGCCGACGACCAGTTGCGCGTCGCCCGGCAGATTGAAGGCGTAACGCACGCCGGGGGAAATGAGGGCGGCCGTGGCGCGGTGGGTATCGTTCATTTCGTCAACGTCTTCTTCCGAGACAACGATCGATTCGAGCATGAGATTGAAATCGCGGCTCACGGCAAAGATCGCGCTGGCACCCCAATTGTAATTCGTGGGGTCATGCCCGCGCACATCGGGAAAAATCGAGCCGCCGGCGTTGAAATGGATTGTCCAGCGGTCGGCGACAATTTTGCTGAAGGGCAGATTGATTTCGTAGCCGAGCCGTTCATGTCCAAACCCTTCATCGGCGTCACCGGTGGGAAGAATGAAAGAGAAGCGCGGCGCGAAGGCCGGGACGCACTCGGCTTCCATCAAGGCTTGCAGCCGATAATTGAGCCACACATCTTCAAAGCCGTTCGCCTCTTCAGTGAAAGTGTAAGGGAGCGTGTAAGAAAATTGGTGGGTCTGACTGAAGATTGGCCATTCCTGAGTAAAACTTGGGCAGACTGCCTTTTGTCCATGGGTGACAAACACCGGAACATTCAAGATGTGCTGAACGACGCCGGGCTCCTGGTTGTACGCTTCTTCGACAAGGAAGGAATTGTCCTGAATGCCTTTGGCCAGCGGCTCGGCGGAAAAAAGAGTGATGAGTGACAAGTGACAGGTGACGAGAACCGCAAAACAAGCTGTCGATCTTGCGCGAATCATTTGAGGGTGGTGAAGTTTGATTGCGCCTGCGCGTTGGTTCAATCAATCTTCGAGCATGGCTGAAACGCAAGCGCCGCCACCGTTGCCGAAGTCGCAGCCGCTCTTTGGCCGCCGCCACAGCACGATCTTGAAATTGATCGGCGTCGGCGCGCTCGTGCTCGTGTTGCTCATTCCGCTAGCGATGATCACCGGCGTATTGAGTGAACGCTTGCAGAGGCGCAATCAGGCCGTCGCCGATATCACCTCCTCGTGGGGCAGGGAACAAAACGTGATCGGGCCTGTGCTCGGAATTCCATACCAGTACCGTTTCAAGACGGTAAAGGAAATGCCGGCGCCGGACGGGCGGCTGGAGCGGCGTGAAGTAGAAGAAACGGCAGTCGCGACCACCTACTTTCTTCCTGAAGTGTTGAATGTTAGCGGCGATGTGCAGACGCGGACGTTGCACCGCGGGATATACGACGCCGTCGTTTTTCGCGCGCAGGTAAAACTGTCCGGCAGGTTTGCGGCGCCGGATTTCGGTGTGCTCAAGATCGACATCAAAGACGCGCAGTGGAAAGACGCGTTCGTCACCGTCGCGGTGAATGATCTGCGCGGGACGCGCGAGGGGATCGTGCTGGATTGGGGTGGAACGAAGCGGCCGATGTTACCCGGTTCGCAAGTGCCGGGTTACACGACCGGCGCAACGACATTGCTTGTGAACGACAAACCAATCGACACGCCGGTCGAGTTTTCCATTCCCCTCGATTTCAATGGGAGCGACGGCATTTTCTTTGCGCCGTTTGGTGTCCAAAACGAAGTGACGCTGAGGTCGAACTGGCCCGATCCGGCGTTTCGCGGCGCGTTTTTGCCGGCGGATCGATCGGTCCGCGCGGATGGATTCGATGCGAAGTGGAAAATTTCCTACTACGGCCGCGATTATTCGCAGCAGTGGACCAGCCGAGGGGGCAACGAGCGTTTCAATACAAAATCGGTCTATGACTCCCGATTCGGCGCGCAGTTCTTGTCGATCCTGGATGCCTACCGCTATGTCGAACGCTCAATCAAGTACGGCGTGCTCTTTCTCGTCCTCGTCTTCACCACCTTTTTTCTCTTCGAAGTGACGGCGCGTCAAAAGATTCATCCGTTTCAATATTTGATGGTCGGCGCGGCGCTCTGTTTGTTCTATCTGCTGCTGCTTTCGATCTCGGAGTTTATCGGGTTTGGCTCGGCCTATTTGGCTGCGGCGATGGCTGCGACCGGGCTCATCACTTGGTATTGCCGATTTTTCCTCGGCGGAGGTGTCCAGACGTTGATGATCGGCGCCGGCCTTGCTGGTGTTTACTTGTTTCTCTACATCACGCTTCGCCAGCAGGATTACGCGCTGCTCATGGGCTCGATCGCGCTCTTTATTGTGTTGGCCGTCGTCATGTACGTCACGCGCAAGGTGGACTGGTACGCGCGCGACGCCGGTTAGCGGCCGCCTGGGGCTATGAACATACAGAAGATTGATGAGACAAAGGCCTGGTTTGAAGTCTTGCAAACCGGCGGCCGCAGCCAGACGGCGATGATGACGCTCGAGCCGGGCGAGGCGACCGGCGAAAAAGCCGAGGCCCATGAGAAGAGCGATCAGGTTCTGCTCATGCTTGATGGCGAGCTGAGGGGCGAGGTCGGCGGCGACCGGCCGGAATTAAGAAAAGGCGACGTCATCATCATTCCGGCAGGTGTGAAACATCGCTTCGTCAATCGCGGCGACAAAAATGCGACCACGTTCAACGTTTATTCGCCTCCGGCCTACCCGGCGGGAACGAAAGGGTAGCCGACTGTAAGATCGAGATTGTCCGCCGCGGTCGGCGACCGCGGCTCCAGCGACGTTTAGAGCGCTTGCACGCTCTTCAACATTTCGTTGAAGGAATGATAGAGCTCGCGGTGCTGGGCGGCGCCGCGGCGCACGACCGGTTTGAAGTTGGCCAGGTCGCTGACGTTGATGATTTGGTCGACGCTTTGCACGAATCCGGTCATGGCGTCGTTGGTGGCGAAACGGTGGCTGAGGAGGACGACGAAGTGTTCGCGCCGGCGCGCGTCCGGGCGGCGGCTGATCTCGCGCAGGATCGGATTGGTCTGCGCGGTTGAATCCTTGAAGTTCTCGTAAATCACGACCACGTCGTAGTTGTAGGTCTGGAGCTTGAGGAGCACGTCTTCCTCGAACAATCCGAGATGGACCTTGTAGCCGAGGTCGATCAACTGCGGGACAACGATCTTCTGATATTGCTGGTGATCGATACAGACGAGCGCAGTGTTATCGCCCAGGTCGAGAAATGCGTCGGTTTCCGGTTCCATAGATAAATGTCGATCTAACGAAAGGCGTTCTCCGGCAGATCAAGGCGCAGACCGGAGTCGAGTTCCATATCGACCCCGCGCGATTTCTGAATGAGGTCGATGCCGCGGGTGATGCGTCCTTTTTTGGAGGCGAAGAGTTTGGCCGTCTCCTCAGTGATGAGATCGGCTTCGTACGCCGCAAGGATTGACTGGTCGAATGTCATCCAGCCGAAGGGCGAGCTCGCCTCAATGATTTCGTAGAAGCTACGATGCTCGCCTTCGCCGAGGGCGACCGCTTCGCGAGTGCGCAAATTGTGGCCGAGGATTTCGGTGAGCAATTGGCGGCCGCCACCGGCTTTCGGGACGAGTCGCTGACTAATGACGTAGCGCAGCGTATCGGCCAGGCGGATGCGCAGCTGCTTTTCTTCGCCTACAGAGAAAAGGCCGAGGATACGGTTGATCGACTGACCAGCATCGACCGTGTGCAGGGTGCTGAAAACGAGGTGCCCGGTCTCGGAGGCCATCAGGGCGATCTCCACCGTGGCGCGGTCGCGCATTTCGCCGACGAGAATGACCTTGGGCGCCTGGCGCAGGGCGGCGCGCAATCCATTAGGGTAATTGTTGAAATCGTGGCCGAGCTCGCGCTGATTGACCGTCGCCTTGAGCTTCGGGTGGACATATTCGATCGGGTCTTCGAGCGTGACGACGTGGACGGCTTGCGTGGCATTGATCTCATTGAGCAATGCCGCCAGCGTAGTTGTCTTGCCGCTCCCAGTTGCGCCGGTGACGAGGACCAGACCCGTCTTCTCCTTGGCGATCTCGTGCAGGATAGCTGGCAAACGCAACTCTTGGATCATCGGCACTTCGCCCTGTAGTTTGCGGAGCACGACAGAGAAATGCCCCTGCTGCCGGAAGATGTTGACGCGGAAGCGGGCTTCGTCGTGGAGTGAGTAACTGCAGTCGCACGACCCGCCGGTCAGGTAATCATAAATCAAACGGCGATTGCCCTGCATGAGAGTGAGAGCGACCTGCTCGGTCTGATACGGTGTGAGGGCCTCGATCGGTGGATCGACATACACCGGTTTGAGTTCGCCGTAGTCCTCGACCTGGAGCGGATGGCCGACGGAAAAGTTCAGATCGGAGATGCCGTCGTAAGTCTTGAGCATCGCCGACAAAATCTTGTCGAGGTCGGGAATTCTCATACCGATTCCTCCGTGGCATCGGCCGGTGGTTCTTTGAGAAACTGGCGAAACCGTTTCTTGTCCATCGATTTGTCGTAGGCTTCCTCGGGTGTGATGATCGCTTTGCGCAACAGATCCATGATGACGTCATCGAGGGGCTGATTGCCCTTTTTCTTGCCGACTTGAAGCATGCCGGGGATCTGATGCGTTTTTCCTTCCCGGATCAGATTGGCAATAGCCATGTCGACAACCAGAATCTCGAGCGCGGCGACCCGGCCCGGTTGATCGATCCGCTTAAAGAGGTTTTGCGCAATCACGCCTTTGAGCGATTCAGCCAGCGTCGTGCGGATCTGGTTTTGCTGATGGGTCGGGAAAACGTCAATGATTCGATCAACGGCCTTGGCCGCGTTCGAGGTGTGCAGGGTGGCCAAGACGAGGTGGCCGGTGGCGGCTGCGGTGAGCGCCAATTCAATCGTCTCCAGATCGCGCATTTCGCCCACGAGGATGATGTCCGGGTCCTCCCGCAGGGCTCCACGCAGCGCGGCCGCAAACGAACGCGTGTGGACGCCAACTTCGCGATGCTGGACGAGACAGTTTTGGCTGCGGTGCACGAACTCAATCGGGTCTTCCACTGTGATGATGTGGTCCTGGCGGCGGAGATTGGCGTGATCGATGATGGCAGCCAGAGTGGTGTTCTTGCCTGAGCCGGTGGGTCCCGTGCAGAGGACGAGGCCTTTTTTGAGCATTCCAAACTTTTTTAATACCGGCGGCAGGCCGAGCTCGTCGATCGTCAGGACGTTCGATGGGATCAGGCGGAACACCGCCGAGATGCCGTATTTTTGCTGAAAGAAATTGGCGCGATATCGCGCGACGCCGGGCACTTCGTAACCGAAGTCGACGTCGTTGGTTTCCTCGAAGACCTTAATTTTTCCCTCCGGCGCGATTTCGTAGACCATCGTCTTAAGCTCGTCGTTCTTGAGGGGCGGGAAATCGACTCGAACAAGCTCGCCGTTAATGCGAAGCATCGGCGGGTTATTGGTCGAGAGGTGCAGATCGGAGGCTTTCTGCTCCGTCATCAATTTGAAGAAAGCGTCGATGCGAGACATGCGCGTGCTAGCGAGAAGCTAAATTGATGCCAGTAATCATTGCGCTTAGCCCAGGCGCTGCCGCCCCGCGTCGAGAGTGGAACGGACCTGGCCGAGAAGTTTTTCGCTCGAATAGGGTTTGGGAATGAAGCCGCGCAGCCCTTGCGCCAGCATGCCGCTGATCTTTTGCTGCTCGGCGAACCCACTGCTAAGAACAACGTTCACGTTCGGATTGAGCGCGCGCAGCTCGTCGAACACCGCGTCCCCGTCCATGACCGGCAGGAAAAAGTCCAGGATCACCAAGCCGATCTGTTTTCCGACGTTGCGGTAAATCTTTAGCGCCTCAAAGCCATCGTGGGCGACGATCACTTTGTAGCCTTCCTCCGCGAGCATTTCGGCGGCCACTTCAGCGACCTGGATTTCGTCTTCGACGAGCAGAAGGTACTCACGGTTGCCTTTGGGATTAGTGACTTTGATCTCCGGCGGAATGCCGTTGCCGGAAACGCGCGCAACTTCCGGCTTGGTGGCCAAACGGGCGGCGTGTCTGGCTGCGCCGACCTGTGTTTTGCCTTCAGTGCGGAGGACACGCACGGGCGGTAGAGGAAGGGGAACAACCGTGAACGGCGTCACATCGGGCGCGGGAGGCGGTGCGGTTTTGGCCGCGGTCTGGGCGAGAATACGCGAGGTGACGCGATCAAAGAGCGCTTGTGCGGTTTTGCCGGCGAGCTCAACTCGTTCGACGAGCAGGTCGATATAGTTGTGTTCGCCTTTGTGGCGGCGAATCAGGTCGGTGTAACGCGAGACCTGCTGGAGGATGGAATTCAGATCGGTCGAGGTACTCGCGATCCACTTCAAATCATCGTGATCCAGCATGGGTTCCACCGTGTGTCAGTTCACCGGTGCGGCCGCGTTCGAACTCAAATCCCGCCGGTTGAGACGGAGAAGCAAATTGCTCGTCGGCATCACCTGCAGCGTCAGGTTGAGCACGGTTCGTGCCGTGCTCGCCGCGTGCGCCCCACTGTCGGCGGCACCCCGCCGGTGACGGGCACGGTTTGCCCATCGAAGCGGCTACAGATTAGCGATTCAAATTGCCACGAAAAGTCCGTTACAATCGGGCGTGCCCGGCTGGTTTCGTGAAGGATTTTACACCGGTCTAACCGTGGCCCTTCTCGCCGGCCTGTTCCTGCTCTGGCTGTGGCGGCCAGAGCGACAAATCCGTTACCACAGCGAACACCTTCTGCGCGCAGTCGAGCACAAGAACTGGACGCGGGCCGGCGATTTCGTCGCCACCGATTACCAGGACCAGTGGGGCAACGATCGAACACGCCTCCTCGATCGCTCGCGCGAAGTATTGCGCTATCTTCGCGGCCTGCGTATCGAAGCGTCGAACGTGGCCGTTAAGATCGACAACCACCGCGGTTACTGGACAGCTCAAATTAAAATCGACGCCGAGCCGAACGAACTTACCGCCATGGTCAAAGAGCAGGTCAACCCTCTGCCTGCGCCGTTTGAACTAGAGTGGCGTCGGGTCTCCAAAAAACCGTGGGATTGGAAGCTCGTCCGGGTCAGCAATCCGAGCCTCCAGCTTCCGACCGGTATCGAATGGTAGGACGCGACCGTCGGGCGCGGCGTTTTCTGCTTATGAACGCGGCGGCGACAACGGCGAAGGCGCCGAGCAGCTCCGTTATTTCTCCACCGCCTGGCGCAGTTCTTTTTTCGCCTCGTCCACATCGCGTGGCGGTTTTTGGCAAAGCAGAATGGCCCGCAACTTGTCTCCCTGGTAATAACGCGCCACGAATTTCTTCTTCGCGTACGTGCCGTCGAGCACCACACGGCTGGGCGGGGCGCTGAAGTCGCCGACAAAATCGATCCGAAGATCGAAAGTCTGCGTCCAGAAATAGGGCAGTTGCTCGTAGCGTATTCGTTTCTTGCCCGTCATGTTCGCTCCGGCAATTAAGCCCTGCTCCCGCGCGTTGTCCCAGTGGGTTTGGCGTCGCATCCCGCCCATGAGCCGGTCCGGATAAAACGCCAGGTCGCCCACTGCGTATATGCCTTTTTCCTCGGTCTCAAGATAGTCTGAGACCGGCGAGCCATGTGGGCCGGAGAGCGGGGTGTTGCGCACCAGATCGAGATTGGGTTCAGCGCCGCAGGCCACTACCGCCAGCCCCGCTGGCACGCGGTTGCCGCTCTTGGTTTGTATATTGCGCAGCACCGTCTTGCCTTCGAACCCGTTGAGCGCCTCGCCTGTTAGCATCGTCACGCCGTGTTTGGCGAAGTAGTCGGTCAGCCACGAGCCGGTCTCCCTGTCGATGTAACGGCTCAGCAAATAGGCGTTGCGGTGCATGATGCTCACCTTGAGCTTGAGCTGGCGCAGGCTGGCGGCTACCTCGCAGGCGAGCAATCCGCCGCCGATCACTATCACCGTCTTTTCCACGCCCGCCATTTCGCGCAATGCGAGCGCGTCTCTCACGGTGCGAAGGTAAATGACGTTGCCGAGCCCCACGCCTGCCACCGGCGGCCGCGCCGGGCGGCTGCCCATGGCGAGGCAGGCTTTGTTGAACTCGATCGTCTCGCCATTGCCGAGCACCGCCAGCCGCCGCTCGATGTTGAACTGCGTCACCACGGTACCGAAGCGGGTCTCGATCTTGTGCGCGGAAAACCAGCGCGGATCGAGGCAGGCCAAAGTCTTCAGCGGCGCCGTCTTCTCGCGGAGGAAATCTTTCGATAATATCCAGCGTTTGTAAGGAGGAAAAACCTCCGCACCGACGAGCGTTACGCTGCCGCGTTTGTCGTGCTTGCGAATGCCTTCGCAGGCGCTCGCACCGCC
>JBHEMD010000004.1:0-11705 GCA_046262735.1 Chthoniobacterales bacterium | reverse complement strand
AATTAGGAGAGGAACACTATCCCGCCTGGGGCGAGTTACTGCACAGCGTAAGAACCGGCGAAATCGCGTTCGATCGCGCTTTTGGCATGCCGGTCTGGAAATTCTTTTCACAAAATCCGGATAACGCGCAGACTTTCAACGATGCCATGACAGGACTAACGCTCGCCGTGAACGATGCAGTGATTTCGAGCTACGACTTCTCAGCCATAAGGACAATCGTCGACATCGGAGGGGGTCACGGGAGCCTTCTCGCCTCAATTTTGGAGGCCCACCCAAAGATGAAGGGCGTCCTGTTTGACGCGCCGCCTGTGATAGACGGTGCACAGAGCCGCTTCCAATCTGAAGGGTTAGCGAATCGCTGTGAACTGGTAGCGGGAGATTTTTTCGCTTCGGTGCCATTGGGCGGCGACGCTTACATTTTAAAGTGGATTATTCACGATTGGGATGATGAGCGTTGCATTAAGATCCTTAAAAACTGCCATCGTGCCATGACAGAAGACGGTAAGCTGCTGCTCGTCGAAGCTGTAGTGCCCCGCGGCAGTGAGCTGCACTTCAGTAAGTTCATGGACCTCAACATGCTGGTGATGACCGGTGGGCGTGAGCGCACGGCAGATGAGTACCGAACGTTATTAGAAGCATCTGGCTTCAAGCTGACGCGGATTGTTCCCACAGACTCGGCGATGAGCGTTATCGAGAGCGACCGAAAATGAGTTTCTGCTAACGCCGCCATCTAACCAGGCGATGCAGCTAACCGCTGGCCGCTCCATGTTCCCGCTTAACTTGACTTCCACACTCCCCGTACAAACAAAGCTCGCTCTCGCCAGCGGTAGCTGATCTTTTTCTCGTTAGATCTACGCACGGCAATCAAAGCAAGGGCTTCCGCGCGCTAAAATTTTCCCCGAGCTCAGCTTCTCGTTGACGAAATCCTTCGCCGAAGCGGCTACGGCGCACAGGCGGGCCGCGAGCATCCGGTCACGTCAGCCGCGTGAGGACAGCAGCGGCAAACGCTGCAAGCTTTTTACGCGGAGATCCGCGCGTATTCCTCCATCAGATAGCGATCGGTCATGCCGGCGACGTAATCGCAGACGGTGCGGTGCAATCCCTCTTGCTCGATCCGTTTGGCCGCGCCGGCGCCGAGCTGTGTTGGATCGGCAACGTAGGTCTCGAACACTTTTCTCAGCATCTCGCACGCGCGCCGGTTCACCTCCGCGACGCGCGGATGGTAATAAACATTGGCATAAAGAAACTCCCGCAGCGCGCGATTGGCCGCGGCCAGCTCAGGGCTGTAACCCACGAGTGGCCCCGACTGTTGGCGCACATCGTCCGCGCTTTGCGCGCCGGCCTCCCCAATGACTCGCGCGCTCGTCGCGATCGCGTCCTTCACCTCCGCGTCGATGATGTCGCGGATGATCAACTTGTGCAGCTCGGGCTCGCGCACGTCGGGATAGCGCTTCAGCACCGCTCCCTGGCTGCGTCGCCAGACTTCATTTTGGTCGAGCTGGGCGCCGGTCAAGATTTCAAAATCAACGGCGTCGTCCAAATCGTGGCTGTAATAAGTGATCTCATCCGCGAGATCGGCGATCTGCGCTTCGAGCGAAGGAGAACGATACGTGTGCGGAGTAGGGCGAGCGTCTCGCTTGCCAGTCTTGGTTCGCAAGCCAGAGGCTTGCGCTACTTCGTTCGGCGCGTCGCAAAACGCCTCGTGCTTTCGCAATCCTTCACGCACTTCGAACGTCAAATTTAGCCCGGGGAAATTCGGATACGCGTTCTCGAGCAACTCGACCACGCGGAGGCTTTGCCGGTTATGTTCGAACCCGCCGTGGTTGCGCATGCATTCGGCCAGCACTTCCTCACCCGAATGGCCGAAGGGCGTGTGACCGAGATCGTGCGCGAGCGCGATGGCTTCGGCGAGGTCTTCGTTGACCGAGAGCGCGCGCGCAATGGTGCGGCTGATCGATGCCACTTCGATCGAATGAGTCAGACGCGTGCGCAGATGGTCGCCCGTGCCGTTGAGGAATACCTGCGTTTTGTATTCGAGCCGGCGAAACGCGCGGGAATGAATGATACGCGCACGGTCGCGTTGAAACTCGGTCCGATATGCGTGACTCGGCTCGGGATATTTGCGGCCACGCGATTCGCCCGACTTCTGCGCGAAGGGCGCGAGCGCGGTGCGCTCGCTCGCTTCCATTTCTTCGCGCGTCTTCCAACCGTCCTTCACAACCCGAGCCTACTTGTCGTTGGTTGAGATCGCGCCGTCCGTTTTTAGGCTCTCGCGCAATCGCCGCTCCGCCCGGCGCGCCTCCAACCGCACCATCAACAGATCGAAAATCGCCAGCAACATCGCCGTCACCGTGACCCAGGCGCAAGCGAGCCAAAAGAGAATAAACCAGAACGGGTGCTCGCGCGGGTTGAGAAAGCGCTGCAAAAACGTCGATCCCGAGAACAAAAGCACCAGCGCCACAATGACGAGGACAAACATCGTCTTACGGCGAACAACCGGCTCGCGGATCACCCCGCGCGTGGCGTGAATGATGAACGAGAACGTTCGCAACGGTTTTTCATTCGATGAATCGTTGTCCATCCGAGTTGCCTGGAAGCGCGCGCCGGTTACTTGTCGATCTTACAATTCACAAACCCAAAGTAAAACATGCCGAAAAAAAGCAAAAAGCAGCTGACTCCCGAGCGTCTCATGCAATTTGGTTTCGCTTACTCGCCGCCGCTCACCATCGGCGCCGCGGTCGAGAACAAGGTTTTCGATACGCTCGCCGGCTCGGCCAAAACCATTGAGCAAGTCGCCCAAGAAACGGGAGCATCGACGCGCGGCCTGCGCATCATCATGAATGCGCTCGTCGGACTGGGGCTGCTCAAGAAAGATCCACACCAAAAATATTCTCTCACGCCGGAGAGCGAAGCATTCCTCCTCAGCAATCAGCCCGGCACCCTCGCCGGATTCTTCGGAATGGTGCGCACGCACATTCTGCCGGATTGGTTGCAGTTATCAGCCGCTGTTAAAACGGGCAAGCCTGCGCTCGCCGTAAATCAGGAGAGTCGCGGGCCGGAATTCTTTTCCGTGCTCGTCGAAAACATCATTCCGATGAGTTATCCCGCTGCGACTACGCTCGGGCGGTCGCTCAAGCTGGCCCAAACTCGCCAACCATCACGCGTCCTCGATATCGCCGCAGGCTCGGGCATTTGGGGCATCGCCCTGGCTCAGCAATCGCCACAGATCCAGGTCACCGCGGTGGATTGGTCAGAAATGATTCCGACGACAAAACGAATCACACAAAAATTCGGCGTCGGCGCTCAGTTCACCTACGTCGGCGGGGACGTGCTTAAAGCCGATTTCGGCGCCGGCTACGACATCGCGACGCTCGGCCACATTCTCCACACCGAAGGCGCGGAACGCAGCCGGCAGTTGCTCAGGAAAGTTTTCCGCGCCCTGAGATCGCGCGGGACAATCGCGATTGCTGAATGGCTCGTGAACGACAAACGCACCGAACCGCTCAACGGCCTCATGTTCGCCGTCAACATGCTCATTCACAGCGAAGGGGGCGACACCTTTAGCTTTAACGAAATAAAGAGCTGGCTAGAAGACGCCGGCTTCAAAAAAGTCCGCAAACTGAAAGCGCCCGGTCCTTCCCCGCTCATCCTCGCGACCAAGCCTTGATTGTCGATGTAACGAAGCGCGAGTCGCCCAGTTGCTACGTCCGGCGATTGAATCGGCTTCTCAGAATTGGCTGAAGATGCTTTGATGCCGTCAGTGGCAAAAGCGCAGACAAAAGCCAAGGCCCGCAAACCGAGAGTGGCTAAGCGGTCGACCAAGAAACGCGACGCGTCGCTGCGGGCACGAATGGAGTCGGAATTTTCCCAGGCGGTAAAGAGCGCGCGCGCCTACGTCGCGGACCCGGCTCGGCTACGTGCGCTCGCGCACGAAGCGGCGGAGAAAGCTGCAGCACTGCCCAAAGAAACGTTTCAAGAAACCTGGGCATACCTCCAGGCGATGCAGCGCCTGATTCGTGCCTATACCCGCGGCGAGTACCGTCGCGTTCCAGCGACCACGCTCCTCATCATCGTCGCCGCTCTCATTTACATCGTGAATCCGTTTGATTTCATTCCCGATTGGATTCCCGGCCTCGGTCTTCTCGATGATGCATTCGTGGTGGGATTCGCCGTCGTGAAAACGAAGCGAACACTCGACGAATTCATCGCGTGGGAAACGCGAACGAAGTGATTCTGGCGAGCCGGTCACATCGGCCGCCGACTTTCGCATAGTGAAAGCGGCTACAGATTAGACCAAGAGGAGCGCGGGATTTTCCAAGAGGTGGCGGAGTTCTTTCAAGTACTCGGCGCCGAGTGCGCCGTCGATCACGCGGTGATCGCAGCTCATCGTGATCGACATGCGATGGCCGACCACGATTTGGTCGCAGTCGTCGATCATCGGAACTTTCGTGACCTTACCGACTGCGAGGATGAAACCCTGCGGCGGATTGATCACGGCGGAAAAACTGTCGATGCCCATGCCGCCGAGATTGGAAATGGTGAAGCTGCCACCCTGAAATTCTTCCGGTTTCATGCGCTTGTTTCGGGCGCGGTGCGCGAGATCTTTCACCAGCTCGCTGATTTCGCGCAGCGATTCGTTCTGCGCGGCGCGGATCACCGGCGTGAGCAAACCGTCTTCGATCGCGACGGCGATCCCAAGATCGACATCGGCATATTGAACAATGGCGTCGCCATCGAATGAAGCGTTCGCACGCGGCACTTTGACGGCGGCTTGCACCGCCGCTTTTAAAACGAAATCGTTAACTGTGATTTTCGCGGCGTCGGCGCCTTCACCGGCGGATTTCAATTCTTCGCGCGCGGCCATGAGCGGCCCGGCATCGATTTCAATGGTGAGATAAAAATGGGGGACGGGACCCAAACTTTGCACGAGCCGCTCGGCGATTCCTTTGCGCATCCCGGAGAGTTGGATGCGCGCGCCTTCGCCGGGTTTGATTGAAGGTGGCGCCAATTTCGCTGCACCTCTTTGCGATGGAGCAGATCTTGCCGCGCCGCGCACGTCGGTTTCGGTCACGCGGCCTTCCGGCCCCGTTCCCTTAATGTTGGCAAGATCGACACCGAGCTCGGCGGCAACACGACGCGCGACCGGTGACGCTTTCACGCGCGCTTCATCGCGCTTGTCGATCTTCGCGGCGGGTTCGGATTCTTTCTTTTCAGGTTCGGCACGTTTTTCCTTCGCTGGTTGCGGTGGCGCGGTTTCTTTTTCTTTTTTCTCAGCCTCGGCCGGCTTTTCTGTTTCGGCTTGCGGTTTCTTTTCTTCTTTTGCTTCCGGCTTCTCCTCTTTTTTCTCTTCCGGTTTGTCTGCCTTTTTCGGTGCTGCTTCGCCTTCTTCGCCAATAAACGCGATCTTATCGCCGACATTCACCTTCCCGCCTTCTTCGACGTAAATCTCGGCGAGCGTGCCGTCCTCGGGCGATTCCCATTCCATCGTCGCCTTGTCCGTCTCGATTTCGGCCAGGACTTCGCCCGCCGAAACCTTGTCTCCCTTTTTCTTTTTCCACGCGACCAAAGTTCCCTCGGTCATCGTGTCGCTCAGTTTCGGCATCTGGATTTCAGGCATGATGAAAAGTGACGAGTGAGTCCGAGCCGGACTGGCATTTGTGGCGAGTGACGAGAAGAATCTTCACGCGTAGCAGACTTTCTTTACTGCGGCAGTGAGCTTATCCGCGTTTGGTAATACAAATTTCTCCAGCTTCTCGTTGTAGGGCACGGGAACGTCTTCTTGAGAAACGCGCATGATCGGTGCGTCGAGCTCATCGAATATATTTTCCTGGATCCGATAACAGATTTCCGCGCCGACGCCGCAGAAAGGCCGGTCTTGTTCGACGACCACGGCGCGGTGAGTTTTCGCGACGGAATTGAAAATCGCCTGCTCATCGAGCGGTTTGATCGAACGAAGATCGACAATCTCGGCCGAGATATCCTCCTCTTCGAGCTGGGCGGCGACGGCGAGCGCAAGGTGCACTGTTTGGGCATAGCAGATGATCGACACGTCGCTGCCTTCGCGTTTGACCTCGGCTTGCCCGAGCGGGATGAGCAATTCTTCATCCGGCGGTTCGACCATCCCTTTGGAGCTGTAAAGAAGTTCCGCTTCGAGAACGACCACGGGGTTGTCGTCGCGCACGGCTGTCTTGAGCAAACCTTTCGCGTCGCGCGGCGTGGCCGGCGTGCAGACTTTGAGCCCCGGCACGCTGGCGTAAAGATTTTCGGTGGCGTGCGAATGGGTGGCGCCGAGCTGATGTGCCGGACCGTTCGGGCCGCGGAATGTGATCGGGACATTAAACTGTCCACCCGACATCATGAACATGTTGGGTGCGTTGTTGACCACTTGATCGAAGGCGACCAGCGAAAAACTGAACGTCATGAACTCAATAATCGGCCGCAGACCAACCATGGCCGCGCCGATGCCGAGCCCGGCAAAGCCGTTCTCGCTGATTGGCGTGTCAATGATGCGCTTGGGCCCGAAGCGCTCGAGCAGGCCCTGGCTGACTTTGTAGGCGCCGCGATACTCGGCGACTTCTTCGCCCATGAGAAAAACATTCGGATCGCGCTCCAACTCTTCAGCGAGCGCCTCATTGAGCGCCTGGCGATAGGTGATCTCCCTCACGAGTGCGCCCCGTTGAAATAAACGTAATCGTAAACTTTTTCGATTGGGAGCTCGGGGCTCGACTCGGCAAACTTGACCGATTCGATCGCAGTTTCCTTGGCCTTCTTATCGAGCTGATCGAACTGCTCGTTGGTCAGCTTGCCTTCGCGGGTGAGCTGCGCGCGCAAGCGCGTGATCGGATCGTCGAGCCGATATTTCTCCAGTTCCTCTTTTGTTCGGTAGCTCGCAGGATCGGACATCGAGTGGCCACGGTAGCGATAAGTGCGGACCTCGACGAACGCCGGGTGTGGTTCCTTGCGGATGGAAGTGACGATCTCGCTGAGCTTGTCGCGCACCTCACGAAAGTTCATGCCATCGACGATCTCGCCCGGAACGTCGTAACCCTCAGCGCGATCGACGATCTGCTTGAGAGATGTCGATCTTTTCACCGACGTGCCCATGGCGAAGAGATTGTTTTCGCAAATGAGCACGACCGGCAGCTTGTAGAGCGCAATCAAATTCAGCGCCTCGTGAAACGAGCCTTGATTGATCGCGCCGTCGCCGAAGAAGCAGAGCGTCACGCGATCTTCGTCGCGATATTTGGAGGCGAACGCCATTCCAGCCGCGAGCGGCACGTGCGCGCCGACAATGGCGTGCCCGCCGTACATGTGATTTTTACGATCGAAGAAGTGCATCGATCCGCCGAGGCCGCGCGAGCAACCAGTTGCCTTGCCAAAAAGCTCGGCCATGCACGCGTTAGCGCTCGTGCCGCGGGCAAGCGCATGCGCATGATCGCGATAAGCGGTAATGATATAATCGTCGTCGCGCACCGCGGCCACCGCGCCCGTGACAACCGCTTCCTGCCCGATGTAAAGATGGCAAAAGCCGCCGATCTTCTGCGCCTGATATTGCTGGCTCGCGCGTTCCTCAAAACGGCGGATCAGCAGCATCAGCGCGAGCATCTCGACCTCGTCGCGTTGCTCGGGCCGCTGCATTGCCGTTTACGCGGGGCGAGGCAAGGCCGCCGCGGCACGCGCGCCCGTTGTGTTTCGGCCGAAGCTCATGCAGATGATAAACAGCAGCGTGAAGAAAAGATCGCTCAGGAGAGAATTGCGGAAGAACATCCAGGTGGGCGTGGCGCTGTATTGCGGCAGGCCCACGGTCAACGCTTGAATGAAACCAGCGAAGCTTTTCACGTAACCCGGATCGCTCAACCAGGAGAAGGCGTTGGTGATGAAATAGAAAATTGCCGATCCGACGAGCGAGGCCGGCAGCAATGACCTAAAGGAAGCGCGATTTTGCAGCGCGAATCCCATCAATCCGACGAGCGCGAGGGCAAAATAGCGTGAGAGCGTGTGCGGCGCGATGAGCGGTGCGCTGTAATGGTGATTCAAAATCAGGTCGGAAATAAAAAGCGCGCCGAGTGGGACGGTAAATTTGAATCGTGGCGGAAAATACGCCGCACCGCAGAGCGCAAGCGCGGCCAGTGGCGCGAAATTCGAAAGCCAGGGCGCGCCTGAACCGATCAATAGACCGGTGACGACGCGATAGGCCACCGCTGACAAAATGAGCAGGAGCGCAGGAATCATCGCGGAAACTTAGCTCTCCGGCGCGAGATGCAAAGCGCATTTGCTGGTGGCCGCATCTCTGTGAGACACGGGGTCGCGGCGTAAACACATCCGCGTCGCCTCCCCCCAGAGGGAAGCGGCCAGGGGTCTATTTCGCCGACGCGGCGAGCAATTTGTTGAGCCGTGTCTTGCGGCGATTCGCCGCATTGCGGTGGATGGTGCCGCGTTTGGCCGCCTTGTCGATTGCAGAAATCAGCGCGTGAATCTGCCCAGCAGCGGGTTTGGCGCTGGCGCGCGCCTGTTTTTGCAACGTGCGGAGGCGCGTGCGCACAGTGCGGTTGTGCAGCGCGCGAGCTGCGCTTTGGCGACCGCGTTTGGCGGCAGATTTGGTGTTGGCCATGGCTGCGCGAAAATCGGAGCGTGAGGCTCGCGGCGCATCCGCCCCTTGTCAAGACGGGGAGATGTCGATCTTGCCTCTCCGAGCAAGACCGCAGTCTAACCGCGGACGATCGAGCCGAGTATCGTCGGGGTCCGCGCTTTTCGCTCGGGAGCCGTCGCCGCTTTCACTGGAGCGGCCGGAGCAGCGGTCGCAGTCATTTGCTCCGGTGCCGCTGGTCTCGGTTTAGCCTTGGGAAGTTTCGGCAGCCGATCGGGCACAATCTGCACGAATGCGCCGAGCCCTAACTGATTATAGAGCGCGGCGACATCATTCGATTTCATCCGGACGCAGCCGTAGCTCGCGGGTTTACCGATGACTTTTTCCTGCGGCGTTCCGTGAATATAAATGCACCGGCTAAATGCGTGCGCGTTTGACGTTTCAAGGCCACGCAACCAGATGATGCGCGTAACGATCGGATCGCGGCCCGGCGCGTTGGGCTGGAGAACCTCGCCGGTCCAGCGGCGATTGTGAAACACGGCGCCGATGGGCGCGTAATCGCCGATTTTTTGGGCGACTTGGAAAAATCCGGTGGGCGTTGCCCAACTGCCCCAGCGGTCACCCAAACCATACTTTGAAGTGGACACCGGGTAGCTCGCGACGGCGGCACCGTTTTGGACGAGCATCAATTTCTGGTCGCGAACGCTGATGATGACGCGGTCGGCGGTCTCGACTTGGGCGGAAAGATTAAGCGCGGTGGCGAAAACCAGACTCAGAACCACAGTGAAGGGGCGAAACATGGACGATGTTTTAGCAGAAATTCTGGTTTTTGTCACGCAGGAAGTGCGGCGGTCTGACGCGAGCCCCCGAAGCTGAATCTGGGCCACCAGCGGGCCAAAGAACAAAGCGATACATAGAGAAAGCCACCCTGAAACATGAGCAGAAAGGGTACCGAGAAGAACTGTTTATGGACGATGGCGAAATAGACGAAGTAGGTGAAATAGGCGGCGAAAGCGACCTCCACGATGGGCCAGGTCGATTTGAGCGGCCGATACTTGCATGCCCGCCATGGCTGCGACCGACGCTCGATTCCGTACTTGGGCGTACGCGTGAAATCGGACTTATGATTGATGAGCGCCTCCAGAACAGCGCGGGCGTTGTTAAGCGAAAGACCGATCCCAAGGGCGAGGAGACAGGGCAGCAACAGAATCTCCTTCAGCGAGGTGCGCGGATGAAGCACGCGCTGCGCGCAAATGTAAAAGACGGCCACCGACACGGACGCGGCGAGGAAAATTGGCAGGTCGATCAAGAGCGTCCGCAACCAGCCCCCTTGCGGCCCGCCGGCCGAGGGATGCAGCAATACGCACAAACAAGCGAGCAGCAGATAAGCAAAGTTCGACATCAAATGCCCGGTGGCTTCCACCTTGATGAAGAAAGGCAACCGGCTGCGCCAAATGCTTGGCAACAGCTTCTTGCAAGTCTGGACGGAACCTTTGGTCCAGCGATGCTGTTGCGACTTGAAACCGTTCATGTCCACCGGCAATTCGGCCGGCGTGACTACGTCGGGCAGGAAAATAAATTTCCAGCCGACGAGCTGGGCGCGGTAGCTCAAATCGAGATCTTCGCATAGAGTATCGTGTTGCCAGCCGCCGGATTGTTCGATGCAGGCCTTGCGCCAAAGACCAGCGGTGCCATTGAAATTGAAGAAGCGTCCGCTGCGACTGCGGGCGGTTTGTTCCAGCAGCAGGTGGCCGTCCAGGAACATCGCCTGCACTCGGGTGAGCAGCGAGTAGCCTCGGTTCAAATGTCCCCAGCGCGTCTGAATCATGCCGATCTTTGGATCGCTGAAAAAGTGAATGGTCCGCTGAAGCAGGTCGCGTGGCGGCACGAAGTCCGCGTCCAAAATGCAGACGAACTCGCCGTCAGCAGACTCCAGCCCGCAGGCGAGGGCACCGGCTTTGAATCCGGTGCGATCGACGCGCTGGATCAACTGCACATCGAACCCGCGCTCGCGCAACTTGTCGGCGCAGGCGGTCGTAAGCTCGCGTGTATCGTCAGTCGAATCGTCCAGCACCTGGATCTGGAGACGATCGCGCGGATAATCAAGTTCACTTACCGAGCGCAGCAGCCGTTCCACGACATAGATCTCGTTAAAGATCGGCAACTGGACGGTGACCTTGGGGAGCTGCTCGAAGTGCGCCGCCGGGAGCACTTCGCGCTTCCGGTTCTTGAGAAAGAGGTAGATGATGAAGTAGCGATGGATGCCGTAGGCGGAAAGCCCCGCCAGTACGCTCAGGTAGCAGATCGTCCAGACCAGGTGAGCGAAGCTTCCGTCCATCGATGTTTCGCGAGCCGACTTTCCTTAGGGCAGCAAGGGCGACATCATGCCGCTTCCGACGTGTCCGTCAATTCAAAAATGCCGGTTTTGCCTCTGCGAAATCGGCCACAAACGCTTCGCCTTTGGATCCGCCGGGGCTTTGCTGTCATGGCGCGTCGCGTGGCCAAACCGCCGGGGCGGATCGCGTGCGCATTGTCGATCTTGCCGATTGTTCAATTCGCATTCGCGGGGGAATTGTCCGCGCAAGACCAACCACTAGGCGACGAGACACACGAGCGCGAGGAACTAGGCGTGAATCCCTACACCGCGCCTTCGATCGCCCAGATTTTCGCCCAGCTCGATCAGCTAAAGCCACTGCCTTTTGAACAGTTACGCCGTCCGCTGCCCGAGAAGCTGGGAGGGAATCGGGAGGAAAAAGCACTCATTTTCGGTCAGCTGATCGCCGACGGATTCCTGATCGTCGAGGCAGAGCGAAAAAATCTCGTCGAGGATTTGGGACGCGTCCTGCTTCGGCAAGCGCGGGCCTTGGGTGTAGCTGAGCGGGTGACCCGCCACAGCGCGAGCTTAAGCGAGCGCGGACAAGAGGGCGATTGGGCGGCTGTTCGGCAGGAACTGATCGCAACCCAGGCCGATGTCGAAGAAGCCATGACCGAATTGCGCGACCAGGAGATGGCACATTTGATCAGCCTCGGCGGCTGGCTGCGCGGCCTCGAGATCAGCTCCGGAGCAATCACGGCCAGCTTCTCGCCGGCGCGCGCGAAGGTCCTGGCGGAACCGGAG
>JBHEMD010000003.1:0-9332 GCA_046262735.1 Chthoniobacterales bacterium | reverse complement strand
CCGGAGGCGATCACAAACACACTACACATTGCCGAACGTTGCGATCTCGATCTTGAGTTTGGGAGTTCAAAATATCCGGAGTATCCGGTCCCAGGCGGCCAAACCCGGGAGGGCTATTTGCGCGAGCTTTGCTACCAGGGCTTGCAGACGCGCTACGGCGAACGAGCGACGGTAGACGCGGAACTAGCCAGACGGCTCGAGTACGAGCTTGGCGTTCTGGAAAAAACCGGGTTCGTTAGTTACCTCCTCATCGTTTGGGATTTCATTCATTTCGCGAAGGAAAAAGGAATCCCAGTTGGCCCTGGCCGCGGCTCAGCTGCAGGCTCGATCGTAGCGTTTGTCCTTGGCATCACGGATATCGACCCGCTTCAGTTCGGCCTGATTTTCGAGCGTTTTTTGAATCCCGATCGCGTTTCGCCTCCCGATATCGACGTGGATTTCTGCGAAGCGCGCCGCGGCGAAGTCCTCGAATACGTTCGACGGAAATACGGCGAGCGCCGCGTCGCGCAGATCATTACATTCGGCAAGCTCAAGGCAAAGAGCGTCGTGCGCGACGTCGCCCGGGTGCTGGGGTGGAGTTATCGCGATGCCGATCGTATCGCCAAGATGATTCCCAACGAGCTAAACATCACGCTCGATTCCGCCGTGGAAAAGAATTCGGAGTTGAAACGGGCTCTCGCCACCGAGCCAGCTACACGGCAGCTCTTCGAGAATGCGAAAGTCCTTGAAGGTTTATCGCGTAACGCCGGCGTGCACGCGGCAGGCGTCGTCATCGCCGATCGGGATTTGTCCGATTACATCCCGCTTTGTCGCGACGTGAAAGGTCACGACGTGATCAGCCAATACGCCATGGGGCCGCTAAACGACCTGGGACTCCTGAAAATTGATTTCCTCGGATTAAAAACGCTCACTGTTATCGAAGATACGCTCACATTGATTC
Organism: Chthoniobacterales bacterium; assembly: GCA_046262735.1. GTDB lineage: Bacteria > Verrucomicrobiota > Verrucomicrobiia > Chthoniobacterales > UBA10450 > AV17. Next base: position 8,392 of record JBHEMD010000003.1, on the reverse strand, counting down.
GGAAACGCGAGCCAGATTTTTCGCTCAAGACCATTCCGCTGGATGAGGCCGCTGCGTTCGCTCTCTACAACCGTGGCGAAACCATCGGGCTGTTCCAGATGGAGTCCGGCGGGATGACGAGTCTCTCGAAACAATTCGAGGTGCGAAAGCTCGATGACATTATCGCGCTGATCGCGCTCTATCGACCGGGACCGATGGAGCTGATCCCGGAATACGTGAGGGCGAAGAAGGGGACCGCGCCGATCAAGTATCTTCACCCGCTGCTCGAAGAAATCTGCGCCGACACCTACGGGGTGATGATTTATCAGGAGCAAGTCATGGCCGCGGCCAGCAAACTCGCCGGCTACTCGCTCGCCCAGGCCGATCTGTTGCGCCGCGCCATGGGCAAAAAGGACAAGGAAAAAATGGCGAAGGAGCGCAAGAACTTCATCGAGGGTTGCGCGCGCACGAACAAGATCCCGGAAAAAAAAGCCAACGCCATTTTCGATTTACTCGAAAAATTCGCCGGTTACGGATTCAACAAGAGTCACAGCGCTGCGTATGGCGTGATCAGCTATCAGACCGCGTATCTCAAGGCGCACTACCCGGTCGAGTTTATGGCCGGATTGTTAAGCAATGAAATCAGCAACACGGAAAAAATTTCGGTGTTCGTGGGCGAATGCAAACGGATGGGCATCGCGATCCTGCCGCCGGACATGAACAAAAGTGGATTGAAATTTATTCCGGAAATGTGGGAGGGACCTCAGCGTCCCGACAGTCGCGGCACTGAAACCGCTCCCACATTGAGCGCCATCCGTTATGGGCTGGCCGCGATCAAGCACGTGGGCGAGGCCGCCATGCAGATGTCGATCCTGGAACGCGAGCAGGGAGGGGACTACAAGTCGCTCGAAGACTTTTGTGGCCGCCTCGGTTCGCGGATCGCAAATCGAAAAATGCTCGAGAGCCTGGTCAAAGCGGGCGCCTGCGATTTTACCGGACGCGATCGCGCCGAACTTGTTGTCTCGATCGATGAGGCGCTGGCGTGCTCGGCGGCGGCCCATCGCGACCGCGCGGCTGGACAGGTCTCATTGTTCGACGAGGCGACGCCGATCACCTCAATGCGAAAACGCACGGTGCTGCCCTGGGGCGAACACGAAAAACTTTTCTACGAAAAAGAGCTCCTCGGTTTTTATGTCAGCGGCCACCCGCTCGATGCATACGCCAATCTTTTTGCCGGGAAAAACTATCAGGCGGTCGCGTCGCTGGGCGAACTCGACGATCGCGCCCTGTTCAAAACCGCCGGCGTGATCGTGCAGGTTGAAAAAAAGTTCACCCGCAAAGAGGGCAAACCATTTGCGGTCGTCTGGATTGAAGACCTGACCGGAACGCTCGAAGTGGTGATCTGGAACGATGTTTACACGAAGGTCTCCGATGCGTTGACGGCGGGGCGGGTGATCGAGCTCCACGCCACAATTGACACGCGCGGCGATGCGCCGCGCGCGATCGCGCAGAAAGTGAAACCGCTTGGCGCAGACAAGCCAAACGGCGCGGTGGCTTCGAGCGAAAGATTGACGATGCCGAAAGAAACCGCGCTGGCGACGGCTGTCGGAGGCGGGTTTGAACAATCGCCCGTGCTTCTCCGCTTTTCGCCCGCAACAACAAGCCAAGAACTGCGCGAAGTGCGCGAAATTCTGGCGCGCTCGCCGGGGCCGCGGCCGGTGCGGCTGTTATTCGATCGCACGAGCGGCCCGGCGCTGCGGATGGATGCGGGGGCGGATCTTCACATTCAATTGACGCGGGACTTAGAAAAAAAACTGGCGCGCTGGCTCGTCACGAACAAGGGCGAGTTCCGCGAGGTTACGGTCGATCCGGCAGTAAAGTGAGCGTGCGCCCTTCGCCGCTGCGAAAAGTGCGCAAGCTCGACTGGCTGAACTCCGCAGTTGCTCGATCAGCTACGCCGATTTTAAGCGCCTGACCATGGCCGCGAGCGCAAAGCGGCCACTCCTGGTCTGGCCCGGCGCGTTTGCGCAGCGCGACGCGCCAGGCACCGGTCAAAACGTCTCCGTGCAAATCGATCTTTTCGATCTGGGGCCGGAATTTCTCCGGCCCTGGCGCGGGCAAAAATTCAACCGCGCTCGCACACTCGGAATCGCTCGTCCAGCCGAGATCGAACAGGACATCAGTGGGAATTAGCGTGATGCCGAAGTTTTGCAGACTGGCAAAATCGACCGTGCCGCCGAAGCCGATGGCAAGCGGGCCATCGCGCAGCTCAAGCGATTCGATAAAGCCGTTGCCGCCATCGAAGCTGAGCTGCGCGGTCAGCGCCGAGGCGATCGGCGCAGTCCGGATGTAATTTGCGAGATCGCGCAGAGAAACGGCGATGGTGCCGTGCGAATCCTGCCCGTGCGAGATGTCGATCTTGCCGGTGACGCGCAGGAAATCCTGATCGTGAGTCAGCTCGAAGGCCTCAATTTCAAGCTCGGTAGCTTTGAGATTGAGATCCGCTTTGAGCAGATCGACCGGTTGTTCGAAAAGGGTCAGGCCCGAACCATTGGCGGTGAAGTGGCCGCTGATGCTGCGCGCCCGCGCGGTGACCGTGCCTTCGACGGTGAGCGCGCCCGCGAAATGTTCGCGATTTGCGCCGAGGAGGCCGGCAAAATCGCGCAGGTCTACGATCGAGGCAGAGACATCGCCGGCAAAGTTGGCACCCAGCCAGTGCGCCCAGCTTCCGGGCCAGGATGCTTCTCCGCTGAGAGTCAGCTCATTTGAACCTTGCTGCACATAGAACTGCTGAATGTGTATTTCCCGATTGGTGAGCGTGGCGCCCAGCATCACCACGTCGGCGGCGCGATCACGCCACGCGGGCGCGCTCACCTCCGTCCACAGCCAACCGGTCGCGCCCGTCGGATCGAGCAGATTGCCTCGGAAAGTAACGTTGCACGCGTGCAGCAGTCCGCCGAGGCGCTCGGCGAACCCGAGCGCCTCCGCCGTTTGAGCCAGCGAAATATCGCTGGCTGATGCGACGACATTCCACTCCACTCCGCCCGGCCGCCACGTGTGCGCAACGTCGGCGCGAATTTTCCCGCCGGAAACTTCCACATCGAAATCCAGTCCAACGGTCTGCCGGTCCATTTGAGAGAGGTCCGTAGTGATCGAGGGCAAATCGAGACCCGAGGCCAGACTTAGTCCGGCGACAGTGAGCTTATTTCCTTCCCATTTCGTGGCGCCGCGGAGTTGGGAAAAGCTCTGGCGAAACCACGGCGAAATAAGCATGATCTGATCGCTCGCAAAGCGGCCGGCTTCGATTTCGTTTCCTGAAACCGAGACATTGCGCAGCAATATGACGGCGCGACCGGTTTCGATTCGCAGATTGATCCGCTCAAAGTCAAAACTGCCGGGCAGCAATCTTTGCAAGGTGGCCCACGCAGCCTGGCTGAGGGATGTTTCTGCCGAGTGGCCGCGGCTGATCTCCATCCGCAGTCCATCGATCGCCACATGCGAAATGGCCCGACCGCCGCCGGGCAAGACGATCGCCCCCAGATTCAAAGCGAGCTCGATCTGTGCGACTCGGGCGTCGATTTGAAAAGCAGCCTCGCGCTCACTCTGTAGTCGCAAACCGCGCACAATGACGGGCCGCAAAAACGGCGCCTCAATCTTGTCGATCTGACAGGAGAGATGTTCCTGCCGCGCCTTCCACGACAGCCAGAAGCGCAGCGCATTCGAAACGACGAAGGGCACCGAGAAAAAAGCGAACAGGCAGAGAAGCACGAGCACGCCAGCCACTACGAGGACCGAAATCCGGTGCCGAAGTAGTGCCATCGCGCGCGCTTCAATCCTTCTTTGCCGAAGCGGTGAAGAGCAACCGCAGTGGCCGTTCGGTGTGAATGCGCTCCTTTAGTTGCTGTTGCAGGCTGCGTTCGGCTTCGGCCGGCAAATTGCTGGCCAGCGCTTTTTCGCGGGCGAGGTGAGGCAAGATCGACAACTCATTTTGGACATCATCGGCGGAGATCCGGTTCCAGAAGCCGTTTTCGAATACGAGGACCTCGAGCTGCTCCTGTTCGGTGCCGAGGAGCTGGGCAGGGGGCAACCGGATGACGATCTCCTCCGGCCGCACGTCAACCGCCAGTCCCTGGCTTAAATCGAACCCGGCTTTAATCGCAAAGGTGCCATGGAGCTTCACTCGTTTGGAGCTGCCGAGCCACGAATGCACGAGCTCGTGCTCGACTTCAATACGCCGGGATATGACCGCGAACTCGCTCGTCGGCGTCGTCTCTTCCAGATAGACGCGGTCGTTCACCCTGATCCGCGGCTGCAAATGGGCGATGCTTACGAACGCATCGCGCACACTGGCGGCGACGCGTTCGGCTTCACTGATTCCTTGATGCGCCGTGCGCATCGGCCAGGTCTCGGTCCGATAGACGAGAAAGCCGATCAACGACGCAATGATGAGGGCAATGAGCGTAAAAGCGGCCGGCCACGAGAAACGGCCGGCGCAGGAATGACGAATGACGAATGACGAATGACGAATCAATGCCAAAGCTCGAACGACGAGGTTAGTTTTTCAACAGTTCGACATTCCTTCGTCATTCGACATTAGGGCTTCGTCATTAAAAAAGTACCGCCCCCCACGTCCGATGGACGTGAAGGGCGGCTGTTCCCCCTAGAACATTCTTTCCGAAAACTGGCCTGCTACTAGCGGATATTGAGGGCGGTGGCAACAAAATTCTGAGGCGCTTACCCCGGGCTGGTATGCAGGCAAGGAGTTGGCACGACTTGGCGCACCCGCTTGCACCGCCCGCGCTCGCCGTATTTTAATCGGATGCGCGATCCCGAGGGCGAAGAAGCAAAAAGCCTTGCCGGCTCATTGTTAATTGCTCATCCCAATATGCTCGACCCAAATTTTCGGCGGACCGTGCTTTTCATTTCGGCGCACGATCCAAACGATGGCGCGTTCGGCGTTATTATTAATCGCCCGCTGGAGAAGCAGGTCGTCGAGCTGATGACGGAGATGCCTCCGCCTGGGTTGGCCGATGTGCCGGTTTTTCTCGGTGGGCCGGTGGGCAAAGACCAGCTCATCTTCGCGGCGTTTGAATGGAAAAAGGGCAGCGGGCTCAGGCTCAACCACAATGTGACGACCGACGGCGCAATCGATGCAAACAGTGCAGACACACCAGCCGTCTGCGCGTACGTCGGTTACGCGGGTTGGGAAGCAGGCCAGTTGGAAGCCGAATTGAAACAAAAAGCCTGGCTCGTGCAAAAGCCGACTCGCTCCCTTCTGCGCTTCGACCGGTTGGCGCAGTTGTGGTTCGACCTCATGCGCGGCCTCGGTCCCTGGTACAAGATGCTCGCGGCGGCTCCGGATGATCCGTCGTTGAACTAGTGAGAGGTGGAAGTGAGAAGTAATTTCGCTTGCGTTCTACTTCTCACTTCTCGCTAATCACTCGGCTTATGATCATTGGCGTTCCGAAAGAAATTAAGGAGCAGGAACAGCGCGTCGCGTTGCTCCCCTCGGCGGTCGCACAGCTCGTCCGCCGCGGTCACAGCGTTTTGGTCGAGAAGAATGCGGGCGTCGGTTCCGGTTACACCGACGAGGAATACGCCAGGGCTGAAGCGGAGATTGTCGATGTTGCGTCGGAAGTTTTTGCGCGCGCCGACATGATCGTAAAAGTGAAAGAGCCGCTCAAATCCGAGTATCCGTTGTTACGGAAAGGCCAGATCCTCTTCACCTATCTGCATCTGGCCGCCAGCCGAACGCTCACCGAAGCGTTGCTCAAATCCGGCGTGACCGGCATTGCTTACGAAACGATCCAGGTTGGCAATCGCTTGCCGTTGCTCGAGCCGATGAGCGAAATCGCCGGACGAATGTCGGCGGTGATGGGGGCAAATTTCCTCGCTAAATACAACGGCGGCAGCGGCGTGTTGCTGGGTGGTGTGCCGGGTGTGTTGCCGGGTTCGGTCGTGGTGCTTGGCGGCGGCACCTCCGGTGTGAATGCCGCGAGCATGGCCAGCGGTCTCGGCGCGAACGTCACCATTCTCGATGTCGATCTTGAGCGGCTGCGCTATCTCGACCTGGCAATGAAGAATACAAACACCCTTTTCTCGAGCGAGGCGAACCTGCTCGAATTGATGAGCGACTGCGATCTGTTGATCGGCGCGGTGCTACTGCCCGGAGCGAAGGCGCCAAAACTAATCACGCGGGCGATGTTGCGGAAAATGAAACGCGGCAGCGTCTTCGTGGACATTTCAATCGACCAGGGAGGTTGCGCCGAAACTTCGCGCCCGACCACGCATCTCGACCCGGTTTACATCGAGGAAGGCGTTACGCATTATTGTGTCGCGAACATGCCCGCCGCCTACGCGCGCACTTCTACCCAGGCGCTGACCAACGTCACATTCCGCTATGTCCAGTTGCTGGCCGATTGTGGCTTGGAAGAAGCGTGCGAAAAAAATCCTGCGCTCACCGGCGGAATCAACACGCGCGGCGGCCGGCTCACCTGTCAGGCCGTCGCCGAAGCGCACGAAATGAAATACGAGCCGCCATTCTGATTGAGTAAGACCGAAAAGGACGCTTGCCGCGATTCAGGATTGGCTGCATATATGGCTTTCTCAACCAAACCTATCATGACGAAATACATCTGCATCCTGGCAAGCGCCGCTTTACTCGTCGCTTGCGAACAAAAAACCGAAACCGCTACGCCCGCGGCCAGTCCCGCCGGGACGGCAGCCCCGGAAGCCACTGTTGCGCCGGCCGCGCCAGAGTCGCCCGCGACATCACCCACGCCCTGAGCTCTAAACTCGATTCCAACACTATGAAAAAATACATCTGCATCCTCGCAAGTGCCGCACTCCTGACGGCCTGCGAACAAAAGGAAACTACGGTCACTCCACCTGCCGGAGGAGAAAAGACCGAGAAAAAGGAGAGCAATACCACCATTGTGAATCCCTCTCCGGCGACTGAGAACAAGTCCGAAACGAAGACGGACATCAATGTGACGACGTCGCCTTCGCCCTAAGCCGGGCAGGTCAAGCTTGCAAAATCTTCCCTCGCGCATGTGAGGGAAGATTTTTGCTGTACGCGCGCCGAGGACCGGCATCGCCTGCAAGATCGACAACCACTGTGGGGCGCTCTTCGCTTTCGTTTTCGCGAGCGCGCTGTTTAAAACGCGCTTCGGAATTCGAACGAGTTCGCCAACAAGGCCGCTCTGAGCGCGGCAAGACGCTGGTGCTCGGCGTGCTCAGCGAGGGCGGGACCGGCGATTTCCGGGCCGGCTTCATCACGTCGCGACGAATCGGCCGCGCGGTTGTGCGCAATCGTGTGCGGCGGCGGTTGCGGGAAATCGTGCGACGCAATCAACATGAAATCGGCGCGGGCGTGTGGGTTGTGACGATCGCGCGCGCCGCCGCAGCGCACGCCACCTATCGGCAATTGGAAGATGAGTGGTTGCGCCTCGCAAAACGCGCTTCTATTCTAGCCGCCTGATGCTTCTCCTCGTCCGCATTTTGATTCGCTTTTATCAATGGACCCTCTCGCCGCTCCTCCGCTTGTTAACCGGCGCCGACGCCGGCTGCCGATTTGAGCCGAGTTGCTCGGCTTATTTTTTGGAAGCAGTGGAGACGCACGGCGTTTTTTCAGGCGGCTGGCTCGGCTTGAAACGGATTGCGCGCTGCCATCCATGGGGTGGGCGAGGGCACGACCCGGTGCCGCCACGCTCGAGTCGTGCTCTTGCCGGCCGGCTCTGCGAATAACGAGAGCGTGAACTTTTATGGATCGAACCGCCTGGATTGCCATTGGCCTTTCTGTAATCGGGCTGGTTCTGTGGGAAATTTATATCTCCAAGCAGATGCAGCAGGCGCGGCCCGCGAGCGCGCCGGCGGGCGCCACAGCGACGCCGTTTTCCCCGACACCGGGTCCGGCCGTTAGCCCGACGGCGTCTCCATCGCCATCGGCGACACCAGCCGCGACAGTCGCGCCCTTCGAGGAGAAGATCGAGACGCTGCGGAACGCCGACGTCGAATTGCGTCTGACTAATCGGGGCGGCGGCATTGCCGAAGCGGTCCTGCTCAATCACAAAGCCGAACAGGATCGCCGCGTCATCCTGAACTCGCCGGACCACGCGCCGATCGGTGCGATCATCGATGATCCGGCTGCTCCCGCGCTGCCGGAATACAAACTCACCCGCCAGGGGGAGGTTGTGCAGTTTGAGTACACCACGCCCGAGCGCGTCGTTGTCCGAAAGAAGTTCTTCTTTCAAAAGCCCGAACCGAGAGACAATTTCATTGCCGAGCTGGATGTCGATCTTGAGAACGGCGGGACTGAGCCTTACGCAAAGCCCGCCTATTTTGTCGCGCTCGGGTCGGCCGTTCCACTGCACCCGAAGGATTACCCCTCCTTCACCCGGCTGGCTTGGTGCAT
>JBHEMD010000002.1:0-7777 GCA_046262735.1 Chthoniobacterales bacterium | reverse complement strand
CGATGTCCCCATCACATTTACGATGGCGCCTGCCACGCGAAGATGACTCCAGTTCATCTAACGAGGCGATGCAGTCAACATCCGTAAAACCAAACACGGAGCAGGCCGCTGAGCGGTGCGCAGACGCGAGTTCATCGTTATCAATTATCGGTTAGTTGTGAAGATTTTCGCCGCCGCCAGCCGCGGCTGAGCGCCCTCTCGCTGGAGACGCCCATCGGCACAGGCTTTGCTGCCAATGGAGGTGCATGCGGCGGCGGCAACTTGCTCTTTTGGCTATGGCGGGCCTACTCGCGGGGCCGGCGGTTTATTCGCTGACACGGCCTGATCCGGCCAGCCAAGCAAAGAACTCGCTCACGCTCACGTCCGAGCCGTATCGGCTCGACAAGATTTATCGGTCGATGGAGGGGCCGATGTCGATTGCGAGCGGCATTCGTGTCGGGGCGAACGACAAAGCTCGCGTCGAGTGGGTTACTGGCTTGGAGACAGAAGTTGTCGATGCCAACGAGCAGAAGCCGGTCTCGCAGGAATTTTTTTGTCACTCCAACCTCACCTTCGCCGAGCACGGCGCCACACCGCGTGAAGTTAATCAGCGCTTCGGTGGAAAAACGCACCTCGACTGGCGGTTATTCACGCTCGCGCCGGGACGGCGATCGATTGAACTGCCGCAGGGTTTCGGTGTGCCTATACCCGCCGACGCGCCGCTCGATTATTTAACGATGTCGTTGAACCTGAATCCGCAGAATGAAGTGTTGAACATTCGGATGCGCACGAAGGTGCACACGATTGCAGCGGGCGAGCCGGGCGCGCCGAGCAAAGCGCTCTTTCGCCGGGCGCTCTATGTTTTGCAGCCGAAGGATCCGTCAGGAGAGATGGGTCCGAAGTGCATGGCAACTTCGGCGACGCAGCACCTCGGCGCGGGCTGCGCCGAGTTCCAGCCCGGCGACGGGCTCGTCAACCATTGGATCGTCGCGCCCGGACATCATGTCTACAAAACCGAGATCACGCCCCAATTAAATCTGCCGTTCAACACCACCATCCATTACGCCACCATTCATGTGCACCCGTTTGCGCACGGAATGGAACTGCGCGATCTGACGACGGGCCAAACCGTTCTCCGGCTTAATTCGCAAGATTGGCCCAATCGAGTTGGTGTCGCACGAGTGGACGAGATCAAGTCCATCGATGGCATACCGATCTTCCGCGACCATCGCTACGAGCTAACCGCCGAATACGACAACACGACGCCGTCCAAAACGGATGCGATGGCGATTCTCTATTTGTATCTGCTCGAGAAAGATTTGATCTGACCAGCTGTTGTAGGGCAGGCGCTCCGCCTGCCTAACGAGGGGCGGGCAAGCGGAGCGCTTGCCCTACAATTATTCGAGTCGTTGCAGTGACGGGATTCCGTAGTTTTCCTGGAGGCCGGCCGCGTCTGCGGCGACTTGACCGGCATCGAGCTCGAGTTGCTTCGGGTCTTCCACGGTTTCGATCTTGATAAACCCGCCTTCGAGCGGTTGTTTCGCCGCTTCGGCCAGATCGTGCAACGAGTTGATTTCTTTTCCGTTCACTTTCGTGACGGTCAGATAGGCGACCTCATCGTAACCGAGCGTCGTATTTGCTGGAAGCACCTGACTGAGCACAACGATTTTGCGATGGCCTTCGGGAAACAATTCCGATTGGAATCGGTCGAGATAAACGAATCTTTGCGGCGCTTCCTTTTGCCAGTTCGGTCCCCATTCCTTCAAATACTGGCGGGACAACTCCTGGAAAATGATTCCACCAAGCACGTAATAGGGCGGGGCCTGATCGATCATGTAAGGCGCGCTTACGTAGTCCTTCGGCGCGCGATGTTCGAGGGTCACGTTTACTTTCATCGCTGTGCCGTGGCGCTGGATGTCGAATGGCACCGTGTCGCCGCTGAACGCGTAGCTGGTGAGCAGATTGGTGAAATCTATCTTGCCATAGAGCGGATCGACATAATTGCCGTTTTCGTCGATCGCGTTATTGGCAATCGAGGTAACAATGTCACCGACCTGCAGACCGGCTTTGGCCGCGGGCATGTTCGGTTCCACCCGCGTCACATAAACTCCGGCCGGCTTGCCCGTCTCGCCGGCGAAAACGCGCAATTGCGGGTCGCGCGTCGGGAAAAATGAAAACCCCGCCGAAGGGAAGCCTTCATACGGCTGCTTCTCGGCGTCCTTGAGAAAATGGGCGATGATTGGTGCCGGGATCGCATCGACGAGTTGCGCGCGCGGATCGTAGCGCAGCAAAAGACCGGCGAGCTTGTTATTTTTCACGACCGGAATCGTGTAACTATTTTCCCGATACTGCATCGTGATGCTGATGCGGTAGGTCAGGAACTGGCCAACATCAGCTGGGTAGCGCGTCATCTGAATGGTCGTGACCAAACCTTCAGTGGCGATAAGCGCGCCGGTGGGCTCGAGTTGCCACGCCGCCAGGCGATCGCCGACCACGGTATCGCTCGCGATTTCCAATGGCGTGATGCCGTCGAGAAAACTTTTCTCCGCCGGCTCGAGCAACGCCAGGTTGGCTTCGTAATCGATCACTTCAACGTTGGCCGCGGTTTTCTCACCGGACTCTGCGCGCTCCAGTTCCACATAGTTCTGGTTCGCGACCAAATCTGCGGTCACCAGGACCCGGCCCTGGGAAAGGACTGCGCCAAGCGCGCGCTTTGAGATCGGCGCTTTCTTTTGCCACGGTCGAAAATAATCATACGGCTGGCCGGTCACGTTGACGCGCACAAGTGAAAGCGGCTTTTGCTTTGCTTCCTTGGCGACAGGTATCGGCTCTTTCTTCCCGACCGCGACCGTGGCCGTGAGCAGGACCACGCCGAAACTGATGAGCAAATCTCTTCGCATATGACTAGCTCTTCTTCTCGTCGGCGGGCGCGCTGGCGACTGTCTGTTCGCGCAGGTTCTGTTCGCGCACGACGTTGTAGCGCGTTTTGATCCGTTCACGCGCTCCTTCCACCTGCTTGGGATCGAGCACCAGCGGCGGACCATCGCCGATCATCTTGAAGACGAAATGCTCCGCCGGCTCGGCCAACACCGCCGCCAGCTCGTCAAGCGTGCGGATCTTGCGACCGTTGATTTGATCGACAATCGACCCGCGATAAGCCGACAAATACGTGTTGATGGGATCGGGCAGAATATTTGTCACGACGATCACATCGGGGTGCTCGAGGTAAATCTGCTCGAGAACAAAGTAGTCGAAGAAATGGCGCAACCGCAGATCGGACGGCTGATAGGCCTCCACCAGGTCGAGGTTGAGCGGTTGAAAGAGCAAGCCGCCGTAAAGGACATAGCGCGGCCGCACATCGTAACTGTGTCCCTGAATCAGATAAGGCCAAACCGTGCTCAACGCCACCGTCACACTGAGCGGCTGTTTGTCGCGCCAGACGTCGAACTTAACCGTGTCGCCTTTGAACTTGCGTTCCACGATCTCGGGCATTTCGACGCGCTCGCCTTCGAGCTCGACGTTTCCGTCACTTGCAATCGGGTGATTATCGATCGTGAGCAGTACGTCGCCTTCGTGCAAAATTCCCGCACACGGGCCAGCCGCTACGACCGTGTTCACGAGCACCCCGCGATCGTTGTCCTTGAGCCCGAGAAATCTTCGCTGCGCCGGGTTCTGCAATTTCGAGTAGCCCACCGCAAGATCGACATATTTGTCGTAATGACCATCATCGATGTCTTTAAGGAAGCGGCGGATGACCGGCGTGGGCACCATGTAAGCGACGCCCTGCGCGATATCGCCGCTGTAGCCTTGGAACGCGACGCCCACGACTTTCGCATTTTGCATTACCGGGCCGCCGCTGTTGCCGGGATTGATTTGGGCGCTGATCTGAATCGCGAGGTGCTGGTCGATCGAGGAGTGCGTGTAAAGCTGGAAATCGATCCGCGAGACAATTCCGGCCGTGACTGACATGCGTTCCCCGCCGATTGGATAACCGTAAGCCGAAACAGTCGATTCCAGCGCCGGAATCCCGCCGAATTTCAGCGGTACCATGTCCTTGAAGAAATTCGGCGCGTCCACGGTGATCAGCGCCAGGTCGCAATCGTGCGCGATGAATTTCACTCGCGCCGGATATTTGTTTGGGTCGCCGTCGCGCTCGACCGTGAGATAGCGGCTGTTACTCACGACGTGCGCGTTGGTCATGATGCGGTTGCCCTCGATGACGAAACCGGCGCCCACGCCGCGTTGCAGCGAGCCCGCATTCCATGGCGCGCGATAATCCGGTTCCACTTCCGTTGCGGTGATCCGGACGAGACTTTTCTGCACCGGGCCGTTGGGCTTCGTCGGCGCCACCGGCACCGCAATGACCGTTTGTGGCGCCGGCGCCGTCGGTTTTGTCACCGCGCCCGGTGGCTTCGGCTCAGCCGGAACCGGCGCGGGCGTGTTTTCTTGCTGCGCGTGCAATGTCGATCCAGCGACCAAGAGCGCGCAGCCAAAAATCAGGAACCGTTTCATTCCGCGAAGTCCGCAAGATAAACGAACTTCCCAGAAAGCAAATCAGGCTACGACTGAATCGATGTTCGTCATCGCCTTACGCTGTCGCGTCCTCCTCTCCCATCAGGAAGAGGATTGAGGTGAGGGACGACGCAGTCTGCTGCGATTAAACCCCGGCGCGCTTCAATAGTGAGGACAACACTTTTTTCGCGTCGAAGATTTCGCGCGCAATGTCGCGCGCGGCGCGTGAGTGTTTGGCATAATCAGCATTTATCATCGTCACCGCTTCGGTGATTTCGCCCAGTGAGCGGAAGCTGAGCAGGCCGGCATCGCCGCCGTAATGATCGGTAAAGCCGGTCTCTTGAATAATCACCGGCCGTCCGCCAGCGAGATAGCACGCGCTGCGATCGCTGAACCAGGCGGTCCGTAAGCGGACATATTGATCTTTCGCGACGGTGAACTCGCCTTTGGAGCGCTGGATGTAATCGCGATACAGCCAGTAGTCGACGCTCATTTGCAGTGGCGATTGCAACCGCCAGCGGTCACGCAAAAATTGCGCGCGCGTCCGCGCGTCCTTGATGTTCGTCGCCAGCTCGAACGGTTCGCCGGCTCTTTTCGGCGCCGCGACATATCGTAGAAATTCGCGCGATTTGCTCCAGAGATATTTCCGGCCGCGCCAGGTGATGTCTTTGATCCGGCTGGTTGACCAATTCGCGACCGAAGTGAAAACCGCCGCGCGGGGAGGGGAACGATTCGTTCGCCAAAAGTCGAGCACCACCGGTTGGCGGGTCGGCTGCCATTTGAACCCGTGCAACGGGACCGGAAATTTTTTCGTGCCGACGTTTTCGCCAAAGGTGAAGAGCGCGCAGTGTCGGCTGAGATATTCGATTGTCGATCTTCGGCCGTTATCAACCTTGATTTGCTCGACGCCCGGGTCGCTCTCCACATACACGATGCGGTCGCTGACGAGCAGGTCGTCGTTGAACTCCTGCGCGCCGCAGATGTTCAGGATCGCGTCGGCGTCGCGATAAAGCTGCCGGATCTTTTTCAACGGCAACCCGGCCGTCGGATGATGCTTGAGATAGCGCGCGCAAAATGCCCAGCGATTTTTGAAATCGAACTCGCGGGCGAGCCGCTTCAGCACGTGCGCCGCATAATCGAACTCATTCGTTACCTCGAACGTCTCGGGATTGTAAGGCAGCCGCGCCGAATCTTCGATGTAGTAAACGTCGTGCCCGAGCCGCTGCAGACCGACGATGTAGTGGATGTGCTGCCAGATCACCCCCGCGATCGGGATCGAGCCCATGAAGCCCATCACCACGATTTTCTTTTTCTTCCTCATTAACGAGGCGGTGGTTGTGAATTGTGATCAGTGAATAGCGGACGGGCACAATTCACTAATCACAGTCACCAGTCACGATTCAAAGCTCCCTTACCACCACCGCCGGATTCCCCGCCACCACCGTATTTGGCTCAACGCTTTTCGTGACGACCGATCCCGCGGCCACGACCGAGTTCTCGCCGATTGTCACGCCTTTCAGAATCACCGCGTTCATCCCGATCCAGACATTGTCGCAAATCTTGATCGGCGCGGTTTTCAATCGCGGGCGCTGCGGGCGGTTCTCGAAAAACGGCGCGAGCGCCTGCGCATCGACCATGCGCTGGGCCGGTTCCAGAGGATGAAAATCGGAATCGGCGAGGCCGACGTTCCACGAGATCAGGCAATGAGAACCGATGTCGATCCTTTCCTCGGCCATGATGAGCGCGCCGTTGAGCAGACTGAAGTCGCCGATCGTGCATTGGCCGTTTTCACCCAGCGCGAACGAGCAACCGGCGTAGCACGAGACATGTTTGCCGATCACGACCGCGCCCGGCTTCTTGTTGCGCAGCATCCGAAAAATTTGGGCTGTCTCGCAATAGAACCCTTCCCCGAACTCAACGTTCGGCGGTATCGGGTGCGCCCACCAATCCTCTTCCACGTGTCGATCTTGACGGACGTTGCTCATAAAGTTGTCATGTTGAGCGAAGCGAAACATCTCTGATCCTTATTCCTAGCGATGCACAACAGGGCATTCAGAGATTGTTCGCTCCGCTCAGAATGACAGGTCATGATGTCTGAAATTTTCCGGCGCGATAAAGCTCGGCGTAAACGCCGCCGCGCGCGACTAAATCCGGCCCGCGTCCCTTTTCCACGATCCGGCCACGCTCGAGCACAATGATTTGATCGACATCGTGAATCGCCGCCAGCCGATGTGTGGCGATCAGCGTTGTCCGGCCGCGCATCAACCCAGTGATGGTTTCCATTATCGCCGCTTCAGTCGCCGGATCGAGCGCCGAGGTCGGCTCATCGAGCAGCAGCACCGGCGCATCTTTCAAGAACGCGCGCGCGATCCCGATCCGCTGCCGTTGGCCGACGCTGAGATGCGCGCCGCGTTCACCCACCTGGCTTCCATAGCCCTCGGCTAACTGCCGGATGAATTCATCAGCCTGGGCGCGCCGTGCCGCCTCGATGATTTCCTCGTCCGTCGCGTCAGGTCGACCATATGCAATATTCTCGCGCACCGTCGTTGAAAAAAGCAGCGTGTCCTGCAGGACAATGCCGATCTGCGCGCGTAACGATTTTTTCGTAATGCTGCGCAAATCGCGGCCATCGAGCGTGATAACGCCTTGCGTCGGATCGTAAAATCGCGGCACCAGACTGAGCAGCGTGCTCTTACCTGCGCCAGTCCCGCCGACAAGCGCGACGATTTGGTTCGGCGAGATCGTAAGATCGACATCTTCCAGGATCGGCCGGTCGTGATCATAGGCGAACGCGACATCTCGAAACTGGAGCGCGCCTTGCGTTTTCGTGATCGTGACTGCGTCGGTCGCATCGAGCACATCGTCCTGCCGATCCAACACTTCGAAGCAGCGTTTTGCCCCGGCCGCGGCGCCTTCCATTGCCCATGCCGTATAGGTGAGCGATTCGAGCGGTTGGTAGAGCATCAACAGATACGCACTGAAAACGAGTAGCGATCCGAGTGTCAATCGGCCGTCGAGCACGTGCAGAGTCCCGACATAATACATGGCCGCCGTCGCGGCGACCATCAGTGTGCTAATGACAAGCGAGCTATTCACGTTGGTCAGCTGCAGCCGCAGATTGGCCGCCAGACTTTGTTGCGCGTGCCGATGGAATTGCCCGACCTCGAACTCCTCGCGCCCGAACGCGTGGACCATTCGAATCGAACTGAGACCTTCCTGCGCCTGGGCGAGCAAAGCGCTTTCCCGTTCCTGGATCGTTTTGGACGCCTCGCGGATGCGTCGCGAA
>JBHEMD010000001.1:0-2997 GCA_046262735.1 Chthoniobacterales bacterium | reverse complement strand
GCAATGCGCCGCTCTGAATAAACTTCCAGAACACGCGGTGGCGCGGCGAAGCGTTCGTGGGTGGCACAGGAGACGAGGCCTGTCAGGCAGCTGCCCAAGAGAACCCACGGGTGCAACATCGACATCGACAACGGTCGGATGAAATGTCTCATCGACTTTGCGCCCGCGGCTGCGACCGAGTTTGTCATCATCCCCATCGGTCAGTGCAATGCTTTTTCAATCGACGTCGGATCGTCGAGCAAAATCCATTCGATCACCGAGACGGGCAGACTGCCGTTTTTGATCAGGTCGTCGTGAAACTGGCCGAGCCGGAAATTGTCGCCCTGTTTGTCCTTGTAGCGGCCGAGCAGATTCATGATCTGCCATTTCCCGATGATGTAGCTGATCTTCTGGTGGGGGCTTGAAGCCGCACCCGCGGCTTCGCCTTCGGCCGCTTCGCGGTCGAGCCCGCCCGCTTCCATGAAATATTTCACCGCCTCTTCGAAGCTCCACCGGCCGGTGTGCAGGTTTACGTCAACCCCGATGCGCGCGCCGCGATAACGCGACAGCCGAAGGATTTGTCCCTGCGCCGGTGAGTTGTTCGGATAGAGGCCGGTGCGCATTAGCATCTCTTCGCCGTACAGCGCCCACCCTTCGACGAAGACGCCGTCCTCGTGTTGCCGGCGAATTTCGTCGGTCAAATGATTCGCGATCGAGAGTTGGAGGAAATGCCCGGGAATACCCTCATGGCCGAGAATCGGACGCGGATCTTCAATGGCCGCGCGGATGTAGAAATTCTTCGACTGCGGGTTGTAGGTCGGGATGAAGAAAAACCCGGTCGCATCTTTATCGTAAACACCGGGCGGATTCATGAACCCGCCGGGACTCGTCGGCTTAAATGCTTCAGGCAACTGGCGAATCTGAAACGGTCCGAGATAATCCGGGAGAGTGATGAGATTGTGTTCCTTGAGGAAACTGATCATCTCGGCCTCGCGGCTCTCATAGGCCTTGAGGAACGATTCCTGGTCAGGCGGAATATTTGCCGCTCGCGCCGGATCGGGATCGGCGAGCTTTGGATCAGGCAGGAGCGCTTCGAGCGCGCGATAACGCGCGTTCTCCACGCGGCCGATCATTTCCACTTCGCGCGCGTCCAGCGGCAGGAGCAAAACGTGTTTGAGATAATAGTTGTAGTTCGCTTCGCCCATCGGCGCGAAGTCGACCATTTTTGGCAGGCGTTTCTCCAGCTCATCGGCGTACCCGTGTACCGCGGCGACTGCGGCATCGCGCGCTTTCACGAATTCGTCATACTCGTTAGGCGCAAGATCGACATCGAGTGCCATCAAACTTTTGTTCAAAAGGGGGTCGATCGCGCGCGCCGACTGAATCGCAAGCTTCGCATAGAGCTTCACGGGGCTCTGCAGGTTCGTTAGGCCCTGCTTGAGCATCGCCGGCATCTGCTTGAGCCGCGCCGTTGCCGCGATGGCGCGTTTGCGCGGGGTATCGTATTCCTTCTTCAGCAGCGAAAAAATCCCGCTCACGCATTCCCCGACGTAAACCTGCGGATTGTTTCGCTCGAACTTCCAAACGCGATCCTGGAAGTCGACGTTCTCGAGCTGGGCGCAGAAAAGAATTGCGTCAATCCGATCATCCTTCGGCCAACTGTCGATCTTGAGCGCACGCACTTTATTGAGCAGCTCACGTACGTGCCGCGCGCGCTCCGCAATTTTTGCCGGCGAATAATCCGTCAATCGGTCGTCCCAGGTGTGCAAGCCGCGGTCGCTGCTGGCCACCGGATAATTTTCGTTTCGCCACGCGTAGTAATCGGCCGCGAGCTGCCGAAGCGCCGCCATTTGCATGCTCGGAGTTGCCTTCGTTATCAATGCCTTGTTCGACACATCCGGATTACGTCCCGCTGGATTTTGCGCGAGGAGGTGCGGCGTCGACATCGCTACGATGATCCAGAACAAACGTGTCGCTTTCACATTGTCGATCTTAAGGACGGCGCGCGGCGCGAAAAAGCAAAATCACGATTCTTCTTTCCTGCGTTCTTGTTTTCACATTCGATCCTCCCGGCTCTCATGCCGCTACCCTTGCGGCTTTGCCGTGCGTGTCGCTCGCCCCACTCGCTCCAATCCTTATTTTTTCTGAGACAAATCTCACAACCCTGTTAATCCTGTCTTGGAATGCCCGCTTACGTGATTGTCGAAATCGATATTGTGGAGCCGGTCGGCTACGAAGAATACAAGAAGCAAGCCGCCGAGACCGTTCACAAATACGGCGGCAAATACATCGTCCGCGGCGGGGGGACCGAAGTGCTGGAAGGCGACTGGCAGCCCAAGCGAATCGTCATCCTTGAATTCCCCACAATGGAGCGCGCCAAAGAATGGCTCAACTGCGAGGAATACCGCGACCCGCGCAAACTCCGCCACCGCACGGCGCGCACGAACATGATCCTGGTCGAAGGCGTTTGAATGGCCGAAGCGGATCCGTTTGCGCTGGCAGCTGCTGCTGAAGCTGGCGGTCTCGAATCACTCGATCTGCAAACACGTCGAGCACATCTTCGGCAAGTTGAGCGTGGAGAACCGGACGGCGGCAGCGGCGATTGCGCTCGCGGTGTTGTACTAGATCGCAGACTTGCTGTAGCCGCGCGGCTGTGCGGCGCGCTCCGAGCCGGAGTGGCGGGGTTCGCTTCGCCCAGCGAAGCGGCTACAGAAGATCGCGCAAAGCTTTTGGATCGGTCACGGGTGCTTTGCAGGTGAAATTTTCGCAAACGTAGGCCGCGGGTTTGCCATCAATCGGTGACATGGTGCGGACGGCTTCGTTGGTTTCCCCGAGAAACTTTTGGCCTTCACCGCCGTCCGCGAGGATGAGGATTTTGTTTGGAATGAAGTGGCGATGGACTTCACGAAGCAGCGCTTTGGTATCGTTATTTTCTATCCGGCCGGCGATCACGATCTGGCGCGGCTTGGCTAACGAGTAGTCGAGCGCGCTCAGCATTTGCGGCATGGCGCTGGCGAA